>WFNM01000001.1 GCA_015488615.1 Sulfurimonas sp.
ACTTCATACAAACCCAATAAGCTCTGGAAGTGTCAAAAAACATGAATCAGAAATAATAAAACTCATAGAGAGTGCTGATGGTTTTGCAGAAGTCTTTCCAGAAGATAAGTACTTTATAGTCGATGAACTTCAAAAAGCAAACCATATAGTAGGGATGACAGGAGATGGCGTTAACGATGCTCCCGCTCTGAAAAAATCTGACTGTGGTATAGCGGTAAGTGGTGCTACAGATGCAGCAAGAGCTGCTGCATCCATAGTACTTATGGCACCTGGTCTTCGTGTGATTGTAGAGGCTATAGAGCAGGCACGTATCACTTTTGAGAGAATGAAAAGCTATACTATCTTTCGCATCTCTGAGACTATTCGTATTATTCTGTTTATGACCTTAGCTATTGTGATATTTCAGTTTTATCCTGTAACAGCTTTAATGATTATTCTCTTAGCACTGCTTAATGATATTCCTATTTTAGCTATCGCTTATGACAACACAAAGATAGAGCCGCGACCAGTTCGATGGAATATGAAAGAGATGTTAGTACTTTCAACATGGCTCGGTGTGGCAGGTGTAGCTTCCTCTTTTTTAATCTTTTGGTACGTTATGAGTGTTATACATTTACCTCTTGCGTTTGTACAGTCTCTTTTCTTTGTAAAACTTGTTGTAGCAGGGCATGGAACGATTTATAATACTCGTACAGATAGTTGGTTTTTTAAAGGTCCTCATCCTTCATGGATCCTTGTAAATGCCACACTTTGGAGTGCAGTAGCTGGAACACTTATCGGTGTTTATGGCTTTGAATTGATGGAACCAATTGGCTGGAAATGGGCAGGGATAATGTGGCTTTATGCTGTTGTTTGGTTTATTTTTAATGATGTTGTGAAGGTTATGGTGATAACATTTTATAGAAAGAGAGTCAAAAAATTGTAAAATTTCATATTCATTTCATCGTATCACAGTAAAATACAAATAAAAAGGGTCAAATATGTTTTTAAAGTTAGTAATTATTTTTGTGTCTACACTTTCATTATGGGCTACAGATGTTTCAGTAACTCTTTTTACTCCAAGCCAAACTGAAAGAGCTATAACTCTCAGTGCTATAGGTAAAGTTGAGTCAACAAAGCAAACCTCAGTTATAGCAAAAAGTTCAGGTATTCTTCATTTGGCTGTTGCTAACAATAGTTTTGTTATAAAAGGAAGTATTATCGCTACTCTTAGCAGTGAGAAGAGAGATAAAAAGCTCCAATTTCTACAAGAAAAACTGCTCTTACAAAAAGGTGAAGCTGATTCTTTTAGAGAAAAACTAAAAAGATCACAAGAGAAGTATAAGATGGGTGTAGGCTCTAAAAACAGCTATATTAACGATAAAATAGCCTTGATGCAGCTAAGTGAAGTTTTGCAAAGTACAAAAAATGAATATGCAATACTTCAGTTAGCGAAGAAAAATGCTACTATTCTCGCCAAAAAAAGTGCTACCATATTACAACTTGCAGCAGAAAACAGTTTTATAAAGTATGGGGGAAAGATTGCAACATTGTTAGATGAAAATAATCATGTGAAACTTTTTGTAGCAGGTGACTATGCTTCACAAATACAGAGAGGGATGGAAGTAACACTCCAAAGTAGTTATAAAAACAGCTTTGCAAAAGTAATAAATATAGTGCCAAAAACTTCCCAAAACCTTATGGAAGTGATAGTCAAACCTGAACAAAGTCTTCCTCTGAACCTGCAAGTAAATGCCACAATACAACTCAAAAAAGTAAAGGGTTTACTCATCCCAAAAGAGGCGATAGTTTTAGTGCAAAATCATCCTGCTGTTTATCTCATAGATGATAAAAATATCGCTCATGTAGCTTTTGTAGAGATACAAAAAGATATGGTAGATAAGGCACTGATTAAAAACACTTTACCAAAAAATGCGAAAATAGCACTTAAAAATACCTATATGCTTCATGATAATTTACAAGTGAGCATAAAATAATGCAAGAAAAAAAAGATTTTTATCGCTATATTTTAAAAAATAAACTTGCTATTATTCTCATCATTTCGCTTTTAACAGCTGTTGGTTATAAGCTCTCAACGACCATCCCTCAAGGGGTCTTGCCAAATATATTTTTTCCTCGTATTGAAGTAAGCATTGACAATGGTCATGCACCCATATCTCAAATGCTCTACTCTGTCACAAAACCGAGTGAAGAAGCTCTAAAAACTGTGCAAGATGTGCAAAAGATAGTCTCTTCTACCTCTGTTGGAACTACCGATATAAATATCTACTTCAACTGGAGCATCGACCCTTATTTGGCTTACCAACTTGTTCAAGCGCGTATGGCAGATATAAAAAACTCCATCAGTAAAGATGCAAAAGTAACCATCCGACAAGCAACACCGAGTATGTATCCTGTTTCTATCTACACCATAAGTTCAGACAATATCTCTCGTGCAAAACTCACTGAAAAGCTCTACTATGAGCTCAAACCTGTGATGCTAGGCATTGATGGCGTTTTTGACATTCAGATGAAAGCACCTGCTTGGAGTGAGTACAAACTTGTGCTTGATAGCAAAAAAGTAGCAGAGTATAAGCTCAACATTGATGACATTATCACGCAACTTAAAGCCCAAA
>WFNM01000002.1 GCA_015488615.1 Sulfurimonas sp.
ACAAACGCGACTATTCCCTATAGTCTGCTTGATGAGAATGTCCCTGCTGCTCCACTTCTTAAAGAATCCCTCGCACAGTTCTTACAGTTTAGTATGGGAATCGCCGCTTGGAAAGAGTCTGGTGGCAGTAAATGGGCAGTGAGGTGTAATGCTTCTAGTGGAAACCTGCATCCAAGTGAGACGTATCTCGTTTTACCCCCACTTTTACAAGATGTCTCAGAAAAAAGTAGTGTGCTTCACTATGCACCCAAAGAGCATAAACTTGAAGTCCTAGCAGAGTTTGAAAGTTCTCTCTGGGAAAAACTTCCTGCAAATAGTTTCCTAGTAGGGCTTTCAAGTATCTCATGGCGAGAGGTTTGGAAGTATGGAGAGCGGGCCTTTCGTTATGTGAACCTTGATGCTGGTCACGCATGGCAGAGTTTAGTAGTATCTGCAAAGATGCTCGGATGGGATATTACTCGAGTAGATACCCTCTCAAATGCAGACCTTAACAAGATAATGGGACTCAATCAAAAGAGTAGATTTCATGAAGAAGAGATTGCAGATATGCTTCTGCTTGTCTCACCAACTCAAAGTACACATCAAATCGACCTTAGCACTCTAGTAGCAGATCTTCCTCTCTTTTATAAGGGTATAGCAAATGAGCTCAGTTCTAGCATGCAAGAGTGGGAAATAATAGAGCAGATAGAAAACGCGACAAGTGTAGATGAAGTAGCAAAAAAACACATAGCACCCCTCAAGGTCAAACGCGAGCCCACACAAGAGTCAAAAGAGGTAGTTCTTAAACGTAGAAGTATTCACGTCATGGACAGAGAAGAATCATTCATCACACAAGAGCAGTTTCACACTCTGCTAACGTCAGTCAATGGCTCACTTCATGGTCAAGAAAATGCAGCACACCTCACTCTCTTTGTCAACCGTGTTACAGGTTACGAATCAGGCCTTTATATCTTGATACGAAACGAAGAGCACAAACAAACTCTACAAGAAGCAATGCTTCCAAGTTTTCTCTGGAAAGAGATGCCTCTTAAAAATCTTTACTTCCTAGATACCTCCTCCTATCTTGAGTTTAGTAAGGGTGTGAGTTGTGCTCAAGATATAGCAAGTGATGGTGCTTTCTCGCTTGGTATGCTCACACACTTCTCAGAGGAGTTACATAGCTTTGGTGCACATAGATACAAAGAACTGTACTGGGAGTGTGGGATGGTAGGACAAGAGCTCTATCTTGAAGCCACTTCTATGGGCTTAAGTGGTACTGGTATCGGATGTTTTTTAGATGATATGATGCATGATGTCTTAGGACTAAAAGACAATAAGTTTCAAGTGCTATATCACTTTACTGTTGGTCGTGGATATGTAGATAGCAGGATACAAACACAAAAGGCATATATACGAGGGTAACTCTTCGTAAAGAGTATTTCAAGAACTCTAGTACTATAAAGTACTAGAGAATATAGTGTTTATGTAGAAAGATTACTTAATTTTTTCCATAATAGACTCAACACTAAAACCAAACTTCTCAAAAAGTAGTCCGGCTGGAGCTGAAGCACCAAAAGTATCCATGGCAATAACAGTATCTGCAAGTCTATACCACTCTAAACCACGAGCAGCTTCTATAGCTACAGTTTTTGTGCCCTCTATAATGACAGAAGCCATGTAGTCTGCATCTTGCTCAATGAAAAGGTCATAACATGGAACAGAGACAACATTAACAGGAACACTCATCTCAGCTAGACTGTCTCTTACTTTGAGTGCTAGTTCTACTTCTGAACCTGATGCCATGATAGTCATTACTGCATTATCAGACTCAGAAAGAAGGTAACCTCCACGAGATGCATCACCCTTTGCAGCTTTTGGAAGCACAGAGAGGTTTTGGCGAGAACATACAAACGCAGAGGGAGATTTTTTCATGCTGAGTGCTTTTTTCCAAGCCTCTACATTTTCCGCACCATCAGCTGGACGCCATACATAGAAGTTCGGCAGTGCACGAAACTGTGAAAGGTGCTCTATAGGTTGATGAGTTGGACCATCTTCACCTACACCGATACTATCGTGTGTCCAGATGTAGAAGTTTTGGATGCCTGTAAGAGCAGCTATACGAGCAGCAGGTTTAAGGTAGTCTGAGAAAACAAAAAATGTAGCTGAAAAAGGCATAAGTGGACCATAAAGAGCCATCGCGTTTACGATAGACGCCATCGCATGCTCACGAATACCAAAGTAGATATTTCTCCCCTTAGGGAAAACTCCCATATCGTTTAGGTTTGTTTTGTTCGATGGGCTAAGGTCAGCTGATCCACCTAAGAAACTAGGGATACCACGAGCGATAGCATTCATAATCTTCCCATTTGTCCCACGAGTCGCTTCAGCTTTTTCAAATACAGGATAATCTATACGAGAAAAATCAGGATTTTGTAGTGCTGCTAATGCTTCGTTTTGCTCCATAAGTGGAAGTGTTTTTTGTCTATGAATCCACTCTCGCTCTAATAAATCTCCATGCTCTATAGCACAACGGAATCTAGCCATTACATCTTCAGGTACAAAAAATTTCTTCGCAGGGTCAAAACCAGCTTCTACCTTTGCCTTCGCAATAACACCATCACCCAGAGGAGCACCATGAGCATGGTGTGAACCCTCCAACTCTCCAGCACCCTTAGCGATGATAGTGTTTGCAATGATGATAACAGGTTTATCACTATCTTTTGCATGAATGATAGCATCATTAATCTCATCATAATCATGCCCATCACACTCTAAAACTTCCCATGCTTGTGCTTCAAAACGCATACGGATATTTTCACTGATACTTAAATCAGTAGAACCCTCAATAGTAATACGGTTTGAATCATAAATAAGTACAAGGTTATCCAGCTTGTTATGTCCAGCGATAGAAGCAGCTTCATAAGAGATACCCTCTTCTAAGTCGCCATCACCACATAAACAGTAGACATGATGATCAATTAAATCAGCAGTATCGCTATTTATTTGTGCACCAACAAACTTAGATGCCATTGCAAAACCAACTGCATTTGCTACACCTTGACCTAATGGTCCAGTAGTGATCTCTATACCCGCAGTATGACCATATTCTGGGTGTCCTGGTGTTTTAGAGTCTAGTTGACGGAAGTTTTTAAGATCTTCTATCTCAAGTCCATAGCCCCATAGATAGTAGAGTGAGTAGATAAGACCAGTTGCATGTCCACCAGAAAATACTAATCTGTCACGGTTTAACCAGTCAGGATTTTTAGGATTATGCTTGAGGTGTTCACTTAAAACTACTGCTATATCTGCAAGCCCCATAGGTGCACCGGGGTGTCCTGAATTTGCAGCTTGGACCATATCTGCAGCTAAAAATCTAATACTATCCGCCATCTTCTTACGCATTACATTTGGCATATCTATTCCTTAAGTTTGTTTGTGTGTTTTACTTGTGTCTATTTATATACTTTCTTAGTAACGAGGACAACTCACGTTGTAAGCTCTCATCGAGACTAAGCATCTCTTGTGTTAATTCTGCAGCTATTGTGTCTGCCTCTGCAGTTGCAACTTCAAGTCCGAGTATAGTAACAAAACTATTTTTATCTTCATCATTATTTGTGAGTTTTCCAGCCTCTTCACTACTCTGCGTTACATCTAAGATATCATCTTGAATTTGAAATAATAATCCAAGTTTGATACCAAAGTCATAAAGCTTCTGTGCCACATCTTCTTGACCAACTATAATAGCCCCCATTTTAAGTGAAGCCGCTATAAGTTTAGCTGTTTTGTTTGTGTGAAGAAATTTTATATCTTCTATCTTGAGTGGTTTGTTCTCAAAGTAGCAGTCGATAGCTTGACCAAGAACCATGCCATTAAGACCACCATTTGAAGCTAACTCACGGATGAGTTTTACCCGAGTACTATCAGAGAAGGGGGCATTAGATAATACCTCAAATGCATAAGTGTTAAGTGCATCTCCCACTAAAATAGCAGTTACTTCATCAAAAGAAACATGTAGAGTAGGTTTACCACGGCGAAGTGGAGAGTCGTCCATAGCAGGTAAGTCATCGTGAATAAGTGAGTATGTATGAAGAAGTTCTATAGCATAAGCTGCATGTCTTGCAGAGTCTAGCATAAGAGGGTTATAAGCTTTTACTACACCTAGTAAAAGAGCTGGGCGAAATCTTTTGCCACCAGCAATAAGCATGTTTTGTAAAGCATCTTCATAAGTAGGATGAATACTTTTAGATGTAGGTAAGTTTTCTAATAAAAATTGCTCAAAGTTTTGCATGGGAAATTGTAGTACTTTTCTACTTAATCTTTACAAAAAACTGGAAGTTTTTTCTCTCAAAAAGGAGAAGTGAGAACTCTTTGAAGTTTTCTATATACCGCATAAGTTCTTCTTGATTTTTTACCGTTACACCATTAACTTGAAGAAGCTGATCTCCTACTAAAAGTCCATAGCTCTTAAATATTTTTGCTAACTTGAGAACATGAAGAGTTTTATCAAAGTAAATGCCTTTTTGCTCTAAAAAAGTATCACTTAATGCTCCTCCACCATAGCGTTTATCTATTATCACCTTAAATGTAAAAAACTTTCCATCACGTTTTATTTTAATAATGTGTGATGAGCCAATCCTTGAAAAAAGTACAGTTCTCATAAAAACAGAAGCAGCATGAACCTTCTTACCATCAAAAGCCACTATGCAATCTCCTTGATGTAAAGGGTTGTTTATTATATAAGGATTTGAAGCACTTATTATCACTATACCTTTTTCATTCTTCACCCTTATTCCAATATCTCCATAAGTAGCAGGTGCAGGGGAGAGAAATCTTTTAATATACTCTTTTTGAATCACACCCATAGGTGTCACTATTCCTTCTAAAGAACAGCATGAACTTGTAATAAGAGCAGGTTTTTTACTTTTTACACTATAGAGTGCAAGTGAATCAAGTCCTAGCTGATTTTTGAGAATTTTCCCCTCTTTTGCATTCTTATTAGTCACAAGGGCTGAACCTAATTGTAGCTTCATGTTGACACTAAAAGGATAGGAAAAAGTTCTTCTGTCTCTTATGAGAAAAAGTGAGAGAAATGGATCATATTTGAGAATTTTCGCATTTGGTCTTTGCTTAGAATAGACTAATCTCTTATCTCCTTTTATAGGGATACTAAGAGAACTGTTTTGAATAGTTTTAGAGTCTTTTATTTTAGCTATGCAAGAGGCATAACCACCTTGACAGGCATATATATTTACTAGAAGAAGTTGTACGAGAAGAAATAGGCGAAACACCTACTTCGCTCCACCAAAGGGATTGCCCATACCACCGAGCATATTCATTGCACTACTCTGCTGGTTTTGCTGGACCATTTTATTGGCATCATTAATGGCACCAATAAGTAAAATCTGTAACATATCTTTGTCAGTTAAAGTTGTATCATCTATCACTAGATCTATAACTTCACCGTTACCATTGACAGTGAGTTCTACAAGTCCACCACCAGTCTTCACACTGTAAGATTTACTTGCAAGTTCACCCTTGAGTTTCTCTGCATTTTCTTGCATTCCCTCAAGCATCTTACCCATTTGACCCATATCAAACATTAGATACAAGCCTCAATATCTGTTATGTTGTTTTTATCGTCTAAGATAACAACCTTAGGCTCATAAGTCTCAAGCTCTTTTTCATCATAAGAAGCATAAGCAACTATGATGATTTTATCACCAGGCTGTACTTTGCGAGCTGCTGCACCGTTAAGGCAGATGTCGCGTTTATAACGCTCACCAAGAATAACATAGGTACTAAAACGCTCACCATTATTGATATTAAGTATCTCTACTTTTTGCCCTACTCTCATCTTTGCAGCTTCCATAAGCTCCTCATCTATAGTAATAGAACCAATATAATTTAAGTTGGCATCCGTTACTGTAGCACGATGTAGTTTACTATAAAGCATCTCTATTTGCATCTAAATTCCTATCGACCCATCTGCTTTTTCATATCTGCAGGGCTTATTGGAGCATCCCACATTTCAGAGTCTATTACGAACTCTTCAACTACATTGCCGCCGATAATGTGCTCTTGTACGATACGATCAATCTTCTCTTTTGTAAGACCAGCATACATAGTATGACCTGGCTCAACGAGCATTACTGGACCATTTTGACAACGATTCATACATCCTGTACGAATTGGCTGGACTGTACCCATTATACCCTCTTTCATAAGAGTAGTCGCTAAGTGTTGAAAAAGATCCTGTGTATCTTTTGTTACACAAGATGGTTTTGGCATTCCTGGAGGAGCTGATTGCTCACATTTAAACATATAAAAAGCTGGTTGAGGGATTCCCATAAATAGTCCTTAATTTTTTCGAAATTATAGCAAAATTCTTCTCTTTTAGTCTAATGCTACAAAATAAGTTTGTATTTTTAAGTTTATTAGCAACTATTTTGCTATAATTTACCTCTAAAACTCTTAGAGGAAGCTACATAAATTGAAAAAAATTCTACTCTTTTTACTCTTACTTACTACACTTTTTGCAGATGCAAGACCTTATATTGGTACTCACCTTGGTATTTACAATGAAAAATTCTCCGAAATAGATGCTAGAAGTTCATCTACTTTAGCAAATATTAAAATAGGCTATGGAAATAGAGAAGCCTACTCAATTGAATTTTCTTTAGATTATCTCAATAACAATGCAAAAATATTTTCATCAGCACCCTCTGCTAATAAAGATGGCAAAAAAATAGGTTTCAATATTAGTCTTGTAAAAGCCTTTGACTTTGACATCTATGCACTTCCCTTTGTAAAAGTTGGTTTTGGAAGTGGTGTGCAAAATATCGACAGAAAGCTTCAGAAATCTCTTGCATTTGGCTCATTCCAACTAGTTCTTGGCACATATGTTCCATTAAACAGGTATTTAGACCTAGAGATTGGGTATGAAATTAAACATATCTCTTACGAAGCTATAAATACTATCACAAAAAAAATAAGCTATAACTCAGTTATGAATACACTATACTTCGGTATAAACTACAGATACTAGGAATATTATGCAACTCTCTACAAAAATATCTTCACTTCTCTTTCCTTTACTTCTTATCTCATGTGGAGATAACACTACAACTTCACCAATTCCAGATATCTCTTCTATAGATATTAATGACTCAAATATCTCTCTTTATTCTACAGATGCAGCACATAACTACAAAGCTATAGTGAATTATACTAATGGAACTATGGCAGATGGAACTTTAGATATAACTTGGTCAAGTGATGATAATGGAACTTTACTTTTTACCGGCATAGGCTCAGTCACCCCTCTTCATAATGGTGGGAACACTACCTTGCAAATAGAGTATGACTCTAAGTTTTTTAATACTACTCCTGTATATATTAAAAAATTACAATCACTTAACTACTCTGATATAAATATAAGTAAAGTTGGTGTTGTGCAAACACTTAATGTCACAGGAAATTTTGAGAATAATGAATCAAATATTTCACTTACTAATAATATCTTATGGAGTGGGGATGAAAATATCACTATAAGTGAGCAAAATGCAAGTAGTGTTATCTTTACAATTGATCAAAATGTTACTTCCATATTTCTGAAAGCTTCACTTTTTATAAACACTACAAATCAAGTTGACTTTAACAAAACCTTTAACTAATGTCCCTTCACCTTAATGATTTAGTAATTCTCTTACAATCTCTCTATCATCGAAGGGAAGTTTTTCATCATAAATAAGCTGGTAAGATTCATCACCTTTTCCTAAGATAACTACCACTTCGTCCTCACCCTGAGTATTAAGTGCCATTTCTATAGCTTTTTTACGATTAAGTTCGACTACTACATCTGAGCGATCCTCTATGCCACCTAAAATATCTTGAACAATTGATTCAGGGTTTTCATGTCGAGGGTTATCACTAGTAATAAATACTTTTTTTGCTAAAGAAGAGGCTACTCGACCCATTAATGGACGCTTGAGAGTATCTCTATTCCCACCTGCACCAAAAACAACTATAAGCTCTTTTTCTTTAAGTGCATTAAGTACCTGCTGCATTCCATCGGGAGTATGTGCAAAATCTACTATAACGTTTGGAGTGGTAGAGATCTGCTCCATTCTTCCACTCACACCTGCAAAGTTGTCTACTACATCTGCTATCTCTTCAAGTTTTTTACCCGTTAAAAGATGTACAGCTGAGATCGCTCCCATAAGGTTATAGAGATTAAAAAATCCATGCAGAGATGCTGTAAAGGGTACTATCTCTTGGAAATGTTGAATAAGTCCACTGCTTCCATTATTGAGTGAATATGCCATTAGTCTGTAAGTTGAAGGATTTTCTATTGAATATGTATAGGCATTTTTGAAGTTAAAATCAGCTCTAGGCTCATCACGATTGATAAGCTTTTTCCCCTCATCTTGAAAAAAAGAGTTCTTTACATAGATATAATCTTCTATAGTTTTATGATAATCAAGATGATCTTGAGTAATATTTGTTAAAATTTTCAGAGCAAACTCTAATCCCTCAATACGTTTTTGTACAATTGCATGAGAGCTTACTTCCATGATAAAGTATTTACATCCAGCTTCAACAGATTGATAGATATGCTTGTATGTGTTTAAAACCGATGGCGTTGTAAGTGTTTTACCCTCTGCTACCGTATCGTTCATAAAAAGACCACGTGTTCCCTGCATAGCAGTTTTATAGCCTAAGTCAAGAAGAAAAGAGTAGATAGCACTCGCTGTAGTTGTTTTGCCATTTGTACCAGTAATACCTATTATTTCTATCTCAGCAATACGAAAAAGTGAAGCAATTTCTGCAATTTTAATAATAGAGTGTGCATTATTTTCTTTTGCATTTTGAAGATATTTTTCATTTTGTGCAGTAAGGACAAATGCTGTCTCTTTGTCACATTCTTGAGAATCTTCTGTTACATATTTATAAGTTTGATTTGGGAGCTCTATTTTCAACTCTATTTACCTTGTGCAAGTTTTTTAAGAAGTTTGCGTAGCAGTTGGTTACTAGGATAAATACTTAGCGCATTTTCCAGATAAGTGAGTGCCATCTCAGCAAAATCATGTTCTATAAGTCTATCTAAAAAGTCTATAAAATCCTCTTTTTGTGTAATGATAACACGAGTGGAAAACATAATATTTTCAAAAGTCTCTTTAAAAGGAGCACCCTCATCTAATAGCTGTTTAAAATCACTATATAAAATACCGTCTTCAAATTCTAAACGTTCACGAATAGGGTCAGCAAAGACTTCACTCAATTTTTCTAAGCTGCCATCCATATTTTGCAAGATTTCTCTCATAATAATATCAGCTTGTTCTTTATCATCCTCTTTTAGTATCTCATAGTAGTCAAAAAGAGCCTCGGCATCACCCTCACCGCTCATAGCCATCTCAGAAAGGATAACACCATTAAAGGCCTCTTTTGAATTAGGATAGTTTTCTAAAACCCTAGCAAATTTTTCCAAGGCACTTTTATATTCTGCCCTGTTAAAACTCTCTTTTGCTTGTGTCAATATTTGATATTTACTTATTGTGCTCATCTACTTCTTCTCTGGCACTAAATGCCGATACCACTATCGCTTCTCAATCCCTCTTAAGGAGTAACAGCGAAAGTATGTTGTTCCCTTAAAGGTTATCTATATCATTTTCCATGCCAACAGGTACATTCACTACCGTTAATTCTGGATGAATATCCATTCTTAACTGACGCTCAACCCCATACTTAAGTGTACTACCACTACTAGCACAGCCTATACATGCACCTTTGAGCTGTACATAAACAGCACCATTTTTCACGGTAATAAAGTCAATATCTCCGCCATCAAGTGCTAAAGATGGACGAACTTTTTCTATGACTAACTTAACTGGTTCTAATAACTCTTCATCTGAAAATGGAATCATTCTCTTCCTTTATATCTCTATTTAGAAATTTTATAATTTGATATCATAAAATAGGACAATATCGCTTAACAGGTCATAAAATTATTTATTAACTATTTTGCTAAAGCAATAACATCAGCTACATAGGATGGTTTTCTCATGCCTATAAGAATATAATCTATGCTTTGTCTTTGTCTCAGAAAATTAAGTGCACACTCTTGAAGAGGTCTATTACAGCCTTCTAGTTCTTCTTTGAGTTGTATTCGTGTACTTTTAGAACACTCATATGCCACCATTTTTCTATACTCAGTTAAAAACATATCAATGTAGTTGAGCATTGTTTCAAGATACTGTTCATCTATCTTCTCCAATGTCTTTTGTATGTGAGGGATAATCTGAGCATATAAAAAACTATCGTAGTCTCCTATCCAGCCATACTTATGTTTATTTTCATCTAATTGCTCTATGAGATTGCCTAAGGGTTGGAGTTGTTCATCACCACAAACATCTAAAAGCTCATTAAGATGGTGGTAATACTCACTACTTTCATCATAGTCAGCAAGTCGAAACATCAGCTCGCCTTTTTGTGCATTAAGAGGACGATTAGCAAGTACTCGAAGTCCATTCTCTTTTGCCCATGAAGCACACTTAAGTCCCTCAGTTTCTAGCATATTTATAGGAAGTTGTATAGTTGTAAAACTATGTGTATCATTTCCAACTATTTCGGATGCTTTATCAGCAAGAGTTATCAGATCTTCATAAGGTAAAAAGTCTATAGATTTATGCTCAATACTAAAGTTGTTTGAGCTAATACCATAACTTCCTACAGTGCCATTTTTCACCTGCTCTTCTAATGCAACAAAAGCATCAAAGATTCTATCCATCATAGTGTCAAGCACTTCATCTAATGGCTTCTCTTTGTTAAGCATTGTAAGCATGTAGTACTCTGGGTTATGAAGAAGATAGCAATCTATCTTTGTGAGTTCTAAACGCAGTAGTGATTGTTCTAACTGATCGAGCATAAATGTTTTACTTATCGAATGAAAACAGTTTTCACTAAACTCAACTACATCTTCAAAAGGTTCCTCTTTATGTCGTGCTAAAGTAGTGCCTTGAATATAGCCAAATTTACTCACAATCTCTACAGATTCACGAGTCTCATCATCAAAGCTTCTCATAGCTTTTGCTATTGCACGCTCAGCTGAACCATCCATATAGTTAGTAGAGGTGTCAATAAGTTTTATGCCTGATTCTATAGCTTCTATGAGAGCTTGAATATGTTGTGGGTTTTCATCGGTAATGCGGTAAGTTCCAAATGCGAAATTACTCATGCTAGTAAATCCTGTTATTAAAGTATTTTAGAATTCGGGGTCCTCTTTGGTTGAGGGGGGAAATATAAAGGAGTTAAACGCGAGATAACTCGCATTTAAGTTATTAAGCAGTATAAACTATACTAACTCAATAAACGCCATAGTAGTAGCATCACCACGACGAATTCTAGTTCTAGTAACTCTAGTGTATCCACCAGCACGATCAACATACTTAGGTGCAATCTCTGTTACAAGTTTATTAGTAGCTTCTTTACTTTGAAGCGCAGCAAATACTGTTCTGTGAGCATTTGAGTCGTTTTTAGTAGCAACTGTAATAAGTTTCTCTACATAAGAACGTAACTCTTTTGCTTTAATAGCAGTAGTTTCGATTTTTCCATGTTCTATTAACGAAATACTAAGGTTTTTAAGAAGTGCAGCTCTATGTGTACTTGTACGACCTAGTTTACGATATCCATGACGGTGTCTCATATCTAATCCTCTATATTAAGCTTTGAAAGCTTCAATTTTCTTTTTTAATGCAGTAACTACATCATCAGCTAAGTCTGCGCCAACAGCGAAACCGAACTCTTGAACTTTTTCAACGATTTCATCGTATGATTTTTTTCCAAGATTTTTAACATTTTTCAAATCATTTGTACTCATAAGTGCAATTTCACCTATAAGCTTAATGCTTGAACGATCAAGACAGTTAAAACTACGAGCACTTAATCCAAGACTATCTATATTAGTAGTTAGTTTTTTAAGATCTGGTGACTCTTCAACTCTCTCAATAGTTGTTGGTGCTTTTATGCTAATCTCAGAGTTAAATACTGCAAGTTGTGCATACATAACTTCCAAAGAGTTTCTAAATGCATCAACAGGAGTAATCTGACCATCAGTTTTGATGTTCATAACAACTCTTTCAAAGTTAGGGTTATCCTCTACAAGAACATTTTCGATCTTGTAAGTAGCACTTCTAACTGGAGTAAAGAATGCATCTAAAGCGATATAACCATCTTCTAACTCATCGTAAGTATCTTCACTAGGAACATACCCAATACCTTGAGCAATTTTGATGCTAAAGTTAAGAGTAGAATCTTCGTTTAATGTAGCAAGTGGTGCATCTTCTGTTACAACACAAACTTCATCATTGCTAAGGTCTTTACCTGTAATAGTACAAGGACCAGCAAAGCTGTAGTTGATTTCTGCTTCAGCAGCTTCATCATCTAACTTAAAACGAATCTCTTTAAGATTTAAGATAAAATCTGAAATATCTTCAAGCATACCACGAACTGAGTCAAACTCATGTTTAGCACCTTCGATTTTAATAGCGATTGGTGCATAACCAACAGAACTACTTAATAAGAAACGGCGAAGTGGATGAGCTAATGAAATAGCATAACCCGTTTCAAACGGGTAAGCCATAATATTCGCTTCATTTTCACTAATTTGTTCTACCTCAAACTCTTGTGGAGCGAGAGGAGTTGTTTTAATTTTTTTCATATTTGAAACGCCCTTTTATTAATTAATTACTATTTAGAGTAAAGCTCAACGATTAAACGTTCTTCAACTGGAATAACAACTTCGTCACGCTCTGGTAAACGAGTAAATATACCGTATACTTTTTCAGCATCGATATCAACCCATGGAGCAAGACCAGTTTGATTAGTAAGTTCTATAGCACGAACAATTTGGTTATTTGCTTTGCTTGATTCACGAACTTCTATCTTCTGACCTGGTTTAACACGGTAAGAAGGAATATCAAGTTTTTTACCATCAACAAGGATATGACCATGTGTTACAAGTTGACGAGCAAATCTACGAGTAGATGCGAATCCCATTCTGTAAACAACATTATCAAGTCTTTGCTCAATTAGAGTAATAAGGTTTGTACCTGTATTTCCTGCTTTACGCTTAGCTTCAACGAATAATGCACGGAAACCTTTTTCAGAAACACCATACATGAATTTCGCTTTTTGCTTTTCATTAAGTTGTAAACCATACTCAGAAACTTTCTTACGTCTTTGACCATGTTGACCAGGACCGTAAGGTCTTTTCTCTAATGCAGATTTACCCGCTAAACGACGCTCACCTTTAAGGTTAAGGCTTACACCAAATCTTCTTTCGATTTTTTCTACTGGACCTCTATATCTTGCCATCAGTAATCTCCTTAAACTCTACGACGCTTAGGTGCGCGACAACCGTTGTGTGGTAATGGTGTAACATCTTTCATAAATGTAACACTGATTCCCTCAATTGCTCCAACTGCTTTAACAGCAGTCTCACGACCTGAACCTGGACCTTGAACTTTGATTCCAAGTTGTTTAATACCATGTACTTGTGCTTTAGCAACTGCATCTTCAACAGCAGCTTGCGCAGCAAATGGAGTTGACTTTTTAGAACCCTTGAAACCAAGTGAACCAGCAGAACTCCAAGCAATCATGTTACCCATCTCATCTGTAATTGTTACAAGTGTATTATTAAATGATGCAGCTATATGGCAAATACCACGTGCAATATTTTTCTTTACTACTTTTTTTCTAACAGCTTTTCTTTTTGCCATAATCTATCCTTATGCCGCGCCGACAGTCTTACGTTTACCCTTACGAGTACGCGCATTTGTCTTAGTTTTCTGACCACGACATGGAAGACCACGACGGTGACGAAGACCTCTATATGAACCTAAATCCATAAGAGCTTTAATATCCATTGCTATTTTCTTGCGTAAATCACCTTCAA
This sequence comes from Sulfurimonas sp., assembly GCA_015488615.1. Taxonomy (GTDB): domain Bacteria; phylum Campylobacterota; class Campylobacteria; order Campylobacterales; family Sulfurimonadaceae; genus Sulfurimonas. The sequence goes on from WFNM01000002.1 coordinate 13,931, forward strand.
CCATATGGTTTTCACGGATTTCAGCAGTTATTGCAGCAACATCAGCTTCATTGAGTTCGTAAACTCTTTTATTATAGTCAATTCCTGTCGCGTCTAAAATGAGACGAGAAGCATGAAGACCAATACCATAGACATACGTTAGACCGTATTCTATTCTTTTCTTTTTAGGTAAATCAACACCAGATATACGTGCCATGCTTATCCTTGTCTTTGTTTATGTTTTTTAACTTTGCAGATTACTCTTACAATGCCTTTTCTCTTAACGATTTTACAATCGTCACACATCTTCTTAACTGAAGCTCTTACTTTCATAAGTAGTCCTTTGTTTGTACATCTTCACTGCTCTTAGGCAAGAAAACTTTTGTTTCTCTTTCGTAGAGAATTTTTAGCTTGCCAATACTTTTATCTATATAGTATATATAAAGATAGAAATACTCTCTTGTTTGTTAAAACAGCAAAGCGGACGGGAATTATAACCAAACATATTTAAAAGTTTTATTAAGAAGTGCTTAATCCCATAAAATACTCACTCCATATTCCTGATTTAGCACTACAAACTTTTTATAATAAACTTTTTTACCATACTTTTTACTTAAAAACTCTAGCTCTAAATCTTCACCAGACAACAATGTTCGTATGTCTTTATACTGAAGCCATTTTCCATACTTAGCCAAGGAATTTTGCCAAATCTTAAAATCACAATTAGCATCTTCTGTCAGTTCAAAGACCTCTCCATCTTCTGTTTTCCAGTTGGCATTTGAGCAGGCATAAAGTTTTACCTTTTTACCACTTACTTCTTTATCTCGAACTTCAATCTCTCCATCCTCACAATAAGGGCATTTTCCTAAGGTCATAACAAACTCCTCATATAAATAGTAGAGTAATTGTAATGCAATATTTTCTCTTTATCTATTTTTATTGCATTCTGTCATATTTTAAAGTTTCTTATAGGGTTAAGAGAGTTTCGCTAAAATTCGTTTATGAATTCATACAGCGAAAAATTTACAAAAGCAATACAAAATACATTTTTTACACAACTCACGCTCGATGAGCAGGAGTTCATACAAGCTAAAGCCTTTGAGTATAAGTTTTCTCATCAAGAACTTAAACAGATTATAGATATGGCGAGAGACCTAAGTATGTGGGATGAGAAACGCATCAAAATCATCTTCCCTGAGCATCCTCAAAGAAAAGTAGTTTTTACTCGACTGAGAAAGGCTTATGAGGAGATACAAAACTCACTCAACTCTTATGAGAACTTCACGCTTAAAAATATTCCAAAAGAGCAGAAGTTTACTTTTAAGGTAGCAGAGAAACAAGGCTTTGGTCTTGGTCTTTGTCCTGTGGCTAGTGAAAAAACAAGATGCTGCAACCTTCTTACTCTTGATGCAGTAGAGTCTTGTGGTTTTGACTGTTCTTACTGCTCTATACAGAGTTTTTACAATCAAAATACCATCACCTTTGATAGTAGTTTTAAAGATAAACTCTTAAACCTTGAACTTGATCCTAATAAAACCTACCATATAGGAACAGGTCAAGCGAGTGATTCACTTATGTTTGGAAACAGAGAAGGTGTACTTGATGCTCTCTGCGCATTTGCCTTTGCTAACCCAAATGTCATCTTAGAGTTTAAAACAAAAAGTGATAACATCAAGTACTTTTTAGAGAATGATGTCCCAAAAAATATTCTCTGCACATGGAGTCTCAACACCCCAACCATCATAGAAAACGAAGAACACCTCACAGCCTCACTTGATAAACGTATAAACGCAGCGAGAAAACTTGCAGATAAAGGTGTCAAAGTCGGCTTTCACTTTCATCCTATCGTAGAGTATATCGGCTATCTTGATGAGTACAAGCAAGTTTATGAGAGACTTATACTAGAATTCGCCCCTGAAGAGGTAGCCCTTGTGAGCTTTGGCACACTGACATTTATCAAGCCAGTCATCAAACAACTGAGAGGTCGTGAGTTTCATACAAAAATCACACAGATTCCGCATGTCGATGCAAGTGGGAAAACATCTTATCCAGACTCTACGAAAGAAGAGATGTTCAAACATGCTTATGAAAGTTTCAAGCCCTGGCAACAAAAAATTGCAGGTAATAATGAAGTCTTCTTTTATCTCTGCATGGAAGAGCATCAAATGTGGGCAAAGACATTTGGCTACCAGTATGCAACAAATAACGACTTTGAACATGCTATGCTCGGAGCATACTGTAATACACTCGGGCAAACTTATTTAATTTAGGAATATTATGAACACTCAAAAAAAAGCAAACTATTTTCTATCACAGCCACACCAGCCATTTTTCTTACTTGGTGTTGTTAATGCCATAGTGATGATGCTTCTCTTTGCTCTTAGCTATAAGGGGATTCTATCTCTGGCTATTGATGCCAAAATCTTTCATGTCTACTCTCTTATATTTTTAGTTTTTATGAATGTTTTTACAGGTTTTTTATTTACTACTTTTCCAAAGTTTAACCAGAGTGAGCTTATAAGCAAAGAGCAGTATGTGAAAATATTTTTGATTTCTCTACTTGGCTCTGTACTCTTTGTAACTGGAAGTTTTATCTCTATCCACCTCACTGCATTTGGTATGTTTACTACATTTATAGCACAAGTTCTTATAGTTGCTAAACTCCATAGCATATACAAAACTGGGAAAGCCACTGATAAAAAAGACTCCTTTTGGATACTCAATGCCAACTACTTTGGTCTTGCAGGAAATACTTTTTTCATACTTTCTCTCTATGTTCCAGTGGCTTTAAACTCTGCTATAAACATCTCCTTTTATCTCTATCTTATCTTCTTAGCGTTTAGCGTAGGGCAGAGAATGATTCCATTTTTCTCACACTCTTTTGCTGCAAAAAATGAAAACTTTGTCAAGATTATTTTTGTTCTTTTTGTAGCAAAGGCACTTTTTTCTTCACTTGATATCAAAATAGTAGAGATTATTATCGACCTACTTCTCGGTATTTACATGATTATAGAGTTTAAACGCTGGGAACTCAGACCTTTTGAGTCTCCTTCTATTCTTTGGGTTTTGCATCTTGCTCTATTTTGGTTACCTACTGCATTTTTACTCTCTGCATTGAGTCTTCTTGGTGAGATATTTTTAGATACTTCTTTTTACTTCTTAAACATACACTTACTTGCTATAGGTTTTTTAACAACTCTTCTTATAGGATTTGGAACTCGTGTGACACTTGGTCACTCAGGAAAAGCTCCACATGCTGATAAGTTTACAACTACTCTCTTTATTTTTATTCAAGTAGTAGTTATTGTTCGGGCTCTTTTTAGTCTTAATCTGGCATTTGAATGGGGTTTAAACTTCTTGTTTGATATCTCGTTTACACTATGGTTGATACTATTTATAGCTTGGGGATGGCATTATGGAAAGATTCTTTATAGTGGTACAAAAATTTAGGAAGCTTGTGAATAACTATATTGATAAGCTTTAACATAAGCTCTTTTTGGATTAAAAAATCTCCAAAAAGAGTTTTATAGAAATTAGTTCATTTTTATTAAAAATGTCTGTCCAGCTTCTTCGAGTGAAAACTTATGCTTGTTGCAAAAATCATTATTCATACTATTTACCATTTCTAGTGCTTTTTCTAAAGCTTCATCTTTTGAGTCCAAAGTAATGTTATTTTGCATATCACTTCTTCTAAAGCATCCACATTCTTTATCTAGCATTATTTTATACATTTATATCCTTATATCTTTATAAGCAAGAGATTATACAACCTCATACTTGTTTAACATAGTAGCAAAAGAGTAAAGAAAATTCTCTTAGCTTCTAACTTGTGCAAAATAGTTTAAGAGTCAACTTATTCTTTAAATAATTTGCTACAATTGCAAATAAGAAAATAAAGGCTATATATGAGCAAAAATATACTCATGCTATGTGATGACAACTCAAAAATCTCTATCATCGCTCAAGCAGTTCTCAACCACTATGTAAAAACTGTCACAGTAGAGAGTGCCGCTGTGAAAAAAAACAGACCAATAGACAAAAATGTAAAATCTGCCCTCGTTAAAGATGGCTCTTGGCGTGATGAGTACAGTTCTAAAACACTAGATCAAGTACAAGATAGAGAGTATGACTTAGTTATAGCACTTAGTAGTAGTGCTGGTAAGTTTACCAAAGAGTTCTCAGATGAGACTATTGTGATCCAGATAGAGTATGATGATTTAGAAACACATAACTCTACAGCTCTTGATAGATTTATTAAAACTATTAAGATGGAACTTATTCCTATTACTAGAGATATCTTAGAACTCTAAAAAAATGGTATAATTCCGAATAAATTTAAATAGACGGAATAACCACATGACAGAAAAAACACAGAGTTACTTTTTAGAACTCGGCGAAATCAACACACTTAAAATAGACAGACTCACAACTCCAGGTGCCTATATGATGGCACAGGATGGAAATGATGTTCTACTTCCTGGCCCATACCTTACTCAAGAGATGAAAGAAGGTATGCTTCTTGATGTCTTTCTCTACACTGACTCAGAAGATAGACTTGTAGCGACGACAAATAAACCAACAGCAATGCTTGATGAGATGGCACTTTTTACAGTAGTAGATACAGCACCATTTGGTGCATTTATGGACTGGAACCTAAGTAAAGACCTTCTCGTACCAAATATGTTTCAAAAGACACCTTTTAAGGTAGGTGATAAAAGATTTCTCAAAGTCATCTATGATGAGCGTACACATAGACTTGTAGGAACTGAAAAGATTGGTGATTTCTTAGAGAAAAAAGTAGTAGGACTAGCAGCAAATAAAGTTGTTGAAATACTCATCATACAAAGAACACCACTTGGCTTTAAGTGTATAGTAAATGACAAATACGAAGGCCTTATCTATCATAATGAAATATTTGAGACTATAGAGATAGGTGAGAAACGCACAGCTTATGTAAAGAGTGTACGAAAAGATGGCAATATTGACCTTACTCTTAGAAAACCAGGAAGTAAAAAAAGTGGTGGGAGTGACGAGAAAGTCCTCGCACTTCTCAAAGAAGCAAAAGGCATTATGCCATATAACTACAAGAGTGATGCAGAACTTATAAGAGATGTCTTTGGACTCAGCAAAAAAGAATTCAAACGCACACTCACTTCACTCCAAGATACAGGAAAAATAGAAGTAAAAGATACTGGAATCTATCTCAAAGGCTAAGTCATGATAAAGAAAAAAATAAACGAAGATTTACGAGCTAGAAATATTGAGTTTGAGATGTTAGGCGAAAAGTATAAAGCCCTGCGTTTCTACCAAGCAAAAATGACTCTTGATGTTATGCTTCTGGATGATAAGGAAAAAAAGGGGATTTTAAATGTTCCTTTTGCTCACCTTCCAAAAGCCACAAAAAAACTTATAAAACCGAACTAGTACTATGAATGAAAAGATAGAAACTGCGTCAGGATCAGGCAGTCTTTTAATCTGGGGAATTATGTTCACACTACTTGTAATTGGTGCTGGGTATTTAGCTTGGATAAATAAAGATATTGAGAGATAAAAGCTTCTAGGTGTAACCTAAAAGCTTATGTATGAAACTTATCGAATCAGAATAAGAATATACAAGGAGAATCGTAATAAAATTATACACACAAATAGTTACAGAAGTGTTAATAGCTTCAAGACTATAAAAGGATAAATTATTATGAAAAAATGTAATTCACTAGAAGAAGTAAGAACTGAGATAGATACTCTTGATAGTAAACTCGTAGAGCTCATCTCAGAGCGTAGTCATCTTATACGTCAAGCAGCTGCGTTTAAGAACAGTGTAGAGGAAGTAAAAGCAGAAGATAGAATAGAGTTCATTAAAGCTCGTGTTCGCCATCAGGCTATAGAACTAGGTGTAAATCCAAATATGATTAGTGAACTTTTTACGACGATGATAAATGAAATGGTAGAAACAGAAATAGCAGAGTTTAGAAACGCAGATACTTTTTAGTATCTAAATAGAGAGTATAGGGACTTAGCATCCCTATATCTTATCACCTACTTATATCTATAAGTAATGCGACCTTTATCAAGTGAGTATGGAGTCAGTTCGAGTTTTACCTTATCTCCTGGAAGAATTTTAATGTAATGCATTCTCATTTTTCCAGCGATATGACATAAAATAATATGTCCATTCTCTAATTCAACACGAAAAGTTGCATTTGGTAATGCTTCAATAATCTTGCCGTCAACTTCAATAACATCAGCTTTAGCCATATTTAAGTCCTTTTTCTCTTAAGCAAGAGATAATATTTCAGCTTTACCGTTGATAACTGCAACAGTATGCTCATAGTGTGAACCGCGTAATTTATCGGCACTAACAACATCCCAGCCATTTTCTAAAATAAGTGGTTTTGATTCTTTTTGACATATCATAGGTTCTAAACAAAAAACCATTCCATTTTTTATCTTTGGTCCAGCTTTCGCTTTCCCATCAAGATAGTTAGGAATTTGAGGTTCTTCATGAGGTTTTTTCCCTATACCATGTCCACAAAAGTCTCTTAAAGGAATATATCCAGCATCTTTTATAGATGTTTGGAGAATTAAAGATAACTCTTTAAATCTCATTCCCTCTTTTATCTCACTAATCGCTGTGTAAAGAGTATCTTTTGCACAAGCGATTAGTGCTTCATCTTCCTTACTAATCTTACCAACACCCATAGTGATAGCAGCATCACCAAACCAGCCATCAAGTTCAGTACCAATATCAAAACCGATCACATCACCCTCTTGGAGTGCATAGTCAGTTGGAATACCGTGAATAATAACGTTGTTTAGAGATGTACACACTGCGTTAGGAAAACCATAGAGACCTTTAAATGATGGTTGTGCTCCATGACTACGGATGTAGTCTTCAGCCATTGCATCAAGTTCTTTAAGAGTCATTCCAGCTTTTGTGTTTGTTCGGAGAAGTTCGAGTGCACCACCAACAATCTTGTTGGCAGCGCGAAGTTTTTCAATTTCTTGAGGTTTTCTAAGTGCGATTGCCATCGTTAGAGACCGACTGCACTTAGAGTTTCATATTTACTCATATACACTTGTGCTTCAATTTTTCTCATCGTATCAAGTGCAACTTGAACAACAATTAAAACCGCAGTACCACCAAAGAAGAATGGAACACCCATTCCTTTGATAATCATAAATGGAAGAGTTGCTACAAGACCAAGATAAAGAGCACCAGTAACAGTAAGTCTACTAGCTGTATCATTTAAAAAGTTCTTTGTCGCCTCGCCTGTACGAATACCTGGAATAAATCCACCTTGACGCTTAAGGTTATCAGCAATATCTTTTGCATTAAAAGTAATACTTGCATAGAAGAATGCAAAGAAGATTACAAACATAAATGTCAAAAAGTTAAAGAAATAGCTATTTGGATTTAATACATCAGCTATAGCCATAATAGTAGGATTAGTACTAGAAGATAAAACTGTCATAGGAAACATTAAAATAGCACTTGCAAAGATTACTGGAATAACACCAGCAAGGTTCACTTTAATAGGTATATAGTTCATAATACGCTTTTTTTGGTTCTGCATCATAGTCTTTTTCGCATAAGTGATAGAGATACGACGTTCACCAAGTTCAACATAGATAATAATACCTACAGTACTTAATATAAGTGCTAGTATAGCGATAACTGTAATAAAGCTCATAGCACCTGTATTTACCATTGTTACTGTTTGACCAATAGCATTTGGTATTGCTGATACGATACCTGCGAAGATAATAAGAGATATACCGTTACCGATACCGCTCTGAGTTATCTGCTCACCTATCCACATAAGAAGCATAGTTCCAGCTAACATTGAGATTGCAGAAAGAATGATAAATGTGTTATGATCAGCTAAAATAGCACTATTGCCACTCGGACCCGTAAGACTTTGAAGTCCCACACTAACACCTATCGCTTGAATTATAGTAATGAGAATAGTCGCATAACGAATAATTTGCATATACTTAACCATACCGTCACGCTCTTTTTTCATCTGTCCTAAAGTAGGGAAAGTTGCAGCTAAAAGCTCCATGATGATTGAGGCAGTAATGTAAGGCATAATACCAAGTGAAATAATAGATAGTCTCTGTACTGCGTTTCCGCTGAACATGTTCATAAGTCCAAGAGCATCTGATTGGTGTGAGTCGAAGAAAGAAGCAATAACTGCTGTATCTACACCTGGAACTGGCACATAAGCCAGCAGGCGGTAGATAAATAAAAACCCGATAGTAATAAGTATCTTATTAACTAGATTTTTATTCATAATGACTAGTTACCTGTAGTAGTAACGTTGTCGTCTTTAATTTTTGAAGCAAGGTCTTTTGCACCAGCTCCAACTAATTTAACTTTAGCAACTGCAGCACCCATCTTGTGAACACCACGAATTGATTCGATAGTGATCTCAGAGAGTTCTGCTACTGCTTTAATTTTTGTAACATTAATTACATATGGCTTTACAAGATGAGAAGTAAATCCTATCTTAGGCATACGCTTTGCAAGTGGCTGTTGACCACCTTCAAAGTTACGTTTTCTCTTGTAACCTGAACGAGATTTCTGACCTTTTTGACCACGTGCAGCAGTCTTACCAGTACCAGAAGCTTGTCCACGTCCAACACGTTTACGGTTAGAAGTAGAACCTTCGCAAGGTGTTAAATTTTCAATACCCATCAATTATCCTTTAAGTCTACCAAGTGCTTCGACAGTTGCGCGCACTAGAGTGTTAGGGTTGTTAGAACCGATTGACTTTGTAAGAATATCTTGTATTCCTGCAAGCTCTAGAACTGGACGAGCAGCTCCACCAGCGATAACACCTGTACCTTCAGATGCTGGCTTAAGAAGAACGCGACTAGCGTTATACTTATGCTCAATATCATGTGCTATTGTTGTACCTTTAATACTTACAGTTGTAAGATTTTTAAATGCATTATCAACAGCTTTACGGATAGCATCAGGAACTTCTTTCGCTTTTCCCATACCATAACCGATAGTACCATTCTTGTCACCAACTACGATAAGAGCAGTAAAACGGAAACGTCTACCACCTTTAACAACTTTAGTTACACGACCAATATTTACAATTGACTCTTCAAAATCATCTCTGTTAATTTCCATCATGTCTCCTTAGAACTTAATTTCGTTAGCACGAAGTGCATCACCAAACGCAGCGATAACGCCGTGGTATTGGTAACCATTACGGTCAAATACAATCGCAGTGATGTTTGCAGCTTTTAGTGTAGCAGCAAATGCTTCACCAAGTGCAGCAGCACCTTCTTTGTTTGCAGATTTTCCTAGTGTTTTAGAGTTAGCAGCACATAATGTTGCTCCAGCTACATCGTCAATAGCTTGTACACTTAGGTAACGATTTGATTTAAATACAGAAACACGAGGAAGTGTAGCACTACCAGATATTTTTGCACGAATACGTAACTTACGTCTAAGACGGTTTGCTACTTTGCTTTTTAATACTTTTGCATTCATATTTTAATACCTTCCCTTACTTCTTAGCAGTCTTACCGGCTTTACGCACGATATGCTCTTCCATGTACTTAACACCTTTACCTTTGTATGGCTCTGGTGGACGGAAACTTCTGATTTTTGCAGCTGCAGAACCTAAAAGTTGTTTGTCATGACTCTTAAGAGTAACAACATTTTTCTCAACTGTAGCTTCAAGACCATCAACTAAATCAAAGTTAATATCGTGAGAGTGACCAAGTTGTAAGTTAAGTACCTTGCCTTTAACAGCAGCTCTATAACCAACACCATTAATCTCTAACTGTTTTGTATATCCAGTAGTTAAACCGATTACAATATTGTTAGCTAATGCTCTATAAGTTCCCCAAAAAGCTCTATGCTCTTTAGCATCTGACTTAGTAGCAAAAGTTAAAGTTGTTCCATCAATAGCGAAATCAACATTTCCTTTTGTATCTAAATCCATAGTTACTTTACCTTTAGTAAAAGTAATAACGTCTCCATTTGTACTAACCTTAATGTCAGCTCCAAAATCTACTGGTAATTTTCCAATTCTTGACATATTATCTCCCTACCAAACCGTACACATAACTTCACCACCAATGCCAAGCTCATAAGCTTTGTCATTTGGAAGAACGCCATGTGATGTACTTACAATAATAGTACCATAACCATTTTTGAAACGTTTAATCTCTTCTTTACCCTTGTAAACACGTCTACCAGGCTTAGAAACTCTTTTCATTTCATTGATTACTATCTTACCGTCTTCATCGTACTTAAGTACAACTTTGATTGTCTTCTTAACGCCATCTTCGAGAACGTTTGCAGACTCTAGGTAACCTTTTTCTACTAAGATATTTGCTAATGCTTCAATACTTTTTGAATGTACTAAAGTAGTAACTGGTAATCTTCTCATACCTGCATTACGAACACGAGTTAACGCATCTGATACTAGATCATTAATTGCCATTATTTTTCCTTAATGTGGGTGCTTGTAAAAAGCACCTGCTATTGTTAGGAGTTTCATAATCAGTAAATGCTAACAAAACGCACTAGTGCGTGAGCCCTCCGCTGAGGAGAACCTAGCGTTAGCGTAGGATAGATGGGCTTTTGCTCATCTACCATACTATTACCAACTAGACTTTCTAACACCTGGGATTAATCCCTCGTTTGCCATTTTTCTAAAACAGATACGGCAGATACCGAAATCTCTAAGTACTGAGTGTGGACGACCACAGATTTGACATCTAGTGTATCCACGTACTTTAAATTTAGGTTCTCTTGCCGCTTTTGCGATCATAGACTTCTTAGCCATTAGTTACTCCCTTTAGTGAAAGGCATTCCCATTTTCTCTAAAAGAGCAAATCCTGCCTTATCTGAATCAGCTGTAGTAACTACAGTGATATTCATACCGTGGATTTGCATGATTGAATCATAGCTAACCTCTGGGAAGATAAGTTGTTCTTGAAGACCGAAGTTATAGTTACCACGACCATCAAAACCATTTCTTGGAACACCACGGAAATCTTTTACACGTGGAAGTGCAATAGCTACAAGGCGATCTAAGAAATCATACATGTTTTCACCACGAAGAGTAACACGTACACCAACTGGCATACCTTCACGAACTTTAAAACCTGCAATAGATTTGTTCGTAATTACAGTTGACGCTTTTTGACCAGCGATAGTTGTAATTGTGTCTTCGATGTTTTTGATAAGCTTGTTATCTTTCATTGCAAAACCAGTACCAACAGAGATGATAATCTTCTCTACTTTTGGTGTTTGCATAGAATTTTTAATTCCTAAGTCAGCTTGTAATTCAGATTTCAAAGCTAAATATTTTTCTTTTAAGCGTGCCATCTAATTATGCCTCCACTTTACGTACATTTGAAGCATCGATAGGCATCTCTTTATTGATATGACCACCTTTAGCATTCTCTTCAGTTGGTTTAACAGCTTTCTTAGCTATTTTACAACCCTCAACGATAACCTTGTTTTTCTTCGGCATAACTGCAACAACAGTAGCCTTAGTTCCACGATCATCTCCAGCGATAATTTCTACAGTATCACCTTTTTTGAAATTAAACTTTGACATTAAACAACCTCCGGCGCAAGAGAAACAATTTTCATGAAACCAGCGTAACGTACTTCACGACCAACAGGTCCAAAAATACGAGTACCAATTGGCTCTCTCTTGTCATCAAGGATTACAGCTGCATTATCATCAAAACGAATTAATGAACCGTTTTCACGTTGGATCTCTTTGTGAGTTCTAACGACAACAGCTTTAACAACCTTACCTTTTTTAACTTTAGCAGTTGGAGTCGCTTTCTTAACAGAAGCAACGATAACGTCACCTACTGAAGCATAACGACGCTTAGAACCACCAAGCACTTTAATACACATAATCTCTTTAGCACCTGTGTTATCAGCTACTACTAAACGAGTAAAACCTTGGATCATTATTTTGCTCCTGTTACTACTGTTTTAAGTCTAAAAGATTTAGTCTTAGAAAGTGGACGACACTCGATTGCAATAATCTCGTCTCCAACTTTTACTTCATTACGCTCATCATGTACTAGGTACTTTTTGAAACGCTTTACAACTTTGTGGTAACGAGGGTGCATAACACGACGCTCAACAACGATAGATACCGTCTTATCACCTGACTTAGTTACTACTTTACCTTGAATTTCACGTTTATGTGTCATCAACAGGCTCCTTAGTTTGCTACTGCAGTAAGTGCAGTATTAATCTTAGCAATATCTTTTTTAGCAATACGAAGTTCGCTAGTATTTTGAAGTTGCATCATTTTTTGTTTAATCTTAAGAGTAAACAATTCAGTCTTTTTTTCTTTGAGCATAGCATTAAGCTCTGCTGCTGTTTTATCTGCTAAATCAGAATATTTCATTGCTCATCTCCGCAGTGATAATTTTACATTTGAATGGTAACTTGTGCATAGCAAGAGTTAAAGCTTCACGAGCGATCTCTTCTGGAATACCAGCTATTTCAAATATGATACGACCTGGCTTAATGTTCATAACCCATTGATCAACAGCTCCCTTACCTTTACCCATACGAGTTTCAAGAGGCTTAGCAGTTAATGGCTTAGCTGGGAATACACGAATCCACATCTTACCTTGACGCTTAATGTGACGTGTTGCAGAGATACGTGCTGACTCAATTTGACGAGAGTTAATACGACCAGCTTCAACAGCTTTAAATGCGATGTCACCAAAAGCTAAAGAGTAACCTGAACGAGCGTAACCACGGTTACGTCCCTTCATTACTTTACGATATTTTGTTCTTTTTGGCATTAACATAATTATTCAGCCTTTTCTTTTCTTGGAGCACGACGCTTACGTTCTTGCTTCTCTTCAGCTACTTCAGCAGGAATACCTTTTGTAAGTACCTCACCTTTGAAGATCCATACTTTAATACCGATGATTCCGTATGTAGTATGAGCTTCTGCAAAACCGTAATCGATTTTAGCACGAAGAGTATGAAGAGGAACACGTCCCTCTAAATACCACTCAGTACGAGCCATTTCAGCTCCACCAAGACGACCAGCAACAGCAATTTTGATACCCTTAGCACCAGAACGTTGTGCACCTTGCATAACTTTTTTCATAGCTCTACGGAATGCAACACGACGCTCTAACTGAGTACCAACATTTTCAGCAACAAGTTGAGCAGAAGTTTGAGCTTTCTTCTCTTCTTTGATGTTTACAGAAATTGTTTTACCAATAAGCTTTTGAAGATTTGTCTTAAGCTTTTCGATATCAGCACCTTTCTTCCCGATAATAATACCAGGACGAGCAGCAACGATAGTTACACGAAGTCTTTTAACTGTTCTTTCGATGATGATGTTAGCAACACCAGCATAATAAAGCTCTTTCTTTAAAAATGTTCTTATCTTGTGGTCTTCACCTAAAGCAGCAGGAGCTGTTTTAAAGTTAGGGAACCAACGGCTCTCCCAGTTACGATTGATACCAAGACGTAAACCAATAGGATTAACTTTATGACCCATACTATTTGCCCTCTACTTCTACTAAGATATGTGCTGTTGGTTTTCTAATTCCTGAAGCCATACCACGAGCACGTGGACGGAAACGTTTTAGAACTGGACCATTGTCAACACGACAAGATTTAACTATACAATCTTCAGCTTCCATACCACTATTTGCTACTGCAGATGCAATAACCTTATAGATGATTTTCGCAGCTTTGTTTGGTGTAAACTCTAAAGCAGCCATAGCTTCTTCAGCGTTCATACCTTGAACCTCTCTTGCAATAAGACGAGATTTAATCGGAGATACACGGATAAATTTTAATAATGCTCTAGCCATGACTATCCTTTCTTTTGAACAGAGCCCTTGTGGCCCTTAAATGTACGAGTTGGTGCAAATTCACCAAGCTTGTAACCAATGTGGTTCTCAGATACATGAACAGGAACGAACTTTCGTCCGTCGTGAACGTTGATTGTGAAACCAACCATATCTGGAGTTACCATAGATCTTCTTGACCAAGTTTTTATAGGCTTCTTAGTACCTTCAGCTCTTGCTTTTTCGATCTTCTTACTTAAATGGTCATCAACAAATGGACCTTTTTTTAATGAACGAGCCATAATTAACCTACCCTTTTAGCATTTGGTTTACGACGAGTAATAATTAACTTATCACTTGCTTTCTTACGACGAGTTTTAGCACCCTTCGTTGGTTTACCCCA
>WFNM01000003.1 GCA_015488615.1 Sulfurimonas sp.
CGTTTACTCCTAAAGAGAAACAAACGCTACTCTTTTCGGCTACTTATGATAATGAAGTGCTAGCCGTGAGCAGACGCATACAAAAAGATGCTGTGAGTGTGAAAACAACGCAGGCAGAAGTGGCAAACAAGATAGAAGAGCAGTTCATCGCTACTCAAAACAAAGAAGATAGTTTCGTAAAAATCCTCTCAGAGAGAAAACCTGAAAATGTCATAGTTTTTACAAACACAAAGATAGAAGCAAAAGAGCTGGCTGAAAATCTTCAAAAGAGAAAGATAGATGCTATCGCCATTCACGGCGACTTAGAGCAGTATGAGAGAAATGATGTACTTGTGCAGTTTGCTAACAAATCATGCCCTATCTTAGTGGCGACAGATGTAGCAGCTCGTGGGCTTGACATAAAAGAGCTTGCTATGGTTGTAAACTACGACATTCCTCATGGGGCAGAGACCTACACACATCGTATAGGGCGAACAGCTCGCGCTGGTGCGGAGGGTGTTGCTATCACTCTCTACTCTTCTTATGAGCAAGAAAAAGCTGATGAGTATAGAGATGCCACAAGAGATTTTATAGAAGATGCAGACCTCAAAGGAAGCACAAACTATGAACTTAAACCACAGTTTGTGACTCTTGTCATAGAAGGCGGGAAAAAAGATAAACTCAGAGCAGGGGATTTACTTGGTGCTTTGACTGGTGACGCAGGGCTCAAAGGTAGTAGTATCGGTAAGATAGATATTTATGATAGACAGGCTTATGTGGCTATAGAGACGAAGTTTATCGAGAATGCTCATGATGCTCTTAAACGCGGGAAGATTAAAGGGAAAAAGTTTAGTGTTTGGATTCTTTAAGCTAAGAGGATGTGCTGCTTTAGCTGCACTTGTTTTGAGTATATCTCTTTATGCAGGGGAAAATAGTATGAGTATATATGATTTCAGTGTCAAAAGTATTGATGAAAAAAGAGTTTCACTCTCTAAGTACAAGGATCAAGTCCTTCTGATCGTAAATGTAGCAAGTAAATGTGGTTTTACCCCACAGTATAAAGGTTTAGAGTCACTTTATGAGAAGTATAAAGGTGATGGATTTATGGTACTAGGCTTCCCCTCAAACCAATTCCTCTCACAAGAACCAGCATCAAACAAGGAGATAAAGTTCTTTTGCCAAGGCACTTACGATGTCAAGTTTGATATGTTTGCAAAAATAGATGTAAATGGTGAGAATGCAGATCCACTCTATAAGTTCTTAAAAGAGCAACAGAGTGGTGCTTTATGGATAGATGCTATAAAGTGGAACTTTACAAAGTTTTTAGTCGATAGAAAGGGAAATGTTGTAGAAAGATATGGCCCATCGACAAAACCACAAGAGATAGAAGCAGATATAGAAAAACTTTTAGCCAAATGAAACTCAAATACCTCTCACACTATCCAAATGCCACCAAAGAGCAGGTAGTCCAGCTCATAGAATCAGGTAATCTAGCAAAACACCTGCTTCATAAATACCCAAGCTCTCATACCATCACAGATGATAAAAAACTTTTTTTCTACACAATGGCACTCAAAAATGAGTATATGAAAAAGTCTTCACCTCTCTCAAAGACTCTTTACGATGGCAAGATAAATGTCATACATAATGCTCTTGGCACACACCACTTTATCTCTCGTGTGCAAGGAAACAAGCTCAAAGCAAAAAATGAGATACGAGTCTCCTCTATGTTCAAAAAAGTACCCGAAGAGTTTTTGGAAATGATAGTAGTTCATGAACTTGCCCACTTCAAAGAAAAAGAGCACAACAAAGCTTTTTATAAACTCTGTGAATATATGCAACCTTCTTACCATCAAGTAGAGTTCGATCTGCGTTTATATCTTACTCAAGTTGATTTGGAAGGGAAGATAGGGGCTTGGAGTTAAGTAAGAAATTTTTCTTAGCTAGGGCTTTGTTTCTATGTCGACAAGCTCTACTCGGTCACACTCTTTTTTGATGAGTTTTTTGTTTTGAGCATCTTCTTCCGCAAGGTCGAGAATGTCTGCAAAGTCATCTTTTGAGACCTCAAAACTATGAAGCTCTTTTTGTGTTTCTATTTTGAGAGTAGTCTCGCTAGAGTCAGCAAGAAGAGCGATGTTACGAAAGCCTTTGGCATATTCACTCTTAATTACCTTTGCAATTTTTTCATTCTCTAGTAGTTTTTCTAGCAGAATAGTTTTGTTTAAATCCGCTTTACATAGTATCTTGTATGTTACCAAAATAGTTCCATTCATAATCTTCCTTAGCAATTTTTTTGTAAGGAAGTATAGGAGAAATTTAGACTAAAAACAACAAATATTGCAAATTGACATATTGTTCTAAGAATCATCATCCCCAAACTCTTTATCGAGCTCTCTCTGGTATTTTTCATCTTTTTCTTTTTTAAATTGTGCCTTTGTTAAGACGGCTTCATGTAAAAACTCTCCAAAGAATGTTTTTGATTCTGTTTTGGCTAAGAAGAGGTATACACCTGTAAGTAGTGCGACAATTGTTGTGGCAGCTATAAACTTTTGCAGAGGATTAAACATCTGAATAGGTTCTTTTACTTTCATCTCACAAACACCACCGGGGCAGTACTGGGGAGCATTTCTCATCACCCATTTGTAGATAACACATCCTACACAGACAGCAAATGCACTCTCCATAAACATAAGCGAGATACATAAAACACAGATGAGAACTTTGTAAAAAGTGATATCCCAGTGAAGTACAAACCACCAGACCATAGGAAAAGAGATCATCCATCCTAGTGCCCATGCAAAACGTTTTTGCGGTGCTCCTACATATTCAGGTTTTTGATTACGGACTATAAACTTCCCTAAAAGAAGAGAGGGCGAGTAGCGTGGATTAAAAACTCTTGCTACAAAATCGAAGAACAGAAAAGAAAGATAAACTTTAGCTACAATAATATGACCAAAACCTATACCAATAAAGATTACAATAGTCCCAAGCATACCAAGAATACCAGCGGCAGCTCTCGCTTCTCTCTCATTTACAACACGAATATCGTATCCGGGTACTTCTTCACCATAATTTAACCACATCTCTTTAAGACCCAAAATAAGCTCCTATAAATTTTATTTTAAGATTATATCTAAAAAATATGTTAACTTTGTGTAGCCACAATCAAATTAGAGCTTAATCCATCCATCTTCGAGGGTCGTAGCCATCTGTTGGA
>WFNM01000004.1 GCA_015488615.1 Sulfurimonas sp.
CAAGAATAGGACTAAAAGTAGGTGCAGATGTACCATTTTTTATCTACGGCTATAAGAGTGCAAATGTGAGTGGGATAGGTGAGGTAGTAGAAGAGTTCGATGAAGAACTCTTAACTATAGAGACTTTCACTCCAAAGATAGAGATAAGCACCCCTCGCGTTTATACTATCTACAGAGAAAACTTCTTTGCTCCTATAGATGGCTTTGAGGTACAAAAACTTAAAGCTATGAGTTCTAAAGAGGCACTAGAATGTATGAGTCCAAGTGAGGCAAATGATCTCTTTAAGCCAGCACTCCAAGAGTATAAAGAGTTAGAGAGTCACTACAAACCAGCTTACTTCTTTAGTGGTAGCGGTAGTAGTTTTTTTAAGGTAATATAAAAATGATAGAAAATATAATACTATTTTTTGCAGTTGTTCTGATAAGTGCTAATATATTTGTATCATATAGAATGCTCAAATCGGATTATTATGAGAAATTACAAAAAGTATTTCAACTCTTTATCATTTGGTGTATTCCATTTATAGGAGTGTTTATAGTACTTTTCTTTTTAAGTAATGAATATTCAAATACCAATAGTTATAGTGATAGTAGTGGTGCTGAAACAGGTTATTGTGATAATAGTGCAGATGGAAGTTGTGATTAAATTTTGGAAAATAAGATAAAAAGAGTAAATAATGGGTGAAACAATAGCAAAAAATAAAAAGGCATATCATGACTTCTTTATAGAAGAGAAGTTTGAGGCTGGGTTGGTTCTTCAAGGTAGTGAGATAAAGGGGATTCGTGCACATCGTGTGAATCTCAAAGATAGTTTTATCAAGTTTGTCAAAGATGAGCCTATACTTTTTAATGCTCATATCGGAAGACTTGAGACGACTAATCACTTCTTTGGACATGAAGAGCGTGGGAGTCGTAAACTACTTCTGCATAAAAAGCAGATTGAGAAGATGCTTAAGGCTGTGAATCGTGATGGCTATACTATAGTGCCAATTCAGCTCTATTTGAATGATAGAAACCTTGCGAAGATTCAGATAGGTATAGCAAAGGGAAAACAGCTTCATGACAAACGCCAAGATCTTAAAGCAAAAGATCAAAAACGCGACATGGCTAGAGCTATGAAAGAGTATTAGTGAGAGTTCTTTTCGCCTTATTTTTCTTTATCTCTTCTTTGATGGCGTTTGATATCTCTGCGGTTAGAGTTTCAGACTATAAGATTGCTAATGGAAAGACAGCACTTTTAGAGTTCCTACCACAAAAGGGTATCACTTACAGAAGTGTAAGTGTTGGTAAAAAAAGTTTTACTATCTTTGCGACACCACATAAAAGTGAAAAGAAGTATGCACTCATCCCTTTTAGTTACTATGCTAAAAGAGAAAACAAAACTCTTACTATTCACTATAGTGAGAAAGGTAAAGAAAACATAGAGACACTACTTGTAAAAGTTGTCGATGGAAAATATGCTAAAGAAGAGATAGTTGTAAGTGATAAAAAAGTGAATCCTAAGAGTCAAGAAGTTAAGCAACGTATATCAAAAGAATATAATGAAGCTATGAAAATTTACTCTATAGTGACCCCAAGGAGTTACATCACAAAGCCTTTTATCGTGCCACTTGACTCTAAAATTACTTCTGTATTTGGGAAAGCTCGCGTTTATAATGGCTCACTCAAGGGGTATCATAGCGGAACAGACTTTCGTGCTTCTATGGGGACACCTATTATCGCTTCAAATGATGCTAGAGTAGCACTTGTAAAGAAAAGATTTTACTCTGGTGGAACTGTTTTACTTGACCATGGAGAGGGAATATACACATGCTACTTTCATATGAGTGCCTTTCAGGTCAAAGAGGGTGAGAAAGTAAAACGCGGGCAAGTTTTAGGACTCTCAGGCAAAAGTGGAAGAGTAACAGGTCCACATTTACATTTCTCAGCTAGAATAAACGCCGTACAGGTAGATCCTCTACAGCTCATAAAACTTTTAAATAAAAACTTATTAACAGGACAATAAAATGACACTTTTTCAACTTATGATGCTCGGTGCTTCGGCATTTTTTGCATATAAAATATATGAACATATTCAAACACTAAAGGAACCAGAAGAGAATCCACAAGGGGATGAGAGCAAAGTATCTACACCGGTAAGAACTGCAGCAGCATTTTCAACATTTGACTCTTCAGAGCTTATAGAAAAAGCAGATGATGAGGTAAGAGCTGGAAACTTAGATAAGGCACTCGCTATCTTTAGTGAGGCAAATATCAAAGAACCTAAAAATGGTGAAACACTTTTTAAGATGGGTTATGTAATGGCTCTACAAAAACGTAATGATGAGGCACTAGAGTACTTTAAAGAGGCTTTAGAAGTAGATGATCAAAACCCTTTTACACATCTTGAAATGGGACTTGTCTATATGGAAGATGGCGAGATAGCTTCAGCTAGAACACATCTAAACGCAGCTTTAGAAATAGACCCTGACTTAGAAAAAGCACAAGTCGCACTTGATAAACTCAATAGTGAGCACTAAAGTGAAACTAATTGAAATTTATGAGTACTTGAATGAAGTATCGCCTTTTGCAATGCAAGAAAAATGGGATAATTCAGGATTAATAGTTGGTGATTTTGAGCAAGAAATTTCTCAAATTGCTTTGAGTATTGATGTGGATGAACCGTTGATAGATTCCCTTGAAAACAACACACTTCTTATCACTCATCACCCTCTCATTTTTAGTGGCTTAAAAGAGCTAGATTTTGCAAAATATCCGGCAAATCTTATTCAAAAAATGATGCAAAAAAATATTAGTAATATTGCCATGCATACAAATTTTGATCAAACACACCTCAATGATTATGTTGCAACAGAGGTTCTTGGGCTTAAAATTACAAAAAAAGATGGCTTTGTTGCTTACTTTGATCTGGATGAGGATTTTGAGGTCTTTACAAGGAAAATTGCTAAGGCTTTTAAGCTTGAAATAGTGCGAACAGTTGCATGCCATAAAAGAGTCAAAAGAGTAGCTCTCACCACTGGTTCAGGCTGTTCACTTATGCGAAGTTTAGAGGCTGATTGTTTCTTAACCGGAGATATAAAATACCACGATGCTATGGAAGCAAAAAGTATAAATTTATCGCTAATTGACATCGGTCACTATGAAAGTGAACACTTTTTTGCCGAAATTTTAGAAAAACATTTGAAAAATTTAGGTTTAAAAGTTATAATTGCGTCATCAGAAAACCCATTTACATATATACACCCTTAAAGGACCTAAATGAACAAGCACCTTCAACAGCTAATTGACCTCTCTATTGTAGACAAAGATATTGATGCGTTTGAGCCTCAAATAGAAGAAGCAAATTACAACTACGAAGCAGCTCTTGCAAAGACAAAGAGTATAGAAACAGATATCGAAAACTTAAGCACTGAAATCAAAGATGAAGAGCTTAAAAAAAGTAAAAATGAACTTCACCTTGCAGAACTTTCTCAAAAACTAGAAGAGAATGCAAAAAAGAGTGCTGATATAAAAACTGAACGCGAAATGAAATCACTACAACTTGAAGAAGAGATTGCAAAAGAACAAGTAACTTTTGCAAATGAAGAGATAGCACGTTTAGAAAAAATTATTGAAGCAAAAAAAGAACAGATAGAAGCGGCAAAAGAGACTTTAGTGGAACTTACTGCTTCTTTAGAGACTGTAAAAGAAGATGTAGATGCTAAGTTAGAAGCTATAAATAAAGAACGTCAAACAGTTTTTGTAAAAAAAGAGAAACTTCTTTCAGAGGTAAATCAAAAAGGTTTAGCTTTCTACCAAAAGATTCGCAGATGGGCAAAAAATACAACAGTAGTCCCGGTTGAAGATCAAGCTTGTATGGGATGCTATATGATAATAGGTGATAAAATATTTTCTGATGTTATCAGAGGCGAGGATATTACAACATGTCCTCACTGTGGACGTATATTATACATAAAGCCTAACGAAGAGTAAATTTGAGAGCTTTTATGCTTCTTTACTATGGTGTAAGTGTCATACTATATCTTATAGCACTTCCACTCATAGTATATTTGGCATTTAAGAAAAAATATAAAGAGTCAATTCCCGCACGTTTTTTTCTTTTTAAAAATCCATCTTTTTCACAAACAAATGCTATTTGGTTTCATGTATGCTCCCTTGGTGAAGCACGAGCACTCAAGCCACTCCTCACTGAACTTACTGATAAAGAGATAGTTATTACAACTATCACACAGACTGGTCAGAGTGAAGCGAAGAAGTATAATGCAGAGGTTCGTTATCTTCCCTACGAGATGTTTTTACCTTTTTGGGTGAAACACCAAAAGATACTAGTGGTTCTTGAAGCTGAGTTTTGGTACCTACTTTTTGCAGTAGCTTCTAAACGTGGTGCGAAGCTCATCCTGCTCAATGCAAGAATCTCAGATAAGAGTGTGAAAAAGTATTTGCAGTTTGCATGGTTTTATAAAAAGATACTTTCCTATGTAGATACACTTTATGTGCAGAGTGAAGTTGATAAAAATCGTTTTATTGCACTAGGCGCTAGAAACATTGAAGTGATCGGTAACATTAAACTTGCAGGTGAAATAAAAAAAACAAAAGAGTACGAAAAGCCTAATACTGAAGTAATAGTAGCTGGAAGTACACACGATGGTGAGGAGGAGTCAATCCTCAATGCTTTCGTAGAGTATAGAAAGAGTAGTGATGCTAAACTTATAGTGGTGCCACGCCACCCTGAACGCTTCGATAGTGTTTATGAGCTATGCAAGAGTTACACACAAAAAAATGGACTTACTCTTTCGCGTTTTAGTGAGAAGAAAGATTTTGAAGCGGATATTGTACTTGTGGATATGATGGGTGAACTTAATAATATCTATGCCATAAGTGACATAGCGATCTTAGGTGGTGCTTTTAAAGAGGATGTAGGGGGACACAATCCACTAGAACCTGCTTTTTTTGGCTGTAAAATAATTACAGGCAAGCACTTTTTTCACCAAAAAGAGCTTTTCAAATATGTACACCATGTGCAGTATGTAGAGCCGAGTGAGATTCACAGAGCATTAAGAGAGGCCAAAGAGTTACCACCATCAATGGTGGAAGAGACAATTGACTTAGAGTCAGTAATTAATAAAATAAAAGGAAAAGCATAATGGCGACAGAAAAAGCATATAAAATTCTTGCAATGCAAGAGGGTATTTCTAACAACAACGCAAAGTCTATGATAGACCGTGGGCTAGTGTATGTTGGAAACAAAAAAGTAGTAATAGCTCGTGGAGAGTTAAGTGCAGATACAAAGTTTAGAGTGATTAAAGTAGAGAGAGCAAAGGTTCTTTTTGAAAATGATGATATCTTGGTTGTTGATAAACCTACTTATGTAAACTCTGATGAGTTAGAACGCCAGTTTAAACCAGCAGTTCTTCTTCATAGACTTGACCGTGAAACATCTGGTGTTTTGATGCTTGTAAAAAACGAAGAGTTTCGTGAAAAAGCTATCAAAGAGTTTCGTAAAGACAATGTTTACAAAGAGTACATCGCTTGGGTTGAAGGTATCATGAGTGAGCCTATCGAAGTTGATAAAGGGATTACAACACAGAAGAAAAATAATAAAGCTTTCTCAAATGTATCTCCAAAGGGAAAACCTGCTCGTAGTGAGTTTTTTCCTGACCTTGTAAGTGCAAACAAAACAAAGATAAAGTGTGTCATCCACCATGGACGTACTCACCAAATCCGTGTGCACCTTCGTTACATAGATCATCCAATAGTCGGTGACGAACAGTATGGTGGACGTCGTGCAAAACGTGTAATGCTTCATGCACATAAGGTAAGATTACTTGGGATGGAGTTTGTATCTCCTGAACCAAAAGAGTTTATACACTTTCAGTAAGTTTACACAGATAGTCATCGGCTCACCTGAGTCGATGTTTAAACCCTCTCTACATCTTCTAAAATCTAAAGAAACATTCAAGCAATACTAAGATATAATTCGCAACTTTTACACCTAAAATTAGAGGGAAATATATGTTTGATACTTTAACAGACTCGTTTACAAATGCCATAAAAAAGATTCGGTTTCATGATGATGAGAAAGCACTCACAAAAGCACTGAATGAACTTAAGAAAAATCTTTTAAAAGCAGATGTAAATCATAAAGTTACAAAAACATTACTAAGTCGTGTTGAGATTCTTACAAAAGAGAAGGGTATAGGAAAAGATCAATTTCTTGAAGCACTGAGAATAGCACTTAATGAACTCTTAGAAATAGGTGGAAACAAGGGTTTTGTATTTGCTCCAAATCCTCCAACTACTATACTTATGACAGGACTTCAGGGTTCAGGTAAAACTACTACTACAGGTAAACTTGCAACATACTTGAAAAATAAGCAGAAAAAAGTACTTATAGTTGCAGCCGATTTACAGCGTTTAGCTGCGGTTGAACAACTTCGTCAGATTACAGCTCAGATAGAAGTAGAACTTTATGAAGATGAAGCAACAAAAAATCCTGTAGAAGTTGTTCGCTCAGCATTAGAATATGCAAAGAGTAAGATATTTGATGTAGTTCTTATAGATACCGCAGGGCGTTTAGCTATAGATGATGAGCTTATGAGTGAGCTTGATGAAGTCAAAAAGGTCGCAAATCCTGATGAGATTTTTTATGTAGCTGATTCACTTACTGGTCAAGATGCTATCCGTACAGCGACAACATTTAAAGAAAAAATCGGTATTGATGGTGTTATCCTTTCAAAATACGATGGCGATTCTAAGGGTGGTGTAGCTCTAGGTCTCTCTTCTCAAGTACAAGTACCTCTGCGTTTCATTGGTATGGGTGAAAAGATGGAAGACCTTGAAGTCTTTATACCTGAGCGTATTGTTAACCGTCTTATGGGATTTGGTGATGTTGAGGGTCTTGCTGAGAAAACTGCAAATATCATTGATGAGAAAGATGCAAAGCGTTTAACGAAAAAGATCCAAAAAGGGAAGTTTAACTTCAACGACTTTTTAGAGCAGATGGAGTCTATGAAGAAGATGGGTTCTATGAGTTCTATTATGGGAATGATTCCAGGTATGGGCGGCATGAG
>WFNM01000005.1 GCA_015488615.1 Sulfurimonas sp.
GCGATGAACTGCTCTTCTATCTTGTTTGCCACTTCTGCCTGCGTTGTTTTCACACTCACAGCATCTTTTTGTATGCGTCTGCTCACGGCTAGCACTTCATTATCATAAGTAGCCGAAAAGAGTAGCGTTTGTTTCTCTTTAGGAGTAAACGCCATCACAGCTTCTACCTCTTCTAAGAAGCCCATATCAAGCATTCTATCCGCTTCATCTAGTACTAACGTTTGTAAGTTTGTTAGTTCTAAACTCTCTTTATTTAAGTGCTTAAGCACCCTACCCGGTGTCCCTACAATGATATGAGCCTGATGTGCAAGAGAGCCTAACTGTTTGCCAAAACTCTCCCCACCTGTTAGCATTAAAATCTTGATATTGTGTTTAAATCGTGCGATACGGCGAAGCTCTTTAGCCACCTGATCGGCTAGTTCACGAGTCGGACAAAGCACCAAAGACTGTACACGAAATCTTTTTACATCAAGTTTAGTGAGAAGCCCTATTCCAAACGCAGCAGTTTTACCACTTCCAGTTTTTGCCTCAGCGATGATGTCTTTTCCATCTAGTATAAGTGGTAAGGTTTGTGCCTGAATAGGAGTCGCGTTTGCATAACCAAGGGAGTCGAGGGTAGTAAGCATCTCTGCTTCGAGTTGAAGGTCTTTAAAGTTCATAGTGTTATCTTTTTATGGAATTATACCCTTATTCTTAAACTGATACATCATAAGTGATGCCGCAACACCTACATTGAAGCTTTTTACACCCTCTTGCATCTCAATAGTTACGACCTCATCACAAAGTTCTAAGATGTCTTTTGCAATTCCTCTACCCTCATGCCCCATTACAAGTACCCATTTTTGAGGTGTTTGAACATGACTAAGTTGAGTAGAATTTTCTTCCACCTCTGCTGCAAAAACTCTATAGCCTTTTGCTTGCAACGCCACTATACTATACTTTATATCTTCATGAACGTGTGTTCTTATCTTCGTTGCATATCCCATAGAAACGCGAAGAGCACGACGGTTGAAAGGATGTGGAGTTTCATTTGCTATGATGAGAGAGTTCACACCAAGAGCAGCACAACTTCTCACGATAGAGCCAACATTTTCAGCAGAGGTAATACCATCGAGCAGTAAAACTTCATTACCTAGAGCATCTATAGTTACATCATCAGGGCGAATCCCATGCATCATGCAGTTATGGTGTATCTTATGCCCTACAATCTTTTTCATCTCTTCTTTTGTGGTAAGATATTTTTTGGGAATATTTTTATTTTCTAGTAGTTCTGAAAACTCATCATAGTACTCCTGCGTTGCAAGCATACTAATGACCTCAACATCGGACTCTAAAACAAGGTTAACTACCTTTGGCGAGTCGGCTATAAAACTGCCATCTTCTCTAAATGCAGATTCTCTAAGAGAGCTATATATCTCAAGCTCTGGTATCTCTATACTCTCTAGTTTAAGCAGCATTAGGATTTTCAAACTTATTCACACTACGCATAGACTCTAAAGCAATATGTTCTACAACTTCCATCTCAAGATGATGCTTTCTCTCAAATTCGTGAATAGCTTCAGTGTTAAAATCTTCTATATCTTCAACAAGTTGATAAATTTTGCCAAGAACTCCCTCTTTATAAAGTAGTGCTAATTCTACTTCTTCAGAGATATTAAGATGTTGGAGTATCTCTTCAAGCTCCACACCAAAAACGGTATCCATAAGTGAAAGGACTCCGACAAAGTAGGCCTCTCCTATCCTATTACTTCTCGCTGAAGGCTCTACAGCTTTTAAAATATTTTCCATGAGTTCCGTACGATTTTTTACCATAAGCATAAGAGGAGAATGTCCACTCTTACTTACTGACTTGGAGTATATCATCAGCATTAACCATTGACCTAAAGGCATACGTCCTACAAGTGTAAGTATATGGTGGATACTCGATATTTTATTACGAAACGCGAAGGATCCAGAATTTATAAACTGTAAAAGCTGTACGGTAATCTCATAATTAAGTTCAAATTCTTTAGTAAGTTCATCGATACTTACATCATCCATAAGGAGATTGTAAAGCTTGAGTACAGACATTCTAGAGGGTTCAAATGCGGCATTTTCTAAGATTTTTGGCTTAGAGAAGAAGTAGCCTTGAAACCAGTCACATCCTAGCTCTTTAGCTTCTGTGTACTCATGAAGTTCTGAGACATTGTCAGCTACAACTTTTATGCCCTCTTCATGAAACTTTACAATCATCTCTTTGAGTTGCGGAAAAGAACTCTCTGTTATATTTACTTTTACAAAGGCAAGTTTTTCAAGCACATGATCATACTTATGCATACTCTCTGCGTTTATGATGAATTTATCTATAGCGAGGAGATAGCCTTTTGCATGAAGAGCATCTAGTCGTTCACATACTCTATCTGTCATCTCAACCTCATCTAAGATACTAAAAATAAAAAACTCTTTGGGGATAGAGTAGATAATATCATGCATCAAAAACTTTTCGCTTATCTTCACAAAACCTCTTCTCTCACCAAGTAGTGCATGTGTACCAAATTTATTCAGAACATGGTTAATCACTGTAGCACTCGTGCATCTGTTTAGGATAGTCTCACCACCACTGTAGAGTATCTCATAAGCACAAAGTTCGGAGTTAGAATCAAGAATAGGCTGGCGACCTAAAGAAATGTTTGGCATGAATGTTTCCCGTATAATTTTTGATGATATATTGTATCGAATTATGTTAAAATAAACGATGAAATTTTATAAAGGTGTGTGCTATGAATATTCTCCTGATGGAAGATGATCCTGTTCTCTCAGATATACTACTCGACTTTTTACATGAAAGTTAGTCTGTTGATTATGCTTTTAACTCTGAGGAGATACACACACAACTCTCAAAAAAAAAGTATGACCTTTTCATTTTCGATATAAATGTCACAGGACAAAATGGCCTTGAACTTTTAGAAGAACTTCGTGAGTATAAGGATACTACTCCTACTATTTTTATAACTGCATACACAGATACAGCCTATCTCAAGAGGAGTTTGTCAAAGACACTACTCATGAGTTAAATACTCCTATCACCGCATTAATGATGTCTACCTCACGACTAAAAACAAAAAAAACATTACTGTTACAGAAGATCTGGAGTCTTGTCCTCTTAGCATAGCCCCTACAAAAGCAAAGATGCTCATCAATAATCTTCTTAGTAATAGTATAAAATACTCCACACTAAACACAAGTATCTCGCTTGTAGAGTCTATAGTTAAAGAGCATGAGTACAGACTTGAAATAGATGCAGAAGTCAGAGAAGGAACGTCCATTACACTTCATTTTAGCTAATAATATGCCCGATATACTGACTCATATTGTCTAATATTTCTCTTCCCCTACGAAAACCTAGACCACAGGCATAGTCACTATAAAAAACACCTGCTTGATAGTAAAGTCCTTCTGCATCTTGCACAAATGGTATGTACTCTTGATAAACAGACTTATACTGCTCATATTCCCCCTTTGTTAGCAAAATAGTTTTTGCATTCTCGACTATCTCTATATTTGCACCCTCCCGTCCAAACATTCTCTTACGAACATACTTTTTCTCTATGGGCTCAAAACTTGCTTCTAAGAGGTAAGGTGAGTCTGGAAAAAGTTTGTAGAGAATAGCAAGCATTCCTTTTGATTGATAAAGTAGTGTATAGGCAGGATTTATCATAGTTGTCTTTGCGTTTGCTTCAAACTCCTCCATATCTTCCCATGGGTAGAGCTTAAAAAAGAAGTCATACTCTGCATTAAGATCTATATCTTCTAAAGTAGAATAGTTAGTGAGAAGCCCTGCATCTTTTGCCATACTCTCTAAAAGTTTTGTTGTTACTTTTTCCTCTTCTATGCCCTCTACACTTGCAAAAACAAAGGGGCTAAATGCACCTTTTTTACTCTTTACTATTTTTTGAAGTTTTGCAGATAGAGCCTCATAGATTCTGTTAAATTGCTCACTCTCTTGCAAATTGTTATACTCAAAAAGCATCGCCTGCACGACTGAACTCTCAAAAAGTAGAGTTGCCGTATCTGCATTAAACTCTATGAGTTTTATAGGCTTGGAGTCTATGCCTCCTGAAAGGTCAAAACGCCCATAAAGATGCTTATCTCTATCTTCTTGCCATGATTTTTTTATCTGAGGAATAAGTGATTGAGGAATGTCGAGTGCATCAAAAAGTTTATGCTCTATGACATATGCTGCACCCTTTTCATACATAGTATAGAGTTCTTCAGTAGCTGTTGCATAAGCCTCGGCCTCCTCTTTTTGTATCTCAATGAGTTGCTCTTTTACAAGGTACTCTAGTTCACCATCATGGTGCCAGCTAAAGCCAACTTTTTCTAAAAGTTCGTTTGGGATGGGAGCAATACTCTGAAAACTTGGCACTACTCGTACTCTACTTGCATCTGAGAGCCGTTCATCTCGCTCTTGTCAAAGCTTTGAGATTTTCCCCAAAATGAGATAATTTTTTGTAAAAGTTTTGCAGCAAAAACTTGTGAGACATTGGAAGCTTCTGGAATAAGTTCTACTATATCTGCACCCTTTATCTCTATATTTTTATTTGCAAAAAGTGTCTCTAAGATATCTAATGCCAAGAACCAATCTATTCCACCCGGTTGTGGTGTTCCTACACCAGCAACGCAGGCTGGATTAAAAGCATCCATATCTATGCTTAAATAAACATCCCCTTCTAAGTTTTTTATATGCTCTAAAAGTTCTTCTTGTGCTTTAGATTTTTGCAAAATGCGGTCAGAAAAGAAAGTTATATTTTCATCTTCTTCTATACGTTTAGCCTCACTCTCAAAAATAGAGCGCACCCCTACAAGAATAATTTTATGCCCTTGATCTAGGAGATGATGTGTTGGTGTAGCATGAGAATAGATAGACCCTTGATAACTTTCACGCATATCGGCATGAGCATCGAGAAAAAGAATAGTCGCATTTTTATCCAAAACACTTGCTGTAATTTGAGGAGTGATAGAGTGTTCACCTCCAAGTGAAATAAGTAGTTTCTTCGAGCTTTTTACATTCAACATGTCAATAACATTAGTGATACTATTATACTCTAATACAGGCTTTTCAACACGAAGTTTCATATACTTCGTAGGTGACCACTTTGCATCCTCTTCATAAAACTCAAGATCATCGCCAATACCCAAAATAGCCTCAGGCCCTCCAGCAGTTCCTACTTTTCCTGAAACTGTTTTCTCATAAGGAATGGGAAGGATGATTACATCAGCATCTTCTAGTGTCGTGTTTGGTAGGGATTGGTACTGCATAAATATTCTCTTTTCCTGTTTTAAAATGCTTTTATTAAATACATCAAGCTCAGTTATTAATATATTGTAGTATACAGTAAATATATAAATCCATTTAAAAATTCAGAAAAAGAAGTCTAGTTTACTTAATATTATCAATTAAGTTCTATAATTTTGTTTAATAAACTTGATAGACAAAGGATAAAGTATGAAAAGAAAGATTGTGATTTCAACACTATTGGCAGGTATTCTCCTTTCAACATCTGCACTCTCTGCAAACATGACTGATTCAGTAGCTTCACAAGAAGCTAAGGTGCTCAATAACCCTAACTCAGTAAAAGGGCATGCTATGTCAGTGGCACAAGTAAAAAATACTCGCCAAAAAGATGCATACCAAACAAGAATGGATATGGGAAATTTCAGAACAGAGTCGAGACAAGATGAGGCAAACAAACTTAAATCTATCGTAAGCAAAGCAGCTACACAACATAGATTAGCTCTCAAAAAAGCACCTCAAGAGGTAGCAGATGGTTTACAAGAAACGGTAACAGCATTAAGAGCATTACAAAAAAATCAAGTACAACCTGCTAAAGAAGCTCTTAAAAAAGCTACAAAACTTTTTGATAAAGCCTTAAAAAAGGATCCACAACTCGCACTTGTCCCTATTGCAGATGAGATTCAGGTAAATGATTTTACGGGTGACTCTAAACTCGTTAGACATATCATAGAATCAGTAGAGTCTTTACTTAAAGATAATGATACACAAGTAGCAAGAAGTATGCTTCTTCCTCTACAAGATGAAATGGAAATGAAAACAGAATTTATACCAATGGGTGCATATCCACTCGCCACAAAAGAGGCTCTAAAAATACTTAATAAAGGTAATACTAAGTTAGCATTTACAACTTTAGCTACAGCTCTTAATGGTATCGTAACACAAATAGTAATATTACCTATACCTCTTCTTACAGCACAAAACTTAGTTTTAGAGGCGTCAAAGCTTGATAAATCAAATAAAAAAGGTGCACTTAAACTCCTCTCTGTTGCAGATGATGAACTTGAAAAAGCAATTTTATTAGGTTACACGAAACGACATACAGCAGAGTATGCAAACTTACAAACGCAGATAAAAAAGATTAAAACAGAGATAAAAGGGAAAAATAGAGTTGTAAAATATTATGACCATATCAAAAATGACTTTAAATCTCTAATCTCTAAACATGAAAAAGAGAATACAACAAAAAATCCTGCTAAAGTTTAAATACAATCTCACTCCCTCTCGCCGGAGATGGAATGTATACAATAAAGGTTATACCTCAGAAGAAGTTTTAACCAGTAAAGCATACCGGTTAAAACCGGTGTTAGAGTAACACAGAATTCAGTCGCTAATACTCTTTTCAAATGCTTCTATAACTTCATAGATAGCCTTAGTGAGATGCGAAAGCTCACTCTTCTCTATCACATAAGGTGGCATAATATACACAAGGCGTAAAAATGGTCGTACCCAAACACCGCGTTTAATAAACTCCGGAGTCATCCAAGCAAGATCAACATCCTCATTAAGCTCAACCACACCAATAGCACCTAAAGTTCGTACCTCTTTTACTATCTCAAGTTTTTCACATCGACTTAACTCATTTTCTAGTTGCATTTGTATCTTTGTCACTCGATCCTGCCAAGGCGAAGCGAGAAGAAGCTCTAAGCTCGCGTTTGCAACTGAACAAGCCAGAGGATTTGCCATAAAGGTTGGGCCATGCATGAGGACATTGCCATTTGCTTCAACTCCTTGCATCACTTTTTTACTTGTAAGTGTCGCTGCAAGGGACATATAGCCACCAGTGAGTGCTTTTCCGACACAGAGTATATCAGGTGCAATATCTGCATACTCATAGGCGAAAAGTTTTCCTGTTCGCCCAAAACCTGTTGCTATCTCATCGAGGATAAAAAGTACATCATATTCTCTACACAACTCAGCTACACGTTTGACAAACATCGGCGAGTAAATTCGCATCCCTCCTGCACCTTGCACTACTGGCTCTAAGATAACAGCAGCTATCTCACTATGATGTGTTTGAAGTTTTGACTTAAAATCCTCTATATACTTTTCATCCCACTCCTCACCAAACATACATGCCGGAGCTTCTGCAAAGATATTTTTATGTAAAACTCCTTCAAACGCAGTGTGCATCCCCGTCACAGGATCACAAACACTCATCGCTCCAAAGGTATCACCATGGTAGCCATTTCTAAACGCCAGAATTTTTGTTTTATTTGGGATATTTTGTGAGCTGTAGTATTGAAACGCCATCTTTAACGCCACCTCAACACTCACACTTCCACTATCACTAAAGAAGATATGCTCTAGGCTCTCATCAGTAATGCGAAGTAGTGTTTGTGCTAACTTGATAGCCGGTTCATGTGTCAAACCACCAAACATCACATGACTCATTTTTGAGAGTTGCTCAGAGGCGGCTGCATTTAACTCAGGCACATTATAGCCATGGATAACAGACCACCAAGAGCTCATCCCATCGATGACTTTCTTGCCATCTTCAAGCTCTAAGTAAACGCCATCAGCAGACTTTACAAGTTGCATATCACTAGAGGGAACGGAGGGAGCATAGGGGTGGAGTATGTGATTTGTATCAAAGTTTTTCATGATGCTATTATACAGAGTCTTTACTTAGGCTACTACTATTTCCTCTCTAACTAAGAGGCATGTTAACCTACTTCTTCTATCATACTATCTAGTAAAACAAAAAGTTCACTGCTTGCTTGCTCCATCACTGTAAAATCTTTTATTATTGTATCTTTATTGATAACACAACTATCTGTTCCATCTACAAACTTCATAGTCTCGAGTACATTATTATGCACAATAGTATGTGGTTTCACTAGCTGTTTATAACTTGGAGTATTTCCAAACATTGATTTGCCTTCGCCCTCATACCATTTACCAAGACGACAATCATGATGATTTCCAAAGTTTGCAATAGTTTTTCCAAGGTTTATAGAAGTGTAAGCATTTGTTTTAAACAAAATATGGTCTATCATGATAAGATTTATAAGAATACGGCTATGAATCCCTCGGATATCTTTGTCTATTACCTCATTTGTATCACGGAGTTCATTCATGCTATGACCAAATGTAGCCATAAGGTCACTAAACTCTTGCACTACATCTCGCATTGATTCTGAACTTTGGCTCATCTCCATACTCTCTTGTTGCAAGACTTGCACCGTTGCTTTTATTTCACCTGTCGCTTTTTGCGTTCTCTCTGCTAGTTTTCTTACCTCATCAGCAACTACAGCAAAACCTCGTCCATGTTCACCTGCTCGTGCTGCTTCTATGGCTGCGTTTAATGCAAGGAGATTTGTCTGGTCAGATATGTCACTGATAAGGTTTATAACCTCTGTTATCTCTTTTGTTCTATCTTCAAGAGAGAGGGTTGATTGGGCATTGGAGTCTAAAAGTTCATTAAGTCCTGAGAGTTTTTCTCCAACCCCTTCTGCTTCTTCTGCCCGCTCTATACTCATTTGTGTTGAATCTTTTACTTTTTTAGAGATAGAATCTAATAGTTCAGTATTTGAACTAAAACTTGTTTGTAGAAATTGAAGTTGTTCATTATTTTTATTGACACCGTTTAAGGTGGAATCTAACTCCGATTTTTGATTTGCCATATAACTCTCATGCATAGCATCAATACTTTTGTTTACATTCTCTCCAGCATATGTAAAAGCACTATTTAACCCTTGTGCATTAAACTTTCTAAAGTACTCATGCTCTGTTGCATACTCCACGGAAGTACCCATCTCCCGCATAAAAGTTTCCATCTGGTCAAGAAGATTGTTGACAGCATGGCAGATAGCACCTGCATCACCTTGGTCAAAAATACCAGTAGCTCTTGCTTCAAGATTTCCTTTAAGTGCTTCGCTTAACACATATGTAGAGCTTTGCATACAAGATTTGAGTCCTGCTATCGCTTTGTTAAAAAACACTCCAACAATGAGGATAATTCCCAATATAATTGTATCAACTAGACTAAACCCATCAATAAAGAACATAAGAACATAATCAACAATAAAAAGGACAACTATCACATAGCCTAAAATTACCAACCTAGAAAGATAAGATGAATTTGTCATAACGACCTCCTTGTTTTTCTAAAAGTGTAGAAAGTATTTTTAAAGAAGCATCCATCCCACCACTTTTTTCAGCTCTAAGAAGCTGCTTAT
The DNA here is from genome assembly GCA_015488615.1 of Sulfurimonas sp. GTDB lineage: Bacteria > Campylobacterota > Campylobacteria > Campylobacterales > Sulfurimonadaceae > Sulfurimonas. The sequence goes on from WFNM01000005.1 coordinate 9,514, forward strand.
AGAGTGGTTTGATAATATTTAAAGCCTGCTCGCTTGGTTTTCTTCTTACTGAGTAATACCCAACAATTTTTCCATTAGCATCATAAGAGGGTGTTACATTGGCTAAAACCCAGTAATAATCACCATTTTTTGATTTGTTCATCACATAAGCATTTATCTCTTTGCCTGCTTGTATATAATCCCACAAGAGCTTAAAAATAATACGCGGCATATCTGGATGTCTTACAATGTTGTGTGGTTTTCCCAGTATTTCTGTTTCTGCATAACCAGCAAGCTTCATAAAAAGCTCATTCCCATAGGTTATACGACCTTTTATATCTGTTTTTGAGATAATAATCTCAGAGTCTAAAAATGTAAGTTCTGCCATAGTTGCTCTTTGTATAAAGATAATTTATGATGAAATTATATAACTTTTATGGCTATATGGGGGGGGGTAATAACTCTAATGTCACATTACAGAGACAATTGTGTTACAATTGGCAACACAAAATACATTCTAATATTTCACTCTCTCTACTCCGTATAATCTTGCTCTGTGAAGTATCATTTGAGAATGAGCTAGCATAGTTGGCTTTTCAGCCATCTTGGAGTTTTGAGCGAAAAGTTTTTGCTTTGAGTCTGTTATCTCTTTTGCCTCTTCATACTCTAACTGTGTGACCTTATAAAGTTCATTGAGAACTTCTATCTGTGAGGGGTGGATGATTGTTTTAGAAAATAGTCCTTCTTTGAGGTCGCGTTTAACATCTCCCTCAAAGCCCTCACTATCTCCAAAACAAGGATAAACCCCGCCACTTACACCAAATCCAGCACTCTTAAAAGTAGCGATAAAGTTGCCAATAACACTCGAAGTCGATGTGAAGTCAAAGATAGACTCTCCACATTCTCTTCTCATACTCAGCTGTCTTAACATATCTTCTAAACCAAAACGCACAACTACAACTTGCTCTTTGACACTCAGTATTTTTTCTTTGAGTTGGTGAAGTTTCTCGTGATGAAAAAGTTCTTCGCCCTCTATACTTGGGAGTATGTAAAAAGCTTTATCTCTTAAAAGTTGCAGATACTTATCAGCATTACTGAGTGAGAATTTTGCAAGAACAAAACCATCAACTCTCTCTATCTTTTCCATCCTTAATAACTCAGCTAAATGCTCTACACTCTTTGCTCGAAGAAAGATAAAAGGGGAACTGCTACTCACACAAGCTAGAACACCACTAAGTCTTTGCATAGCTTCACTCAATACCGACTCTTCAAGTCCATCTTCAAAATCTATAACCAGACTTCTCAAACTCTCATACTTCTTACCACTTACAATAGCCTCAAGATTTTTGTGAGAAGCAGGTATAAAAAGAGTTCCTCCAAGGGCTAGATAACTTATCTCTCTCATCTTCTATCTACTCGAAACCATCCAGCGATAGAGTGGCGTTTTCCTTTTGCTGGTAAAACTTCATGAGGAAACTTATCGCTTAAAAAAACTACTAGTGTTCCTGCGTTTGGCACTACTTTTTGTATCTCTTTATTAGCCTCATCATAAATTAGCAACTCACCACCATTTTCTTCTCTCCACTCTTCATTGAGATAGAGTACCGTTGTGACTACTCGGTTTTTATTCCCCTTGAAGGCATCAAGATGTTTTTCATAAAAATCACCCTCTTCGTAGCGTGCAAAATGTGCCTCATAATAAGTAAGCCCGAGATATAAAGCATGGTTGAGATAGTTACGAAGCCCCTCACAAAATGCAAGATATTCACTGCATACTGAGCCATCTTCATCTATCCAAAGTGTTTTATCACTGCGTTTACTAGTATCTATGTGAAGATTTTTGCTACTTGATATACCTGCGTTTGTATAGTTGCTACTTTGTTTGGCATAGTCTGAAAGTTTTTGTGTGAGTTCTTTTGGGAGTGCATTTTCTAAGATAATATAGCCATCATCAACAAGGGCATCTGTTATTTTTGAGTAGAGATTTTCATTCATAAGAGAGATTGTACTATGAGATTCCTAAAAATGGTATTTTAAAGCTATTTTACCGGTTAAAACCGGTGTTACAGTCGTCGTAACACCGACTTTAGTCGGTACAAAGAGTAGTACAAAACTTCCTCATACCGGTTAAAACCGGTGTTACAGGAGAGGAACTAGATAGGTAAAACGCGGATATTTGAAGAGAGTTTCTCTTTTAGAGTAGACTCTATCGCATAGAGTGTACCAGTTGCACTTGAAGAACAACCATTACAAGCACCAAGGTATCTGATATAAATATCGATGTAACCGTCATTTTTCTTAATATCAATAATCTCCATATCACCACCATCCATGATAAGGAATTGACGTACGTTTTCATCGATAATAGCATCAACAGATTTTATCTGCTGAACTAAAGTCATCTCTTCAAACTTACCACCACCAGCAGCCTGTGCATCAGCAGCAGCTTTCATCTTCTCTTCATCCATCTCTTTACGAGTGTCAGCTAAGATGTCAACAAGGTACCACTCACGAGCTTCGTGACCACCAGGCTTAATACATGACTTACAGAAACCACCAGCTTTTGTGTAGTCTGTAATCTCTTCGATAGTGTGTAGGTCGTTGAGTCTAATAACCTCTTGAAGTGTACCAAGTGAAACACGAGCACACTCACATACAATTATTTCTTCTTCAAAACTTTCAGCATCAACACCCATGTAAAGTCCAGCAGCTTTTTTGATAACATCATAAGCCATAACTGAACAGTGCATTTTTTGAGGCGGAACAGCTGGAACATCTGGAGTATCACGTAGTGCTAACTCAACATCAATGTTCGTAATCTTAACAGCTTCTTGAACTGTTTTACCTATACATAGTTCAGTCATAACATCTGAAGATGCGATAGCAGTACCACAACCAAAAGATTTAAACTTAGAGTTTATAATAGTATCAGTTGCTGGATCGATTTCCCAGTATAAACGTACTGCATCACCACAAGACTCTGCCCCAAAATCAGCAACAATAAGTTTGTTACCACGTTTTTCTACCTCACCTTGAAAAAGTTCCCCTTGGTGTTGAGGGTTATTCATCAATGTTGTTACTTTATCAGAATATGCGTCCCAAAGTGAATCGCCTAATATGTCTGCTTTTGCCATAATATTTCTCCTTATATTTTCTTTATTTATTTGTTTGTTTGTATCTTACCGACTAAAGTCGGTGTTACGGTTAGTGCATTTCGCAAGCTTGTGCTTCGCCACCCTTTGTCGGTGCTTGTTTTGCAAATGAGCTTGAAATAGCTCTGAGCCTTGCAACTGCTTCTTTAAAGTGGTTAATAGTATACTCTATCTCTTCATCTGTTGTAAAACGAGAGAGTGAAAGACGGATACCGGTATGAGCTAGCTCATTATCAGCTCCAATAGCGAGCATAACTGTGTTTGCTTCGAGGTCTGCACTTGCACATGCTGAACCTGTTGATGCACCTATCTGACCATTATTTAAGTCCCATAGCATACCCTCACCCTCAACACCACGAATAGAGATAAGGATAGTATTTGGTGTACGATTATCTCTATCACCAACTACAAAGGTATCACTTAGTTTGATTAGTTCGTCTTCTAAATAGTCGCGTTTTGCACGAATCTTTGCCATTGTATTTTCTAAATCTTTAGTAGCTAGTTCCATCGCTAAACCCATACCTACGATACTAGGAACATTCAGTGTACCCGAACGACGTCCGTCCATCTGTTCACCACCATGAAGAAGTGGGCTTAAGGCTTGAGAATCTTTGATGTATAAAGCTCCTATACCTTTTGGACCATGAAATTTATGTGCAGAAAAAGAGACAAAGTCAACATGTACACCTTGTAAATCAACTGGAATTTTTCCAACAGCTTGTACTGCATCTGAGTGAAAAAGTACACCCTTCTCTTTACAAATCTCACCAATCTCACCAATAGGGTTAATCATTCCAGTCTCATTACTTGCCCACATGATAGAGACAAGTGCTGTCTTTTCAGTAATAAAAGATTTTACAGTATGTGCTTCAACTATTCCCTGATCATTTACAGGAAGATAGGTTACTTTTACACCCTGCTCTTCTAAAAACTTACAAGTTGAAAGAACTGATGGGTGCTCTACCTCTGTAGTAACGATGTGATTTTTATCACCATTTACAATATGATCAGTAAATACTGACTGAAGAACCCAATTATTAGATTCTGTAGCACATGAAGTAAATATGATGTCATCTGCATCTGCTGCATTTATTGCAGTATACACTTGATCTATCGCCTTAGTTATAGCTGGGTGACTAGCAGTTCCAAACTTATGAAGTGAGTTAGGGTTACCGTAAAGCTCACTAAAAAATGGTTGCATCGCTTCAACCACTAATGGATCACACATTGTAGTTGCATTATTATCTAAATATACTTGCATTTTAATTCCTCTTTTTAAGAATGATTATCACTCTTTTTAAATCAGACAATTTTTGTCCGCTTTTGATTTATGACATAATAATAGCTTTGTGATTATGATTTGCTTAAGGAAAACTGACAGTTGAATTACTTTAAGAATTGAAAAGTTCCTAGAATCACAATTTAAGTTAATTTTAAATGGGGGGGGGTACAATATAACATCATATTTCGAGATAAAGGGTATTTATGAAAGTAGCAACTTATCTTTACAAAGATGAAAAATGGGATAACCCCTTTGATACATCATTAGATTCTAAAAACACTCTCATTCTAATTTTTGCCTCACTAGATGAAGACAAGGTACAAGAGAAAGTTGCAAAAATCGCTCAACTTTTCCCCACATCTATTATCTCCGGTGCATCTACAAGTGGAGAGATTTTTAATGATGAAGTCTATGATGATACTATTATAGTCTCTATCGCGAAATTTCAAACGACAACACTTAAAAATCATATCTATAAAACCATAATAAATGAAAATTCTTATGAAGATGGTGTAGATATTGCAAAAGAACTTTTTCATGATAATCTAAAAGGTATATTTATTTTATCAGATGGGCTAAAAACAAATGGCTCAAAACTTACAGAAGGTATAGCCTCTATCATACACTCTGATGTTGTTGTGAGCGGTGGATTAGCTGGTGATAAAGACAGATTTGAGAAGACATGGATTATTGAAAATGGAATATTTCAAGATTCTATTGTTTATGCACTAGGTTTTTATGGGGATCATATACATTTTCAAGCAGCCTCTCAAGGTGGTTGGGACTCTCTTGGGCTTACACGAAAGGTCACAAAAAGTAGAGATAATGTTGTTTATGAGTTTGATGATAAACCTGCACTTGAGATATATAAGCGATACTTGGGTGATAAGGTAAAAGATCTGCCAGGAAGTGCTCTACTTTTTCCGCTGGAACTTAAAGATGAATCGGATGCCCACGGAAGAGTCGTTCGAACGATACTTGGAGTAGATGAAAAAGAAAATTCTCTTACATTTGCCGGAGACATTCCTCAAGGCTCACATGTAACCTTTATGAAAGCAAATGTCAATCGTCTTGTAAATGGTGCAGGTGAATCAGCAGAGAAAATTGATTTTTCTAAGTATAAGAGTGAAAAGTTGCTCTGCATTGCTATCAGTTGTGTTGGAAGAAAGCTTGTGCTCAAAAGTAGAATTAATGAGGAGATAGAAGCCGTTAAAGAGGTTCTTCCACAAAATGCCAATGTTATAGGTTTTTACTCATACGGAGAGATATCTCCTCTTGCTTCTGGCACTTGTAGTCTACACAATCAAACGATGACCTTAACTGCGATTTGGGAAAGTAATGCATAATTTTTTGCAAAAACAGCTCAAAAAACTTGGATTTAAAGATGGAAAGTTCCCTGATGGTAATTTAGAGAAGTTTATACAACAAGTAAATACAACTTGTCTTGAAGCAGATGAAGAGAGATTTTTTTTAGAACATACATTAGAGACTTCATCGCAAGAGATGCAAGAACTTTATGAAGAGCTTAAGCAAAAATCTCAAACAGCCTTAGCAAAAAGTGAACAGCGATATAAAGAGTTAGCCACAAAAGATATGCTTACTGGTGTACTCAATAGATTTGCTTTTGAAGATGAGCTTGATAGAGTGATATCTAATTCAAAACGAACAGAGGCTAAGTTTGCTTTACTCTTTTTAGATTTAGATCACTTTAAAGAGGTGAATGACACTTATGGACATGATGTTGGGGACAGACTACTACAAGAAGTTGCCAAAAGAGTAGTGCCAAATATAAGAGTCGAAGATGTTTTTGCTCGTATAGGTGGAGATGAGTTCATTCTCCTTTTCACAAATATAACAAGAGAGAAACTCACAGCTTTAGTTGATAAAGCTATTAGCCTCTTTAGAGATCCTTGGATAGTTGATAATATTGAACTTGATGTAACTACAAGTATGGGTGTTGTTATTTTTCCTGATGATGCGGATGACAAAGTAGAGCTTCTAAAAAGAGCCGATACAGCAATGTATAAATCAAAAGAGTTGGGGCGAAATCAGGTTGTTTATTTTGAGGAATCTCTGCTGCATAACAGGAGAGTAACATGCAAGATTTAACTCACTTTAAATCTCTTAAAAAGCATAAAATATGTAAAAAATTAGAAACTCTGATAAATGCAAATCCTAATAATAATCTTGCAAATTTAAACTTATTCTACACTCTAAATAGAGAAAATTTTATTCATATATTACGCAATGGGGATACAAAAATAGCATATTCATGTAGTCAAAGTATTGCTATAGCAATAGAATTTTTTAGGTTTTGATGAGCCAAAGCTTAAACAGCTTGCATTAGCAGCTTTATTTATGGATATAGGATTAAAATCTGTCAATGATAATATTACTGATGCAACACTATCACTAAATGAATTAAAAGAGGGACATCTACAACAGCATCCTCAATATAGTATCAATATCCTTGAATATAATCACATACATGATCCTTATATTATTGAAGGAGTATCTCATCATCATGAAAGATATGATGGTAGTGGGTATCCTAAAGGTCTCCAAAAGAGAGAAATATCTTCATAGAAAACAACTTACATACTTTGAAGCATTAAAGTTTATACTTAGTGATGCTTCTATGCAAAATAAATTTAATAACTCGTATCTAAAAATACTGTTTCAATCATTATTATAAAATAACGCTATAATTCACTTACAATTTAAGGAGTTACCACTAATGTGTAATTTTAACAAACAAAGTGCAGATACAAAAGCACTCATTCATCTTTTTATGACTAAAGCTGCTGAGAATGTAGGCGGTGCAAACTTTTTACTAGAACTTATAGAAGCGATGAAAGCCAAAAAACCAAATGCTCTTATCCTTGGAGCAAAACAAGTTGCATCAAACCACACTATTATCAAATGGAACAAGGTTGTTTTTAAAGATAAGGTAGATGTTATCGAGAAGATTTTAGTAATGCACAGAAGTTCTGAAGAACCTGATTTCAACATCCTAAATGTAGAAAACGCGAAGCTCAAGAAAAATATTATCAATGTTATCCGTGCTCTTTCTCCTGTTGAGTTTGTAGTAACACCACAAAACAAGAACGATGGTGGCGGTTTTAACTTCAAAATCTTTGATGCAGTTTCAGAAGATGATGTGAAGCTCAACCCTATCTTTATAGCGATGTTTTTCTGCTCTGCTGAGTTTACAAAAAAAGCACTCAAGTACGAGATTTAATTCTCTTACGCTATAATCCCGCTAATAAAACATATTAAGAGGTTCATACATTATGGCTCAAACTATAACTGAAAAAATATTCTCACAACATGTAGGTCGTGAAGTCTTCGCTGGGGAAATCATCCGTAGCGACATCGACATGGTAATTGGAAACGATATCACAACACCTATCTCTATCTCCGCGTTTAACCTAAGTGGAGCGACTAAGCTTGCTAATCCTGATGGCTTTTCTATCGTTCTTGATCACTTTATCCCTGCAAAAGACATCGCTTCTGCAAACCAAGCAAAAATATCTCGTGTATTTGCTAAACAACACAAGATGAAAAACTTTTTTGATGAAAAAGATATGGGAATCGAGCATGCACTTCTTCCTGAGAAAGGTCTTGTAGTTCCTGGTGATGTTATCATCGGTGCTGACTCACACACTTGTACACACGGTGCTCTTGGAGCATTTTCTACGGGTATGGGTTCCACTGACCTCGCGTTTGCTATGATAAGCGGTGGAAACTGGTTTAAAGTTCCTGAGTCTATCAAGGTAAACCTTAGCGGAAAACCAGGGCATCACACAACGGGTAAAGATATCATCCTTGAAATCATCCGCCGTATCGGTGTTGATGGTGCACTCTATCAAACTCTTGAGTTTACAGGAAGCACTATAGAGCACCTAAACATGGACGATAGATTTTCTATGTGTAACATGGCTATCGAAGCTGGTGCAAAATCTGGAATCGTGGCTTATGATGATGTTACTGCTGAGTTTTTAGCAGACAAAAATCTTGCTCGTGAACCTCGCATTCACCACTCTGATGCAGATGCTTCTTACTCTTTAGTACTTGACATTGATGTTGCCGCGTTAGAGCCAGTTATCGCTTACCCATTTTTACCATCAAATGGTCACTCAATCTCTAAAGCAGTAGCTGACCACATAAAAATAGACCAAGCATTCATCGGTTCATGTACAAATGGGCGTTTAGGTGACTTGAAAATTGCTTCTGAGATTCTTAAAGGTAAAAAAGTTCACGAAGATGTTCGTCTTATCGTAACGCCAGCTACACAGAGAATCCTAAAAGAAGCCTATAGACTTGGTTATATGGATATCATCATCGATGCAGGTGGAGTTGTTTCTAACCCTACTTGTGGAGCTTGTCTTGGTGGTTACATGGGAATTTTAGGTGATAACGAAAAAGCCATCTCTACAACTAACCGTAACTTTGTAGGTCGTATGGGAAGCCGCTCTTCTGAGGTTTATCTTGCGAACTCTGCTGTTGCTGCTGCAAGTGCGCTTACGGGTTACATCACAGACCCAAGATAGTATGTTTCAAACTCCATGTGTGCTCTTCGCCGGTGGAAAAAGCTCCCGTATGGGAGAGGATAAATCGCTTCTCCCTTTTGGTGACTTTGAGACTCTTACTGAGTTTCAGTACTCCAAACTCTCTCAAATATTTTCTCATGTTTATATCTCTTGTAAAGACAAAAAGAAGTTTCACTTTGATGCTGCGTTTATAGAAGATGGCAAAACTTCTTCTAATTATGCCCCCACCTTAGGTTTTATCTCTGCGTTTGAGTATCTTGGAAAAAGTTTTTTTGCTATCAGTGTGGACTCTCCTTTTATAGATACTCAAATTATAGAAACATTGTTGTGTGCAGATAGAGAAACAGATGATGCCACTATCGCTAAAACAGAAGAAGGGATGCAACCTCTTTGTGGCGTTTACCACCCTACCCTCCTTCCTGCATTTGAAGATATGCTCACAAAAGAGCAGCATAAACTAGGATTTTTACTCAAAAACTCAAAGACACAGTTTGTAGACTTTCAAGACAAAGAGAAGTTTTTAAATCTCAACCATCCTCACGAATATCAAAAAGCCCTGCAAATTATTAACAGCACTTCGCTATAATAATAAAAATTTAACAAAAGTACCTAACTATGAATTTAACACACCTAGATGAAAACCAGAGACCAAAAATGGTCGATGTAAGTAATAAAGAGGATACAACAAGAGTAGCAGTTGCAAGTGGAATTATTGAGATGAGTCGTGATGCTTATAATGCGATTGTAAGTGAAAAGACAAAAAAAGGGCCTGTGCTACAAACAGCTGTGATTGCGGCTATTATGGGAGTAAAGAAGACTAGTGAGCTTATCCCTATGTGTCACCCTCTCAATCTAAGCGGTATCAACTGTGATGTAGAAGAATTAACTGAACTTCCAGGCTTTAAGCTTATAGTCACAGCAAAACTCACTGGACAAACAGGTGTTGAGATGGAAGCCCTTACGGGAACAAGCATCGGACTTCTTACTATCTATGACATGGTCAAAGCTATAGATAAAGGAATGATAATTCGAAATGTGCAGTTAGAAACAAAATCAGGAGGAAAAAGTGGAAATTATAAACGATAGTGAAAAGAAAGTTCTTTTAGAATACCCTTGTAACTGGTGCTACAAGGTTGTAGCAACCGAGGAAAAAGCACTCAGACAGGCGATTACGGATGTGATTGATGAACGAGAACATACACTCGAGCATTCAAAAAAATCTAAAAATGGTAAATATGTGAGTATGAATTTAGATATACTTGTGCATAACGAAGATGACAGAACCTTTATATTTGATGCTCTGAAAAAACATCAAGCTGTTAAAATGGTACTCTAAGGACAAAACATGAGCAATACACAACTCAATAAAGATTTAAAAGTAAACTACTCTAAAAGATTTAGAAGTATTGGTAAGCGTGTCTCAGCGGCACTCAACGAGAGTGATCTTGATATAGATAATCTCTCACTTGAAGAGATACGCCAAACAACTAACATTATACTAGAACTTGAAACAGTAACACTCCAAGCAGATGTTCAAGCACTTCTATCAAAAAAAGAAGCAATAGAACGCGATCTTGAACGGGCTTCTGAAGCACTGCAAAGTACAAAGTACGAAATATTCAATGCACTTGAAGATGAGTTTGCAGAACATGAGAAAGCACTTCTTAAACTCCACCAAGTCAAACTACAATCTATTGATCTTTATGACATACTCAGCGAAATGGTTGAATCTGCACTTATTTCTGCCCTTGAAAAAGATATTGATACAGATATTGTTGAGTCAAACACAGAAGTTATCAAAGAAATTACCTATCAAGCTATTAAAGAAGGTTCTTTAAATACTATTCGTATTCGTAAAATTCTCTCTACTATTTTAACGACAGCTATTGATGTTGCAGAGGCAACACCAACTCGTGCAGAAAAAATCTTAACTTCTACACTTCGTGGCATGCGTAGTGGATTAGTAAAATCAATAGATAGATTTAAAAAACGTCTTGAGTTTATGCCAGTTGAAGCAAAACATATTCTAATAGAAGATTATGATACAATAATAGAAGACTTAAACAGGACAGACTCTCTTTTCTCTCAAGTTATTGTGACACAGGCGGCAGAAAGTTCTAGCGAAATAAGAAAAATTCTTATTGAGCTTAATAAAAACATGGCTTATGACCTTGAAGAGCTTATACTGATCTCTAAAGAGACAGCAGATGTTATGAAAGAAAGATTTTCATCTTTAGCAAAAATTGCTATCAAAAAAGCAGATAATGCAATGAATTCTCCTAAAGCTAAAGAAGCAAAACGTATGGGAATCCAAGCTCTAGGTGTTGCTCGTGAAGCACTTGGGTCTGCACTAAAGTCTGCAAAAGATGCGATAGATAAAAAATAAATTAAATACATAAAGGATTACCCTATGATTATACACCCAGCTACAGTACACTTTGCTATTGTTTTACCAGTTGTTGCCGCAGTTTTTGGCTTAATATATCTTTTTACAAAGTCAGAGATTTTTGCAAAAATTTCTTCTGCCTCTTTTATTATTGCTGCTATTGCTACAGGAGTAGTGTGGTACACAGGAAGTCAAGCCGGACCGGAAGTTTATAAATATCTTAGCCATGCAGGGCAGACAACACTTCTTGAGCACAAAAAATTAGGTCTCTATCTTGCTATCGCTATGGCTATTATAGCCCTTATAAAGGTTATTGGTTGTAGAATGCATAACTATGCTATCCAAGCACTATCAGTCATTCTCATAATTGGAGCTATGGCAGCAACTTTTTATCAAGGAAAAATGGGTGGTGAAATCGCTTATAATTACGGTATGCCATTTAAATCATATATGACAATGGAAACACTTAATGAAGCAAACAAAGATGCAGATGACACAGATGATGCAGATTCACAAGTAGAAATTTATCAGGATGCTATTGATGATATTACTTCACTTAGTGAAGATGTAAATGTAATTCTTGGTAATCCAAAACCTACAGATGATGATGAATCAGAAGAAGAGTAGAAATGTCACAAGAAGAGTTAGTAAAAGCTATGCAAAAAGACCTAAGTGCTTACAAGGCTGATAAAAGTAGTGTAAAACAATTCTTTGCCAGTATGAAAGAGATTTCAGACTGGCTCAAGATGCAGGAGAAATAATGCAAATACTCTGCACCCCAAGCTATGAGACACAGCTCAAAGCCATACTCAAAAAATTTCTTTTAAAAGATTTTAATGCCACTAAAAAGTTCAAGCTTTATCTTGATACGATTTTAGTCAATCTTCCAACAAAAGCACACAAATACAAGCAATCCCCTCTCTTTAATGATGAGGATATAAAAGAAATTCCTCATGAAGCCTATAATGTGATATTTTTTCAGGATAAAACTAACAATAATTACCTTATTATGGGTATTCTAGAGAAATAGATTTTTCTCTTGTGTTACATTTTGTAACATGATTCGCCTAATAATTCATCATTATTATATTTTTCTATCACAAAACCCTAAAATGCCCTAATTCATAAATATATACTTAAGCATAACATGGCATAATGTGATGGTAAAAGCTTTGTACATTTAATTGCAGAGTAAAATATACAATTTAAATATTAAGCAATAACAACCTTTAAAGGAGAAAATTTGGATAATAAAAAATCTAATCAAGAAATTGATAGAAGAGATTTTTTCAAAAAAGCAGCTGCTTCAGTAACTGCTATAGCTGGAACGTCTCTTATATCATCTAATGCTAGAGCCGATGATCCTGCGATCATGAAACATGTTCCGTGGGGACAAACTTGGGGTGACCCAGTTACTAAAAATAGATATGGTGTACCCTCAAAATATGAGCACAATGTACTAAGAAGAAATACAAAGCTACTAGCTTCAGGTAACTTCAGAGCATCTATCGCTGTTACACCGCTTCAAGAGTCAATGGGAATCATTACACCAAATGGTCTCTTTTTCTCTCGTTCTCATGGTGGTACAGCACATATAGATCCTGCAGAGTATCGCTTAATGATTCATGGCCTTATAGAGAAGCCAATTGTTCTTACTTTAGAAGAACTCAAACGTTACCCATCAGTATCTCGTATTCACTTTATTGAGTGCCCTGCTAATGGTGGACAAGAGTGGCGTGGACCACAATTTAATTCTCTACAATTTGCTAAAGGTTTTATGGCTTCAGCTCAGTGGACTGGAACTTACCTCAAAACTATTTTAGCTGACTTAGGTGTGAAAAAAGAAGCACTATGGATGTTAGCAGAAGGTTCTGATAGTTCTGAAATGGGTAGAACAATTCCAATCGATAAAGTTTGGGATGATGCTATGATAGTTTGGGGACAAAATGGTGAAGCACTTCGCCCAGAACAAGGATATCCAGTACGTATCGTACTTCCAGGTTGGGAAGGAAACTTATGTGTTAAATGGCTAAAGCGTTTAGAATTTGCTGCTGCACCATGGTATGCTAAAGAAGAAACTGCTAAATATACTGACCTTAAACCAACAGGAAAAGCAATCCAGCATTTCTATGCAAATGAAGTAAACTCAACAGTTACTTCTCCATCTCCTGAAATCGATTGGACTTCATTAAAAGATGGTGATATTGTAGAAATTCAAGGACTAGCATGGTCTGGAATGGGTACAATAACAGGTGTTGATTTATCATTTGATGGTGGTCGTAACTATGTTAAAGCATATTTAAAAGGTTTAGTACTTCCAAAATCTTGGACTCGTTGGGCTTATATGTATACTTATAAAAAAGGCAAGGAACTTCTTCTTACTTCACGAGCTACAGATGATGCAGGATATATTCAACCTACAATAGATCAAGAAGTAAGTGTAATGGGTGTTGAAGCAGTGTATCATAGAAATGCTGTAGAGACATGGGAAGTTACTAAAACTGGTAAAGTTAACCATGTGGAAATTAGAACAATGAAGAAGGTGAAAGATGCTTAAATTCAATCGTAAACTCATTCTTAGTATGTCTACAGCAGCTGCTTTAGCACTGCTTACTGCTGGATGTATGGGTGCTAGTACATCTATTACACATGCAACTACTGAAGCTAATGGTAAGGCAACTATCGATGGTGGAAGCACTTATCCAGTAGTTAATGATAAAACTGGCCCTTACTATGTAGACCCACAAGTAGCAGCTGATGCACCGAAGATTAACAATGGTAGAGTTCCGACTGCTAATGAGATAGCAGCATGGAATACAGACATCATGCCTGATGGTACTGGTTTACCAGAAGGTAGTGGTACTGCGGATGAAGGTAGTGATATCTATGATGCAAAATGTGTAGCTTGCCACGGTGACTTCGGTTCAGGTGGTGGTGGATACCCTTCACTTTCCAAAGGAAATGCATATGACCTACAAAAAACTTTAACGAACAATAGATGGAAAGATCCAGAAGCTGATGGTCCTGTACGTGAATTCGGTTCATACTGGCCAAAAGCTACTACACTATTCTGGTATATTAAAGATGCTATGCCTCACCCATTTACTAAGTCATTAAGTGATGATCAAGTATATGCCTTAGTTGCTTATATTTTAAATGTTAATGAAATGAAAATTGACGGTATAGATGTTGATGATGATTATGTACTTAATCGTGAAAAATTATTAAAAATAAAAATGCCTAATAGAAATGGTTTTGAGCCAAATATTGATGGTCCACAAGCTCTCGATGATGTGCGTGCATTTTATGCAGATGCAGCTAATTTTGGTGCACAAAAAATCAAAAAAGGTGCTACACCTTGTATGAAAAATTGTCAGGCACCTACTGCGATAGTAGTGCATATCAAAGGTGCTGGAATCAGCAACTTCTTACCTCCAATGAGTGATGCAAGAAATCTTCCAGCAGAGAAAAAGGTAGCAGTTAATCCTGCTTCTGTATATAAAAACACTTGTGAAATGTGTCATGGAAATGGCGTAGGTCCTGCACTTGGTAATAAAGCTGAGTGGGCACCGTATTTAGCTCATGGCATGAAGAAAGTATATGCGAATGCAATTCACGGTACAGACGGTGGTATGCCAGCAAAGGGTGGATCTAGTCTCTCTGATGCAGATTTTAAAACTGTTGTTGATTATCTAATCAACGGCAAGTAAACTTAACAAAAGGAATAATTATGGAAAGAAGAAATTTTTTAAACTTAACTCTGGGTGCATTAGCTATAGCTGCTGTACCTGCTAGTGTAAGAGCAGAAGACTATCGAAGAACTAAGCCGGCTACATGGTCAGCAAAAACAGTTGATGATGCTATTAAAGCAATGTATGGTACTAGTGAACTAGTAATGGAGGGTGTTACACTTAAGACACCTGATGTGGCAAGTAATGGTGGTGCAGTTCCTGTTGATTTTTCAACTGACTTAGATGTTGAGAGTCTTTTACTTCTACAAGATGCTAACCCTGAAGCTGCTGTAATGGCAATCACTACAAACAAATACAGCATCAATAAATACTCTGTTAAAATCAAGATGGGTAAATCAGGTACGATAACAATAGTTGCTAAAGGTAAAGATGGTAAGCTATATGCTGCTAAGAAAACTTTAGATGTTGCACTTGGTGGTTGTGAAGGTTAATATCTTCATCTTTTTACAAAAAATTAATTAATAAAGGTATCTTATGAAAATAAAAGCAAAATTAAAAAATGGTGTTATTAAAGTTAAAGCTATGGCAAAGCATGGTATGACTACATTTAATATGATGGAGAAAAAAACAGGAAATAGAGATGATGCAAACTTTATCGTTCACATTAATGGTGAGATTAATGGTATTCAAGTTGTTGACTTCTCAACTTCACAATTTTTATCTAAAAATCCTATCTTCAAATTTGAACTTAAAGCTGATGGCTTTAAAAAGGGTGATAAATTAATTATGACTTGGGTTGACCGTAAAGGTAAAACTGGTAAAGGTAAAGCTAAAATCAAATAATGATTTTGCAAAGATGAAGGGATTTTTTATAAATCGCCTTCTCTTTACTGCTCTAGGAACTCCGTTCCACTCCCAATAACTTACATAAATAAACTTCAATAACAAGAGCATAATATGACAGGAAAAGTACTAGAACTTTTTATTACAAAAGATAATACAGAAAAAACAAGACTTAAGGTAAATAAGATTTTTCTTGATGAATTTGGTATATATGATGACAAATTTTACAATAAAAATCTTATGCGTTCAATTTTACTTACTTCTCTTGCAAGTTACAAACTTGCACAAGAAAGCAATATAACTCTTGATACTGGCTCTCTTGGGGAAAATATCCTCATAGATATCAGTCCTTATCATCTTAAGGCTGGGGACAGAGTACAAATTGGAGAAACTATTTTAGAAATAACACAAAACTGTACACTATGCAAAGGTCTCTCAAGTGTTGATTCTAAGCTCCCTAAGCTACTAAAGAGTGATAGAGGGGTATTTATTAAAGTGATAAGTGCAAAAAATGAAATTAATGTAGGCGATAGAGTAAAATTACTAACTTGTTAATATATATTATATGTAGAAAATGGTAAAATCAATACTAATTATCTATATAAAGGAATAAATGTGAAAAATATATATACATTTATTATGCTCGCACTAGTTATAATGTCAATAACAGCTTGTGCAAGTTCTACAGTATCAGTAACAGAGAAATCTAAAAATATTCAAGATATTCAGATTTTTACTTCGGCAAACAGAGATGGAAAGATTACAACACAGTCTATTGAAACAGTATTTGATGCAAATGATTTAAGTGTTCCGGGTAACAATAATATGAACAAACCATTTAAAACAAGATTTGGAAAAGTAAACTACAAAATTTATAATCTTGCAATGTATCTTAATAATGATCTAACATTCAAACTGATTAAAAAATATCCTAGCTTTGGTGTCTTAACACCACTTACCATGTCTATTTGGGAAGATAAAGATAACTCAATGAATATTTCTACATTAACAATTAATGGTATGGCTAGGGTAACGGGTATTCCAGTAAATGATCCAGATCTAATTGCATATGCTAATTTAATCCACAAAGTACTTAAAGTTGCTATGCCAAATGGTACATTTAAAGAACTTAACACTACAGTAAAGTTTCCGCATAAGAGATTAGCAACTAACTTTGAAATGGAAGTAAACTACGATGGACAATCTCCTTCAGATTTTATTGATGATTTTGAAGCTGAATTCGAAGCAGAGATGGAACCTTTAGGTTTCCTACTACCTAACTATACAAATATTCAAGAAGAGATTTTAGATGACCATGGGTACACTGGTGTTTATGATTTTTACCACACTTACTCAATCTGTAAACTTGATGTAATCTATCCCGTATCTAAGAATCATCCTGAAGCTGGTGCTTGGGCCCCATGTTCTTTCTATATCTACAAGAAAACTAACGAAAATAAGATGCATATGGGATTTCTTTCAGTTGAAAACTGGATTATAAGCATGGATATGAAAGATAATGAAGAAGGAACTAAAAAACTTCATGAAGCACAAGGCTATATTGAAAAAATCATTAACGACATGATGGATTAGTTATAATATTTTAAAAGACCCTCCATCTTTGACCCCATATTTAAAAGTAACATATCTGCTATAACTAATGCAGCCATTGATTCACATACTACAGTACCTCTAATAGCTACACAAGGATCATGTCTACCCTTAAGTGAGAAGTCAACCTCTTCATTGTTTGTAGTCACAGTATGTTGCTGTTTAAAAATAGAGGGAGTTGGTTTAAAGTAAATATTAAGAACAATGTCATCCCCATTACTTATGCCACCTAAAATACCACCTGCATGGTTAGACTCAAACCCAACTGCACGAATAGCATCATTATTTGTAGAACCCATTGCCCGAGCACTTAAAACACCATCACCTATTTCTACTGCTTTTACTGCATTTAATCCCATCATAGCATCTGCTAAGACACCATCTAGTTTATAGTAAAGAGGCTGTCCTAAACCAACAGGAACACCTTCTATAAGTACACGAGAAACACCACCTACAGAGTCATGCTCATTTTTAGCTTTGAGAATTGCCTCTTTTTGAGCAACTTCAGCCTTAGCATCAAGTGCATAAATAATACTACTTTGTGCAGACTCATAGTTAAACACTTCACTCTTAATCCCAGCAACCTCGCTTATACCACTCTTCACACTTATACCTAGATCTTTTAGCATAAGTTTTGCAATAGCTCCAGCAGCAACACGAGCAGCAGTTTCACGAGCAGAACTACGTCCACCACCACGATAATCTCTTATGCCATACTTATGAAAGTAAGTAAAGTCAGCATGACCAGGGCGAAATACATCTTTAATATTTGTATAATCTTTTGACTTCTGATTTGTATTAAAAATAATCATAGCTATTGGAGTACCTGTGCTTTTACCCTCAAATACACCACTAAGTATCTCTACTTTATCAGCCTCTTTACGAGCAGTTTCAAACTCACTTTTACCTGGTTTACGGCGATCAAGTTCACTTTGAATGTACTCTTCATCTATATCTAAACCAGCAGGAACACCATCAAGAAGACAGCCAAGTGCTTTACCATGTGACTCACCAAATGTACTAAAACGCAGCTTCATTCCAAAACTATTCACTATTTCTCCTCTTTAAGCATTTTTACTGCTACTTCTGCAGACTCTTGCTGTGCAATCTTTTTACTTTTACCTAAAGCACGAGCATACTCCCTACCCTCTATAAATACACCAACTTCAAACTCTTTGAGATGGTCAGGTCCACGGCTAGAGAGGACTCTATACTCAGGAGTAATCCCAAAACGAGCTTGAGTAAGTTCTTGAAGTGTTGTTTTAAAATCACGAAAGAGTGAATCAAGTGAAATCTCATCATGATTAGACTCTATGAGGTCTATTGCTATTTTACTCACTATATCAAGGCCAGCCTCAAGGTAGATAGCACCCATAACAGCTTCAAAAGCATTAGAAAGGAGTGATGATTTTTCACGGCCTCCATTATTCTCTTCTGCATTAGAGAGGAGTATATAATCACCTAAGCTTAGTGCACGAGCAAGCTTATCAAAGCCTGTCTCATTTACAAGAGAAGCTCTTATTTTAGAGAGTTTCCCCTCATCTGATTTTCTGAATTTGACAAAAAGATACTCACCAACTATAAGGTCAAGTACCGCATCACCTAAAAATTCTAGACGCTCATTATCGTAGGGCTGCTTATAACTCTTGTGTGTCAGCGCTTCAATAATAAGCGATTTATCTTTAAACTTATAATTGAGTTGTTCTTCTAATATTTTAATGTTTTTATTCATAAGAGCCTCTTCTATTTTTTAATTATTTTCTTACTGGAATGAATTATTTTCTTGACTAAAATCTTTATAATAATCCTTACTCAAACTCCACTCTACCCGAGAAGTGTCTATTGTGTGACAAGATGTGCAGCGATAAAAAGCGAATGGATATACTTTTTTACAGTTTTCACAAATGTACTCAAAACTCAGAGTAGCATTCGCTTTACCCTGAAGTTTTATAAGTATATCCAGTTCAAAAACTATACTACTCCATGCAAGTTCTACATCACCACGTGCCGTATAGAGTTCCCGAAGATAGCCATTTTGTGAAATTATATCTAAATTCAAATCCTTTTGCTCAACTCTCCACAGTATATCGCTCAACAATGCACTCTTTGAATTATCGAAATTCTCCCATGCTAAGGTAGGATTAACCCTAAATATATACTCGAATGTCATATAAGCTAGTTGATGGTGCTTTTTATAACTACTTAGAAGCAATATAGCTTTCTCTTGAGGTGAGTACTTTGATTCATTGAGAAGAGCTAATGTTTGCAGGTAAATAGTATCTAAAGCAATATCCTTATTTAGTTCATCTAGAGGTTCTAGGACGTCTAAAGCAGACTGATAGTTTCGCATATACTCATAGATCAAAAGAAGATACTTTAATGCTTCTGGTGTACGAGGAGTAGTTTTGAGTATCTCTAAAAATATTTGTTTTGAACGCTCCAAAAATCCTGCTTTAAAATAGGTTTTTCCTAAAAGATACATAGTTTCTAATTTGTTTTCATGATTGCAAACTTTAAGTAGTTCATTATAAATCTCTATACTTTTTTCATAATCTCCATTCTTATAGTAAGAAGTAGCTAAGAGAAGCCATGACTTTTCAGAAAGATCACCACTACTAATAAGTACTCTTAGTTCTTCTTTTGAGGGCAGTGTTGAGAACTGATCTAAGAAATTTGCAAGATATTTAGTATCTTCACTATAGCGATATTTATTCCACCAATAAGAAAAAAAAGCTATCATAAAAATAATAACAAAAAATACAATTATTGAGAAAAGTGGATCGCTATATGCGATAAAAAAAGAACTCATTAGTTGTAAACCACTACAGCATAATCATCTTTGAGCCTATAGAATGTAGACTCAAGTGTCAACTCCAAGTCTTTCATCCTCCCTAATTGAACAAGAGAGTTTTTCCCTACTCGAATGCCATTTTCACGAAAAAATTTTCTGATATTTACAAATTTCACATCCTCAACAAATTTATAGTCAAACTCTTTATGTAGTCTCATCTTATCACTTGAAAAAAGATGTTCATTTACATGAAGTTGATCTGATGCGAACTTAATAGGAAGGTGTCCAGAGAGATCTGTTAGTATCTCTTGAATATGAAGATATTTTTGGGGAAGTGTGTCTTTTTTCAAAAATACATATTTATTATTGAGTTTTAAACTCGATGTATTTTTCCAATACCTATAGGCTGGATTTGAGACACCGAGTTTTGAAGAGATCTCTCTCCAGAGCCAAAAAGAGTTGAGTGTACTTGGTAAGTGCGACATCTTTTAGCTCCTTAAATTATCTTAAGTAAATTATAGTACTTATAAAGTCATAACCTACTTAAATAGTTCTATTAAAAGATAGAAGTCACTACCTTAGTAACAACAAAACCACCTATAACAAGCCATATAAACATACTACCAGCAGTGTAAAGCGGTGCAAGACCAAGACCTTTAAACTTTGAAAATATTGTTCCCATACCAAGAGCAGTCATAGCCATTGTAAGCAAGAATGTATCCACTTCATTAATATTTCCAATAATGGAGTTAAGAAGTACTGCTGTATCAGAAAGAGTATCTGCTTTGAGTCCAAAGTATGTCACTAAAACAGAATAAAATCCTGCCATACCAACGAAGTAAACTGCAAACCAGGGAATAGTAAGTGTTAAACCATTACCCTCACCACCAGCTTTTTTTGCCTGCATTGAAAGATAAATACCAAGAACTATAAGCATAGGAGCAATCATAATAACACGAGTCATTTTAACAATTACTGCTGAGTTTGCCATTTCTACTGGAGCACCTTGTACTGAAGCAGGGACAGCAACAACTTGTGCAACCTCATGAATCGTACCACCGACATAAATACCAAACTGCTCTGGAGTCATATGTAAGAAACCTGTCGCAGGCTCAATCACAGAAGCATAAAGAACAGGATATAAAAACATAGAGATAGTACCAAAAAGGACAACCATAGAGACAGCAACTGCTGTTTTATGACCTTCTGCTTTAAGTACTGGTTCTGTTGCTAAAACTGCTGCCGCACCACATACTGCTGCACCTGCTGCTGTTAGCATTGAAGTATCTCTGTCCATTTTAAAAATTCTTGTACCAAGATAGGTTCCAATAAGGAAAGTAGTTGAAAGCATAATAAGTGAGACCATAAATCCACTCATACCTACTTCCATAATTTGTTGAAATGTAATACGAAAACCGTAAAATACGATCGCAAAACGTAGAATCTTCTTACCTGAAAAAGTGATACCAGTTCCCCATTCACTAGGAATATGTTGGTGGAGAGTATTTGCATAAAAGATACCCATCACGATACCTATAACAAGTGGAGATATTCCAAGTGCTTTTATTGGTGCAAAACCTGCTATCATAGTTGCTGCAGCTGCAAAAATTGCAACAAATATTATACCAGAGATCGTACCTTTTCTATTTTCTGTTGAAAAAGCCATTTTTATCCTTTGATGATTTTAACTAAGTTCTAAAACTTTGAGCAGTATTATAGCAAAAAATTATTTTTGTTTTGTTGATAATAATCTAGAGAATGATTTTTTCCCTTTTGTGGTTACCAAGACCACAAAAAGTTTGAGAGGAAGATAGAGATTCTAAAGCTTTATTTTGCTGCTTTTAAAACACTCTCTTTAGGATATGTAAAAGTTGATTTTCTGTAGACAGAAATTTTCGTACTTTTACTACCATTTGTATCAAGAGCATAAGCATGAATAGTAATAGGAATAATAGTATCTTTTCTTGCATTATCCACTAGAACATCAGTTGTTCTAAGTGTAACAATCTTCTTCTTTCTTGCATCAGGAATTGCCATAAAAGGTTTTGCTGGTTTTACTATAAAAATCTTTCCTTCCATACCTTTTGGAGGAATAATATCAAAGTAAAATTTCATCTTTTTACTTTCTGTATTTTGAAGTAAAAATATATAAGAGTTATCAACACGAAACTTACCATCAGGAAGAGCTTTCACAGAGTAAAGGCGAGTTTCTTTATTAATATTTAGAAGCATATGTTCTTTTTTACTTCCCATAACACCAAGAATGATACTTATACCTACAAGAAGTGCAATATAAGCGAGAACCTTAGGACGAAAGTATTTTGTCTTTCCTTTTTGCTCTACTATCTCATAGTCACTTGACCATGTTACAAGAGAAGGTTTACCAAGTTTACCCATAACTGTTGTACAAGCATCCACACACTCTAAACAGTTAATACACTCAAGCTGTAGACCTTGACGAATGTCGATATGAGTAGGACATACAGTCACACAAGACTCACATGTCGTACACTCAGCATTAGGCTCTTCTACCTGAATCTCTTTTTGTTTAGTAAACTGCTTCTCGTGATCCTTATAGATATGTCCACCTCTATGCTCATCATACAGAGCCATAATAGTATTATCATCATAGAGAACTGACTGCACACGTGAATAGGGACATACATAGATACAAAAGTTCTCTTTTAAAAATACTATGTCATATATGAGGAAAAGTGCTACACCAAGTACAAAACCAAATGTAGTTAAGTGATCCATAGGATTTGCTAAATATTTAAAAAAATCTTGAGGAGGAACGAAGTACCAGATAAAGTCTGCACCAGCGAGAATAGCCAATAAAGACCAAATAATTATAGCTATAATTTTCTTGACCTTATTTTCAGGCTTAGACATATCAGGTTCTTGCTGTTTATTTTTTATACGTTTGCGAAGTTTGAGAATTTTTGTTTCTATTAAATCACGATAGATAACTCGAAATACAGTCTGGGGACATACCCATCCACAAAAAACACGACCACCTACAACAGTCATACCAAAGATACCAAGGAAAAGTAACATTAAAAGAAAAGGCATAAGATAAAGTTCTTGCATATCAAACTGCACAAAGGCAAGATGAAGTTTCATTTTATCGAAGCTTAATAGGAAAAAGTGGTTGCCATTAATAACAATCCACGGCAGGACAAGAGAGACAATAGTTGCTATTATATATACTATATAACGCTTATGTCTCCACGGTGATGGTATTTTAAAATTTTTTTTCTTTTCACTCATATTTATACTCCATGCTGTTCATTTTAGATATTATACCATTAACTCAGGGGTATAAATACTTAAACAAGTGAAATAATTATAAATTATACTAATTATAATGATTTTATTTACTTATATAATTAATTTGTGATAATTTACCAACCTATCCCTAATTGAACCATATATCTTCTGTCTTCTAACTGTCCAACTTGAGAACCCAATTGCTCTTGATAGGTGGCAAATTGTAATTTTAACACAGTGAGTTGTATATCAAGACCAGCAGTATAAGAACCCTGATAAAGTCCACTATTAAGTGTTAGCAAAAACCATGAGTTATCAATAACACCAGCACTTACACCAGCACGAATATGTTGCAACATATCAAACTCTATATTTGCATTATCATATTGGTCTTTACTATAATATGGATTATAGTTTCTTATTCTCATCTGCTGTGCATTAAGAGCATCTACATAATCAAGTGAAACGGTAAGTGCATCTAACCAAGAGATTTCAGGCGAGACAGCTGCACCAAAATTGAGAGTCATAGGTTGTGCCCCATAGACATCTGCAAAGTTTAATGTTCCTATATTCATAAGACTCATACCAAAAGATGGATGCCAGAAAGTAAGAAATGAGGGTTCATATAAAAGACCTAAATCTATACCAAATCCTGAGTTATCCACTTCATAAGTATCTTGTATATAAGTTGCTAGGTCATCTTTATGCTGAAGAACTTCTGACTCGGTCAAACCAACTTCATAAGATTTTTGCTGCATATATGTAGCACCCACACCAAGTGTGAGACTACCCTCTAATACATTTTCTAATTTATAAGCAGCACCGAGTGTAATTCCATTATATACTCTAGCATGAAGTTCTAAAAGTCCATTTGTCCCTTCATTTGCATGAGGAATAAAGTTAATATCTCCAGAAGCTAAGATACCCATAGAATATGCTATATTTGAATCAGTATGGTAAGAAAAAGAGCTATAGTTTGCTACATCTTCATTAAAAGCATCACCAGAGTACTTCTTCACTACATCTATAACTTCAGTATCGTTAGCATCACTTATATCATTGAGAAAAGCTTGTGTTTTAGATGAACTTGTTACACTTAAACCTAAAAGTTCAACTTCCACCCCGTGTGATTTTTTGATATTAATAAGTCCTGCTGGATTGTAAAAAAGAGAACTTGAATAGCCACCAACCGCAGTATTTGCTGCACCAGCACCCATAATACGAGCATCTTTATAGAGGAATTCTTGAATCGCCATATCTGCTTGAAGCAGAGAACTAAGTGCCATAAAAGAAAGTGGTATTAATCTTTTCATTTTTTATTCCTTACTTGCTTAGATAGTTCAATATATCTTGAACAGTCACATTTTGATCAGCACTCACACCTAAGTCTGTTTTGAATTGATTGACACTATCCATAATATCTGGATCATTTGATACATTTGCAATAGCATCTGTTCCGCCATTAAGAGTATTCACTAAAAGGTCAGCGACATTTTGTGTGCTATTATTACCAAAATCTACTGGACATGCATAACAACTTGATGAAACAGAATTTGCCATATCTATACTACCATCGCTATATTCAATGCCACTACAGTTCGCTTTACTTCCATTTACATCACAATAGCCATCTGTTAAAATAGTACTATTATTACTATCTCTTACACTATTTTTAGCCAATCTATAAAAGGTCTCACCTGATGGAGAGATAAGAGATAAAGCTGTTACATTATTCTCATTTATTGTAATATTTGATGCGCTTACAGTAAAATTATTTGGTAAAGTATTGTTTACATCAACAGCCCATGCAAGAGCATCTAAGCTAGCTTGCATATCTAATGGTGTAGTATCACTATTACTATCAAGAGAAGAGACTAAGGCATCTACATTCCCCGTTAAAAGTGTAATCGTATTCACTGTTTGCAATGTTTGGTTGAAACCTAAATAGAGACAAGCACTACTTAAACGTGTACTATCACTACTGTTAAGATCTGCTTGACTACATAAGCTATTAATAGTATTTTTTCCATTATGTGCAATAGACTTAAGATAATAATTTTGTGCATCTTGTAAATAGACGGTCGCATTTGCACTTTTATCCTTATTAAAACTTGCAATAAAAGTTGAAAAAGTATTATTATTGCCAGATCCGCTTGTATTGTCAGCATCAATAATGATTTTCAATACATCACTTGCACTCAAGCCTGCTTTTCCCATATAAGCTGTTGCTAAGTTGTAATTTTTATCACTTTGTACAAATGCTGATGAACAGCTACCATTAAGAGCATCTATTGCTTGAGCATAGTTCCCCTTATCTAGTGAAAGTTGCACATTCATACGACATGTACTATCACTGTTACTGCCACATCCACTTAAAATAAGTGAAAGAGCTACTGAAGATGTTGCTAAAATTTTTCTTAACATATTAAACTCCTATCTCGTTTTATATTTTTAATTATAGCTATAAAAATCTATATCTTTCTTAAAAGAATTTTTTATGCACAAAAATGATAAAATTAAGCTATGAATACTAAACAATACATTTTAGAGACAATAAAAAAACGTCCACTCATTATAGATGGTGCTATGGGTACACAGCTCCAACAACGAGATGATAAGATAAGTAAAGAGGCTTGGCAAGGCAATGAAGGGTGTAATGAACTACTCAATGTTACAGCACCTGAAATTCTCAGCGAAATATTTCATGCCTATCTTACTGCTGGTGCTGACCTCATCACGACAAATACCTTTGGTTCTTTTTCTTGGGTATTAGATGAGTACCAGATAGGAGATCGTGCTTATGAGCTTACAAAGGCTGGAGCAGAGCTTGTAAAACAAAAGTGTATAGAGTTCTCAACACCTGAGCATCCGCGTTTTTGTCTTGGAAGTGTTGGACCTGGTACAAAACTTCCTTCACTTGGGCATATTACTTATGATGAGATGTTTGCTGGATATACTGACTTTTGTAAGGCTCTTATAGATGGTGGGACAGATATATTTCTACTAGAAACTTGTCAAGACCCTCTGCAGATAAAAGCAGCTCTTCATGCTTGTCAAGAAGCAAATCGCCAGATGGAAACTGAACTGCCTATTATGATTTCTGTAACTATTGAGCTTAGTGGCACTATGCTTATTGGTACTGATGCTACTACTATTGCCACTATTTTAGAGCCTTTTGACATCTTAAGTCTTGGTTTTAACTGTGGAACAGGTCCTGAACAGGTACTCAAACATGTCAAAACACTTTCAGAACTTTGGCACAAACCTATCTCTGTCCACTCAAATGCAGGTCTCCCACAAAATCGTGGAGGCTACACATACTATCCTATGGGACCAGATGAATTTGTAGCACAACAAGAGAAGTTTTTAAACTATGATGGTGTGAGTTTCCTAGGTGGTTGTTGTGGAACTACACCGCAGCATATCCGTGCTCTTGTAAATGCGGTCACTGACAAAACACCAAAGGCAGCAACTGGAAGTCATGAGACTTCTATAGCCTCACTCTTTAACACTACACCACTCAAGCAAGAGCCTGCACCACTTCTTATGGGAGAGCGCTCAAACGCCACAGGAAGTAAAGCCTTTCGTGAACTCATTTTAGCTGAAGATTATGAGGGAACTCTCTCTGTCGCACAACAGCAAGTGCGTGCAGGTGCTCATATGATAGATGTCAATGTCGGCTTTGCAGGACGTGATGAAACTAAGGATATGACGGCTGTTATTGGGATGTATAACCAGAAAATTGCACTGCCATTGATGCCGGACTCAACATCAACTAAAGGACTTGAAACAGCACTCAAACATATAGGTGGAAAACCAGTTTTAAACTCTGTCAACCTTGAAGATGGTGAGCCAAAATTTGATGCAGTGTGTCAACTTGCTAAAAAGTTTGGTACCTCTCTTGTCTGTCTTACTATCGATGAAGTGGGAATGGCAAAAACTGTGGAAGATAAGCTCAAAGTAGCTGACCGTATCATCGACTTAGCGACTTCTAGACATGGACTCAAAAAAGAGGACTTAATCTTTGATGTGCTTACTTTCACACTTGGAAGTGGAGATGAAGAGTACTGGGATGCTGGTATAAACACCATCGAAGCTATCCGTGCTCTTCGTAAAAAGCACCCAGAAGTAAGTGCGACTTTAGGTCTTTCAAACATCTCTTTTGGACTAGATAAAGATGCACGACCTTATCTTAACTCGATGTTTTTACACCACTGTATAGAAGCGGGGCTTACTTCTGTTATCATCAATGTAAAGCATATCATCCCATTAAATAAGATTCCCAAAGAAGAGCAAAAAATCTGTGATGACCTCATCTTCAACCGATTACCTAAAGGTGAAGCACTCTTTGTTTTCATAGAGCACTTTTCCACAAAAGAAGCTGTGGATAATGATGCAGTAGATGAAGAGTACTTAGCAATGAATGAAGAGGAAAAAATAGCTAAACTTCTTATGGATGGAGATAA
>WFNM01000006.1 GCA_015488615.1 Sulfurimonas sp.
ATAAAGCTTCTTACGCTCACTAGACCCTGCGATATTAAGCTGTTTTCTATACTTAGCAATAGTACGACGAACCATCTTTACTTTAAACTTTTCCTCTATTAGTGCAAGAAGTTTCATATCACTAAGTGGTTTTTCTCTACTTTCGGCTTTTACTAAAGATATAAGATACTCTTTAATAGCTGCATTACTCACATCTTCATCTATGGCAGTCGTAAAGAACTCTTTCATAGCAAAGGTACCACGATCGCAGGCAATGTACTTGTTGGCTATAGCTCTTGAGATAGTTGAGGGGTTGTGTCCAAACTCATCGGCAAGAGTTTTAAGAGTGAGGGGCATTATCTGTCCACCTGTGAAAAACTCATACTGATACTCAACTATCATAAGCCCTACTTTATAAAGAGTGGCTTTACGCATATCTAGTGCATCTACTAGAGATTTTGCTTCTTTTATCTTTTGAGAAATAAACTCATGCTTTACTGCATAAGATGTGTCTATATTTATAGTTGGATAGTAAGCATCGTTGAGTTTTACCTCTATGTTCTCATCAGCATCGAAATAAATCATCAAGTCAGGAATTATTTGTGCGGACTCTTCTTGGTACTCTATGTTTGGAGGATTTTTAAAAGTACCTAAAACATGCATAACCTCGCTAAAGTATTCTTCTTTTGCATATCCGTGAATAGCTTGCATATCATTGATAATTTTTACAGCTAGACTATATGCCCCATCACTTATCTCAGAGTTATCAAGCTGAAACAAAAAACACTCTGCAAGATTTTTTGCCCCTATGCCTAGAGGTTCTACATGAGCAAAGCGTAAACGAGTTTTCTCAAAAAATGCCTCATCTATAGCATGCTTTTGACAAAACTTTTCAGTGTCCCCCTCATAAAAACCAAATTCATCAAGATTAGCTACTACAAAGTAAGAGATTTTTTGAGATATAGGTGTCGGAAAAAGTGGAGCTTCTAGTTGCTCATCTAAAACCTCATAAAGTGTACGATGTTGGATAGTTAATGCTTCTATCTGTTCTGTTCTGGAGTTACTAACAGCACGGGAGATAATTTTACGAGGGATTTTAGCTTCAAAGTTCTCTTCATAACCCGACTCCACTTCTATAACTGGGTTTGCTTCGACAAAGGGAGCCATCGCTTCACCTAAGTCTGAGAGGGAGGAGTGCAGAATCGGCAGCCAATTTCTTAGAGTGTTAGAGAGTTTATGTTTTGTCTCTACACTCTGAGTCTGTCTTAAAGCTGCCATTTATCTTTTTATAGCTTAAAATTTTCGCCGAGATAGTGCTTGCGAACATCTTCGTTTTGCCCTATCTCATCACTTGTACCCTGTGCAAGTAGTTCGCCCGCTTTAATAACATAAGCACGATCACAAACATCGAGAGTTTCACGAACATTATGATCAGTTATAAGTACACCAATGTCATATGTCACTAACTGTTTTATAATATTTTGAATATCCATTACAGCAATAGGGTCTACCCCTGCAAAAGGCTCATCTAGGAGTAAAAATTTCGGCTTATTAACAAGTGCACGAGCAATCTCAACACGACGACGCTCACCACCAGAGAGACTAATACCCTTACGATGACGAATAGGCTCGATGTTGAACATATCTAAAAGTTCTTGGATTCTATCCATCTGTGCTTTTTTATCTTTTATACCTACTTGTGCAGCGACCATAAGGTTATCTTCCACACTCAAGTCTTTAAAGATGGATGCCTCTTGAGGAAGATAGCCTATTCCTTTTATGGCACGTTGGTGTAGGGGCATACTTGAGAGATTTTCTCCATCGAAAAAAACCTCTCCATCACTCGCTTCTACAAGTCCACATATCATATAAAAGGTAGTGGTCTTTCCTGCACCATTTGGCCCGAGTAGTCCTACTACTTCACCACTTGAGACTTCAAGGCTCATGCCTTTAACTATCTCAAGGGATTTTATTCTCTTTTTGAGATTTACTGCTTTAAGAGTGTGCATAAGTCACCTTGTACTCGCGTTTGTCATTCCCAACTTTTTCTATTTCTATAAGTGTTACAGGAATACCTGCATCTTCAAGAAGCTCTTGAAGTGCCACATCACCCCACTCCACAAAGTGCAAACCCTCTTTTTCTAACTCTTCAAGCATCCCTAACGAGATAAAGTGATCTAAACCATGGTTGTACAAGTCATAGTGGTATATCTTCTCACCGTAACACTGTTGCAGTGAAAAAGTCGGAGAAGTGACACTCTCTTGTATTCCCATCGCTTCTGCTACTGCTTTAACAAGTGTAGTTTTTCCAGCAGCTAAATCACCCCTGAGAATAACCACTCCATCTGCTATTTTTCTTCCAAACTTTGAGACTACAGGTAAGAGATTATCCTCACTTAATGTATACGACATCATCATAATTTTTGACTCACTTCTATAATCTGTTTGAGCTTTTTCTTTGCTCTTTTGTTGCCTAGAGCTTCTCTTGCCATTTCTAAACCATCTTGCATATCACGAGCAAGTCCATCGACCATTAGTGATGCAGCAGTGTTTATGAGGACTATGTCGCGTTGTGCATCTGTAGCAGACTCATCAAATATCTGAGTTAAGATATGTGCATTTTCTTTTGCATTTCCACCCATTATCGCCTGTAGAGGCATCTTTTTTATACCATACTCTTGTGGGTCAATGATAAACTCATGAGATACTCCATCACGAAGCTGTGAGGCATAAGTAACACCACTAATGCTAATCTCATCCATCCCCTCTTCTGAGCTTACTACCATAGCTGATGTAGCACCATTTATCTCTAGGGCTTCAAGTATCTTAGGAACAAAAGCTCTATCAAAAACACCAAGCATAAATTTTTTCACTCCTGCAGGATTTGTAAGGGGCCCTAAGATGTTAAAAATAGTTTTCTCAGGTATAGATTTGCGAATAGGCATGATGAATCTCATTGCAGGATGATGGTTCTGTGCGAACATAAATGTAAAACCACTCTCCTCTAAAAGTTTTGCACTCTGCTGTATACTCAAGTCAAGACGTACTCCAAGAGCCTCAAACATATCAGCACTCCCACTCTTTGAAGTAACAGAACGACTTCCATGTTTAGCAACAGTTGCTCCACATGAAGAGGCTAGTAGTGCTGCCGTTGAAGAGATATTAAAAGAGCCTATCTTATCTCCGCCAGTGCCAACTATATCTAAAGCTCTCTCTCTTGTAGCCTCATCTATAGGAAGGTCTATAGAATTTGCTTTCATTACTTCTGCTGCTGCTGCTATAGATTCTGTGGATGTAAACTTATCTAGTTTTATACTCATCAAAAACTCTCGCATCTTTGCATCACTCATCTCATGAGCGAAAAGTGAACTGAAGGCTACTTTGGCTTCTTCATAGTTCATGACAACTCCTTAATATACTCTACTTGAAGAGATTTTGGTGTGGACTTTGTAGTAGGTAGCTTTAGTACCTCATACTTTTTTGTACTCTCCAAGTAGTTTATAGTTATAGTATCTCCAAGAGCTACTTTTTTACTCGGTTTGACAACAACATTGTTTATACATACCACTTTGTTTGCAAGCATATCTTGAGCGATACTTCTACGTTTAGTAATATTAACTGCATTTAAAAATTTATCTATTCTCATAGCAATATTGTAGGGAAAATTAACTGAAAGTAATGTAAGAAAATCTACAAATTTAAAAGTTGGAACAGTAATTGCATTCTAAAGAGTCAAATTTTAAGTATAATTCTTTTATGCAAAACTTTTCACAAACTCCAATGATACAAGTCATCCCCACTTTAGAGACTGAGCTTAAAAAACTCTCTACAAAAAAAACTCTAAGCTTTAAGGTACTTAACCCTGATTGTAGTAGTTCAACATATAATGGTAATGTAGTTCTACATGACTCACATGAGTATATCTATAGAGGGTACAAAACATGGCTAGATTTAGCACAACAACTACAGTGTCGAATGCTTACTCCAGTTATAATAGATGAGTATTTTGTTATCATAAAGTATGAAAAGCTCAATAGTGATGTAAGTTTTCACAAACAAGATGTTGAGAAAGAAGATAAATATGGCAAAAATTCTATCTTTTCACTTATCCACAAGAATGAAGAGGCCGCTTATCTCTACTACTATCTACAAGCTCTTAAAAATGTCAAAATAGATACAAGAGTGAGAATCCTTAATCTCGGTGTCAATAGTGGCGATGAGTTTCAAGCCATCATTGAAACAGCAGAAAACTTTGAGAGTTTAGAACTTGTAGGCATTGACTACTGTACTTCAGCGATAGAGTCTGCACAAGAGAAGTTCAAAGAGTATAAAAACATAAGATTTATACAAGCAGATATAAATACCCTTGAGAACTTAGAGCTAGAAAGATTTGACTTAGTCATAAGCATAGGAACGCTGCAGAGTTCAAACCTAGAGTTTAATAAACTACTCATGTCCATAGTACAGAACCAACTTAAACGTAGTGGGGCTATGATACTGGGGTTTCCTAATTGTCGATGGATAGATGGGGAGATGGTGTATGGAGCAAAAGTCAAGAACTATGCTTTTTCTGAAATGGGACTACTGTATAAGGATGTTATTTTTTCTAAAAAGTATCTGCAACAGAAAAAATTTCGTGTGACTATAACGGGGAAAGATTATGTTTTTTTAACGGGAACTTCTATTTTGTAGTATTGTAGAACACTACTGGTTATAGGTATTCCCATCGATACGATGGGAACGAGAAAACTGCTACTTCGATTACTTCGTGTTAGTGATTGCAGCATCTACTGCAGTACTAGCAGCCTTCTGAATATTATTTGAAGCACCTTTCATATAAGTATTAACTCCAGCAACAAGACCAACACCAACGATTACTAATAAAAGAGCTACTAGAACTCCACTCATACCTTTTTGTGACTTAAGACGTTTAAATAAACTTTTCATTTATTTCCTTTTATATTATGATAAACTTAAATTATTATACCTTTATTAAAAAAATAAAGCAAATTATTTTTACTAACTTTAATTATTAATAAATCTTATAGTTTTTCTATAAATCGACCAGAGATCCAAAGCTTTCTACTCTCTTTCTCACATCCCTTGTAGCAGTTTTCATCAACTTTAAACCATGTAGTACCATCAATAACTTTTTTCTCACTCACAGTAAACTTATGACCTTTTTTCCAAATAGTTTTTTTTAACCCAGTAACTGGTTCAGATCGTAAAAATATTTTATCTGTAGTAACACTATATATTAGATTTTCTGCTACTTTTGTATTAGAAGTTTTTTTAGATTTTATAGGTAGTGAAGCTTTTTGTGCAGGTACAGCTATTTCTTTAGAAACTTTTGTAGAGTTAGCTTCATCACTTGTATCATCTTCTACTTCTATTATCATAAGGTCATCATCAGCATCTATAGCTTCACCTTTATCTTCTTGGGTATCATTATGAACAACCATAGAGTTGTCATCATCCTTAACATCTTGAGTCTCATTCAAATCTGTAGCATTTTCATGAAACACATTAGCCTCTTTTTTAAACTTTTTATAAAAATGAGTATCATCTATCTCTTTGTTCGCGTCCACAATCTCTGGAACTAAAAAGAAAAGTAAATCATTTGATTTTGCACCGCTTACAGTATGTTTAAAGAGCTCACCTAAAAGTGGAATGTCACCTAAGAAAGGTATTTTTTCCTCTCTCTCTACTTCTTCAGTATGAAGGCGACCACCAAGTGCTATTACTTGACCAGATTTCACAACTATATTAGTTTTAATATTTTTTGCTATAAAAGATGGGACAAATATATTAGTACCTAACTGAACATCATGGTCCTTATTTGTATCAAATTCACTATCTTTTATATCAACATCTATATGCATATAGCCCTCTTTTTCCATAAAGTTACTTTTAATGGTTAAAAAAAGTCCATACTCTTTTTTCTCTAATTGAATAGTTGGAGCAAAACCAATATTTTGCGTAAGACCAATTGGAATGTAAACATCTCCACCCACACGGAAACTTGCATTTTTATCTTCTGTAGTCATAAGTACAGTATCATCCAGAATCTTTCCTATACCACTATTTTGAAGAAAATTCAGGGTAGCAGTTATAGAAGTTCCTGTCTGAGAAGTAAAACTTCCAGACTGATTTAAAAGCCATCCACTAAATGTTGCACCATTATCAGCACTAGGATTTACTTGTAAATTTAAATACTTACTGAAAAAACTCATACCTGTAACACCACCAAGATTTTTTGCTTTTTGGTTATTGATTTCTACAAGATAAAGTTTTGTACGAACCATTTTATTCACTTCTTTTGTTTCAGTTAAATCCATTAATTTTTTCAGATCAATACCTGCATTTGCAAGAATTGCATAAATTCTTTTTTTATTATGAGGATCTTTAAAAGTACCTTTTATCACAGTAGAACTCTTACCCACTTTACTTAGTCTAAGTGATGGTTCAATCATATCTATCATTTTTTGTATAAAACCTAAGTTTTCATTCACATAAACATGATAATTTACTATGCTTCCATCTCTATTTTTAATAAGGATAGAAGTGTTTCCACTTTTTTTACCAAATATTTTAAGTGTAGTTCCACGATTACTCGGGGCACTCAAAAGAGAAACATTTATCATCTTCCTATTACCTATAAGTAGTTTTCGCACTTTCTTATCTAGCTTTAGCACATGAAATTCATTTTTAAAGACAACAACATCATTTGCAAGTAAGCCAACAATGAGACTCATTAATAGTATTATTTTTTTCATTTCTTCCCTTTTTTACAAGTTAATGTAACAGATAAATTTTGATCATTATACGAGTAAGTATGCATCGCAGTTGTCATTTTTTTATTACCAAAGTAACGTGTATTTGGTGTTGTATACTCAACATATAGATCAATAACACCACTTGTAGGGCCATTTCCTAACTTAGTGACTGAAAGTGATGTACTCTTTGGACACAATTTTCCAGCATTACTTAAAAGCTTATTTTCTAATGTTTTATCAATAGTTGCAGTATTTTCAACTGAATTATAAAAATCAGCACTCATATTTGCAATAAGTTTTAACTTATAATCTATTTGCATTACATTCCAATATGCTATTAAAAATGTCACACTAAATGCTAATGTAGGAAGAACTATAAGTAGAACAGCAGCAATCTGTCCTAGTCCCATATCTCCCTTGCGCCAAGAGTTTTTCAAACTTTTTTTATTCATAAGAGATACTTACTGGATTTTTATTCTGCTTACGTTTACGCTTGATAACTTTTTGTTTATAATCAACCATCATATGCTCTTTTATCTTTGAAAGACTAGCATTTGTATCATTACTACACTTCACCATCCATAACTGACCTCTGTTACCAGGATTAGCTAAAACTCTTCTTGCATTGAGACGCTGTGTTATATAGTGCATATTAAGAAAGTTCTTTATCTCATTCGGTTTCAATTCCAAGACTATAGAATCTGCAAAAGCCATTGCTTCACCACTCTTAAAGCTGTAAGTATTCACCTTTGTGTTATTGCTTATAAAAGTATAAATAGGTACATGAAGTACTACATACTTTGTCTTAAATTTTGTACCATTTGCACTCAATACAGAGACAATATCAATAAAATCTCCATGCTTTAAACTACTATCCATATTGCTAAAAAGTGAGAGAGAGACAGTGAGGGTATCTGGAACAAAACTCTTATCTTTAAGCTGTTTTTTCTCAGATTTTATGACTTTTTTCACCTTCGACATTACAATGGTTTCGTCCACAGGTTTAGTAAGAGAAAGTTTCTCTTTTCGCATAGGTTCTTTTGCAAAAATACCTACTGTAGCATATCGACCAATAATCTCACTAGCAGTTAAAGGAGTAAATGTCAGGTAGCTTTTAGGTAATGAAGCTTTTACTAGATCATCCGCTTTTATCATATCTCCACGACTAATATATTTTGATGCAACATAGACTTCAACAGAAGAGACATTTTTTTTCTCCTCTTTACCTATCTTAGTGTACATTAAAAGTGCTACCGATGATGAAAAGATTACTAAACCTATTAGCATCCCAATTATTAATCTCATTTTTCTATTTTTCATAAAACTCCTTTAGTTAAAATCCACTTATCAATGCCCCAGCGGACATTGGAAATGCTATCATCGCAATAACTGCTGGGATGATAAAAATAAACATTGTAAATGTTAAACTTATGTTCATAGTTGCTGCTTTTTTCTCAACCTGCAAAAGTTCTGCCGCTTTTATCTCTTCTGACTGATTTTCAAAGATAGTTTTTACCCCGATACCAGTCTCTTCAGAAAGCTTCATAAATCCAACTATAGTTGCAATAGCTTCAGAACCTGTTCTACTTGCCAAGTTTGCATAAGCCACTTCACCACCATAAGTGATAAATTCATACTTAAACATACTTGACTCATATAAAAGATCTTTACCTAGAACTGTCTTTCCATCTGTCGTGACCTTATCTATAGCATTGTTAAGACCACCACCACCTTCAAGTATGATGATAAGAAGATCAATAAAAATAGCAAGATCATTATCTATACGTTTAATTCTTGCTTTTACCTGCTCATCTAGGTAAAGAAATGGCATTACAACAGGAATAACAAGACCTAAAAAGATAATAAAATATTTAATCATCGGATCAAAGTTAATAATAAATGTCAAAGCGATAAGTGAAGCACCTGCTAAAATAGCTGCTATTCCTATTTCATTAAAATCTTTTTGTTTGAGTCCAGCGCGTTGTAATTTGAGTTTAAATGCTACTTTTCTTTTACTTTCATATGTACCAAGAAGAGCATTATCCTTCACATCAAAAATATTTTCTATGCGTTTATTATGCATAAAAGATATAAGATAATATCTAGCAACTAAGGCTATTATTAAAATAGCAGATAAAATAATAATTAAATATAAAATATTTTCTATCATTTGTCTACCTTTGTAATCATTTTGTTAATAATCATACCTGTAAATACCCACAGTGCAATACCAAGAAGTTGGAAACGCCCCCACTCTGACTCCATAAAATATGTGTGAAGTTTACCATCAAAGTTGCCATTTAAAGAGAAGTATAAAAAGATAGCAATTCCTACAACAATATAAGAACCAAAACTTCCTTCACGAGTTACAACATCAACTTTCTCTTGCATCTTCTTACGATAATTAATAGTCTTTTCCACTTTTTCTAGGGTATTAGAAAACTGACCACCACTAGCACGTCCTATTTTTATAGCGAGAGCAAAGATGGCAAGCTCTTTAGAATGTACTTTTTTGTTTAAGTGCATGAAAGCTTCCTCTTCACCTATGGCATTTTTCTCTTTAAAAAAGCCATTAAATAACTCTTTAAACATAACCGAGCTTGAAACTTCTATAGATTTACTTAGTGCTTGCTCAAACCCTATACCATTTTTCATCATTTTAACTAAAACAGCTATAGCAACTGCTAAAAGTCTGTTAAACTCTTTTCTTCTTCTTGTTATTATCCCTTGTAAAATCATATTAAAAGTGAAAAGAGCAAAAGGTATCCCTATAAGATAACCAGACCAGTGCCTCAAAAAGAGGCTAAAAGAACTTCCTAAAATTGTAACAAATATAATAAAGATAATAATAAAGATATAAACTGAAAAATCCATCCCAGCACGGATCATAAGATCTTCTATCTTTACAAGAATATTACGGTTTTCAACCTTTTCTTTAGTCTCACTTAGTAAATCATTTGTTACATCATACTTTGAAGATATAATCTCTTTGATAAGGGAAATATGTCTTATTCTTCGCATCTCTATATAAATTATATACAATAGCAGCACAGCACTAAAGCTAATAATAAAAATAAGTAAGATATCTATTTGTAATTCGCTCATTTTCTTAGGTTAGGCCATCTTTCAATGAGGTTTCCACCTGTTGTATAGGAAGACTTGATAATCTCTGACATATAATTTGCTTTCCATCCACACATTCTCTCTGGATGAAAGGCCTTGAGCTCTTCAACTAACATCTCTTTTGTAACAATATAATCATCATTAAATATACGTTTATCTAGTGTAACACCATTGTGAAGCATCTTCTCTATAGAGCGTGTTGATGCAGATATAGTACGAAATGAGCCACTAGAATCCATAGGATTATCTACATTTTTATTACGTTCAAATTCAAAAATATCTAGCATTGAGACAACACCGTTCTCTTCTATTCGTTTCTCAGGTTCTGAAACTTTGATAATACGGCGTTTACCATCAGGAAAACGTATAATCTGCACAACAAGATCAACTGCTGAAACTATTTGAGAACGTACAAAGGTCATATTTGCTGTTGGACGAGCTTCTAAGAACATATTTTCTATTCTTACTATTGCTTCTTTTGTATCATCGGCGTGTATAGTAGTCATTGAACCTGGGTGACCTGTGTTCATGGCATTTAGCATAGTTACGATCTCTGGACCACGACACTCTCCAACGATGATACGTCTAGGAGAAGAACGCAAGGCTGTACGAAGAAGTGACTCGATGCCTATTTCTCCTGCTCCCTCTTCATTTGGCGGACGTGTTTCAAAAGAGCGAATAGCATGACATGGTAACTGAGGTTTCATCTCTTTTGTATCTTCAATAGTTAAAAGTTGATCGCCCTCATCTATAAAACGAGTGATGGCATTTAGAAATGTCGTCTTACCACTTGATGTACCACCAGAGACTACAATATTTAGTTTTCCAGTAATAGCCTTAAGTAAAAAGTATGCTATCTTTAGATCAATCATATCAGAGTCAATAAGAGATTCAAATAGTAGTGGAATATCTCTAAATTTTCTTACTGTCACGTAAGAACCAGCTTTTCCATCTTTGTCAAGGTTTGCAGCAACTGGGGGAATTTGAATCTCAATACGAGAACCATCAGGAAGCTTTGCTGAAGCAATAGGACTAGACTCGTCAACCTTTCTGTTTGAAGACTGAAGCATTCTATTTATGATATGCTTAAGATCTTCTTCACTACGAAAACGAAAAGGAGTCGCAATAGTTTTACCATCATAGATAACATCAATATAGTCTTTTGTATTAACAATAATATCATTGAGACCAGGACCTGATATACGCATAATAGTAGAGAGTGGACCATAGTTAAGTAAATTGTCTATAACAAAATCTGCAATTTCATTTTTTATCGAAGATTTTGGGATAGAAAACTCTGAAATATGTTTGAGAACAACTTCTCGAATCATCTCTTCTGTTAATACAGTAGTGATGTTAAGTTTTTCTAAAAATGCATCATATATAGTTC
>WFNM01000007.1 GCA_015488615.1 Sulfurimonas sp.
ATGCTGAATATAAATGTCTATGTATGCTTTGTAATGAAACGCTGTATGTAACATATTCTAATCTTAAAAGCGGTAATACTAAACATTGTCAAAAGTGTGGACAAAAGAAAACTAACTATGTGCAGGAACTTGATATCATGAAGAGGCTTTTTGATGGAGAATCTATAGCAGGGATTTCGAGAGATTTAGATTTAAGCAGAGCTGTAGTCTATCGAGTAAGAAAAGAGTGGCAAAACTACTCAAACAAGTTAGCTATAAAAAGTACTGAGGAACTCTACACTTTTATAGAATCAAAAAAAGAACCCTTGAATGATGAAACAGTATACCTTAGTGAAAAAAAACAGCATCAACATACTTTTCAATAACATCAAAAACAAGTGTCTTCTTAAACTCAAAAATATCACCTAAGACCTTTTATACATCTAGTTTCCCCATCTTACCAATTATTAAATCTATTATGCTAAAATCGCGTTTATAAAATAAATATTACAAAAAAGGTTATTCAATGAATTTTCAACCACTTGGAAACAGAGTTTTAGTCAAGCGTGTAGAAGAAGCTACAACAACTATGTCAGGGATTATTATTCCAGACAATGCAAAAGAGAAACCTTCTCGTGGGGAAGTAGTTGCGGTAAGTAAAGAGGTAGAGACACTAGCAAACGGTAATCAAGTTTTATTTGGTAAGTATGCTGGTAATGAAGTTTCATTTGATGGTACTGTTTATATAGTACTTGATGTTGATGATATCTTTGGGATTATCGGCTAGACATTACCGACTGAAGTCGGTGTTACAAAGTCGTAACACTGGTTTCAACCGGTAAAAGAGAGTGGCATTATAATTTTTTGCACACTCTTTAAAAATAGAGAAAGTAAAGCAATATAAATTAAGGAGAAAAATAGATTATGGCAAAAGAAATAATATTTTCGGATACGGCAAGAAATGCCTTAGCTCGTGGTGTTGAAAAACTAACAGATGCAGTAAAAGTAACAATGGGACCTCGTGGTCGCAATGTACTTATCATGAAAAGCTACGGTGCTCCAGTTCTTACAAAAGATGGTGTTTCTGTTGCTCGTGAAGTAGAGTTAAAAGATAAACTAGAAGATATGGGTGCGCAACTTGTAAAAGAAGTAGCATCTAACACGGCTGACGAGGCTGGTGATGGTACTACTACTGCTACAGTTCTTGCAAATGCTATCTTCTCTGAAGGTCTTCGTAACATCACAGCTGGTGCAAATCCTGTAGAAGTAAAACGCGGGATGGACAAAGCTTGTACTTCTATACTTGAGCATGTAAAAGCAGCTTCAAAAGCAGTAAATGGTAAGCAAGATATAGCACAAGTAGCTACTATCTCTGCGAACTCTGACTCTGCTATCGGTGATATGATTGCTGAGGCTATGGAGAAAGTTGGTCAAGATGGTGTTATCACTGTTGAAGAAGCTAAGGGAATTAGTGATGAGCTTGATGTAGTTGAGGGTATGCAGTTTGACCGTGGTTACCTAAGCCCTTACTTTATCACAAACCCTGAGAAGATGATCGCTGAGATTGAGAATCCTTGGATTCTTTTAGCTGATAGTAAAATCTCTTCACTTAAAGACCTTCTTCCAGTGTTAGAGCAAGTTCAAAAGACTTCTCGTCCACTTCTTATCATCGCTGAAGATGTAGAAGGTGAAGCACTTTCAACGCTCGTTGTAAACAAACTTCGTGGCGTTTTAAATATTTCTGCTGTAAAAGCTCCAGGTTTTGGTGATAGACGCAAAGCTATGCTTGCTGACATCGCTGTGCTTACTCACGGTACTGTTATCAGCGAAGAGACTGGTCATACACTTGAGGGTGCAAACATTCAGATGTTAGGTCAAGCTGCTCGTGTTGTCATCGACAAAGACAATACTGTTATCGTTGATGGTGCTGGTAGTGATGAAGATGTAAAATCTCGTATCGCTGAGATAAAAGTACAGATAGACGCAACTACAAGTGAATACGACAAAGAGAAACTTCAAGAGCGTTTAGCAAAACTTAGTGGTGGGGTAGCTGTTATAAAAGTTGGTGCGGCTACTGAAACTGAAATGAAAGAGAAAAAAGACCGTGTTGATGATGCACTCTCTGCTACAAAAGCAGCAGTTGAAGAGGGAA
This sequence comes from Sulfurimonas sp., assembly GCA_015488615.1. Classification (GTDB taxonomy): domain Bacteria; phylum Campylobacterota; class Campylobacteria; order Campylobacterales; family Sulfurimonadaceae; genus Sulfurimonas. The sequence goes on from WFNM01000007.1 coordinate 2,132, forward strand.
TCATCATCGGTGGTGGAGCTGCACTTGTACGTGCTGCTTCAAAAGTAAACCTTGATTTAGAGGGTGACCAAAAAATCGGTGCAGAGATTATTCTAAGAGCTATAAAAGCACCTATGAAACAGATAGCTGCAAACGCAGGATTTGACACTGGTGTTGTTGTAAACGCGGTAGAAACTGCAGATAGCGATACTATCGGTTTTAACGCAGCTACTGGCGAATATGTAGATATGTTTGAAGCTGGTATCATTGATCCACTTAAAGTAGCTCGTGTAGCTCTTACAAACGCGACCTCAGTCTCTTCTATGCTTCTTACTACTGAAGCAGCGATTTACGAGATACCTGTTGAAGTTCCAGCAATGGATCCAGGTGCTGGTATGCCTCCTCAAATGGGCATGCCAGGTATGTAAGTAAAAGTTTTGAGTAAGAAAACCACCGTCTCTCTCGTCCTTGGAAGTGGAGGAGCTAGAGGCTTAACACATGTAGGTGTTATTAAATGGCTTCAAGAGCATAACTATGAGATAAAATCTATCTCAGGATGTTCTATGGGAGCACTCATTGGTGGTTTTTTTGCTGCTGGGAAACTTGATGCTTATATCGAGTGGCTCCAGAGTGTAGATGGTTTAACTCTGCTACGACTTTTAGACTTTAAAGGTTCAGGTGGTTTTGTCGCAGGTGATACACTTATAAAAAAACTTGAAGAACTTCTTGGTGGAGATATACACATTGAAAATCTTCCTCTGAGATTTACTGCCGTTGCTGCAGACATAGAAAACGAAAAAGAAATATGGATAAATGAGGATTCTCTTCTTCAAGCTATTCGTGCATCTATATCCATCCCTCTCTTTTTTGCACCTTACCGTTATAAAGGAATGATGCTTATAGATGGTGGGGTACTCAACCCTGTTCCTATCGCTCCTACATTTCATGATGGTACAGATATGACCATAGCGGTTAACCTTGGAGGAGAGGCCACAGATGATGCACCTCTCTTTGCGGAGCTTGCACCTGAAGATAAAACACTTACAAGCAAAATAAAAAACTACCTTACTGATGTCGCACTACCTGCTACTATAACAGAAGAAAAAGGTATGTATGGCATAGCCAACCAATCATTTGAGGCCATGCAAAGTACTATAGCTCGTATGAAGCTAGCGACCTACCCTCCAGATATAGAGATAGATATACCACGAAACATCTGCGGTACCTTTGACTTTAACAAGTCGAAACAAATCATAGAGTACGGTTACAACTCATGTGCTAAGACTTTTAAAAACCATAAGCGAGTATAGATGCAAAACCCTTTTGAATCTGGACATATAAAAAACTATCTTCTCCTTTATTCAAGTGTTCTTGTTATCATGGTACTTTTTTTCATAGCAAGTACACTTTTCATAGATCAAGAAAAGATAGAGCAGAAGAAGTTTGATAATGAAGAACCTAAGCAAATAGCTAAAAAAAATGAAAAAGGTAAGGAAGAAGACAAAGCACCAAAAAAGAAGAGATTTAAACTTCTTAAAAGTACTTACTAAATATTACTTTTTCGTAACGATATAGAGTTGCTCGTGACCAAGGCGTTTGAGTATATCCATAACACTTACAAAGTCTTGAAAACGTGATTCCTTGTCACTTCTAAGAATAACAGTCTGCTTTTTTGAAATACCAGCTAATTTTTTCTCCAGTGTCGCTAAATCAACCTTTTCTTTTTCAAAAAACATCTCACCTTTCGCGTTTACATAGACTGTCACTTCTTTTTTTGTATCTGTTTTATCTGTTGCTTTTGCAGAAGGAAGATCAACAGGAATTACACCCTGCTTGATAAAAGTCGCTGTAGTGAGTACCATAACAAGTAAAACAAGCATGATATCTATAAAAGGGATGACATTTATAGAATCAAACTTCTTATGACTTTTTTTACACTTCGCCATTACTTTGCTTTTGCCTCTTGTTCTACATCGAACTTTGTTAAGATACGCTCAGCTTTACGAAGGGCTATAGTATATGCAACGATAGCTGGCATCGCAACTACAAGTCCCATAGCAGTTGCTTTAAGAGCAAGTGCGAGTCCAACCATAATCTTCTTCGCATCAACGGCACCGACATCACCCATAGTATAAAAAGTAATCATAATTCCTATTACTGTTCCTAGAAGTCCAACATAAGGAGCATTTGTTCCAATAGCACCTAAAACTCCAATGTTATCAGTAAGATCGAGATCCAGGTTATCTCTATACATATAATCCTCCGTACGCACACTCTTATAAAACATCATGCGCTCTATAAAAAGCCATAGAGTTACAATACTCATCAAAATAAGCACTCCCATTACTCCATAATCAAGAGTATTTTCTGCATATTCTAATATATTTGCTTTTTCCATTTAAAATCCTAATTTATTAAATTGTAACTCAACTTTTGTGCCTCTACACGGTGTAGAGTCGAAGTTAAGTCCTATACTATTTTTATCACAAAATCTTTTAACCATACTGAGCCCTATTCCAAAACCTTGAACCGTACTATTTGACTGATAATAGACATCAAAGATATGAAGAAGTTCTACCTTATCCATACCTATTCCAAAATCTTCTATAGATAATGTGCTTTCTTTAAGTCTTATTTTTATTCTTTGCGATTGATTTGAGTATTTTACCCCATTATCGACAATGTTGTCAATTACTTTACCTACTCCCTTCCTATCACTTATCACTTCTAGATTATCTAAATGAAGATCAAATGCCATCTGCGGATAAAGTGTCCTAAAAAATGTCACTCTCTCTTCTATAAGTTCTTTGAGAGAAAATTGCTCACTCACATCCTCGCGACTCTGCATCTTAATCATATAATCCAGTTCATTATATCTCTCTTCTAGCATAGAACAAGCACTCTGTATTCTTCCTAGCCTCTTCATACTTTTTTCATCGCTAAGTATTTTTTGAAGCATTTGTGTGTTTGTCTTTATAGTACTGACGGGGAGATTAAGCTCATGAAGAGTCTCTTTTGAAAGACTTTGCAGGTTTTGCACATATTCCTGAAGAGGATCAACAGCAAGTTTTGAGATAAAAATACCAGAGAGGATAACGAAACAAAGAAGAGTTACTGCTAAAATATAAATATTTGTAACTGTAACTTGTGTCGTAAAATAGTAGAGTCCTCCAACAAAAAATATTACTGTCACAAAGTAATAAATAAAGATATTTAAACGCAGACTAGCAAACAAGTCTATATCCAACTGCTCTAATATTTTCTATATATATCTCTGGAAGTAACTGCTTTAGACGATTTATATAGACACGAATAGCCCCATCACTTCCACCCTCCTCTGCACTCCAAAGCTCTTCTATGATAAGTTCTTTTGGTACAGTCTCATTTGCATGACTTATAAGAAGTTCTAAAAGAGCATACTCTTTTTTTGAAAGTTCTAAAAGTATACTATCATAATAGATACTCTTATGCTCATTATCTAGTTTGAAACTCCCCACCTCTTTTGGCAACCCTTTTTTTGTACGTTTATAAAGTGCTTTTAAACGCCAAAGAAGTTCATCATTATCAAAAGGTTTTGTCACGTAGTCATCGCAACCACTTGCAAAACCCTTCTCTAAGCTCTCTTTATCTTTATGGGAAGTCAAAAAGACAGCAGGAGTTGTGTCACCTGCCCCGCGTAAGTCGTGAAGAAGGGAGAGTCCATTTATTAAAGGGACATTTATATCTAGGAGATAAAGGTCAAATTTCTCTTTGTATATTGCATCAAGTGCATCAGAACCGTTTGTAAAATGAGAGACATAGTATCCTTCATCTTCAAGAAGATCAGCGATAGTCTCACCTAAGAGAATATCATCTTCGAGTAGCAGTAACTTAGTCAATACTCTCAATAGCCCAAGCTAAGGTCTCACCGGCATACATAGGGACAACACCACTATAATTTGAAGGGACTACAAAAGGACGCTGCTCAAGAATTACCTCTTTAAACTCTGGGCAGATTCCATAGATACGCTGAGCATTGTCACTCACAAAGTCCTGGAGATTATCGAGCTTACCAAACTGGTCAAATATCTCACAAAGAAGTTGTAGAGCGATTGGAGCCGTAAAAACACCAGCAGCACAGCCACATGATTCTTTTTTATGTTGAGGGTGTGGTGCAGAGTCTGAACCGAACATCACTTTTGGATGTGCTTCAAGAGCTACACCTAGAAGTGCATCAAGATCCTCTGGACGTTTTGCTATAGGTTTACAAAAGAGGTGTGGCTGCATCATACCACCGACAACATCATCAAGAGTTAAAAGAAGGTGATGCACTGTAATAGTCGCATAAAGGTTCTCAAATTTATCTAACATATCTACAGCTGCTTTCGTTGTGATATGCTCCATTATGATTTTTAACTTAGGAAAATTTGTCGCTAAAAGCTCATAAATAGACATAAACTCAGCCTCTCTATCCATCACAAAACCATCAGTCTCGCCATGTACACAAAGAGGAATATTCAAGTCACTCATGGCTTCAAGTGTAGTGTGCATCTCTTTAATGTTAAAAGAGCTTACTCCGCCCTCGGAATTTGTTGTAATTCCTGCTGGATAGAGCTTGATAGCTGTTATTTCATCAGCCACAGACTCTAAAAATGCTTTGTCATAGTTCTTGTAAAAAAGAGTCATATAAGGTTCAAAGTTATCATTTGGTACTGCTGCCATGATTCGCTCTTTATAGGCTACAACTTCGGCAAGGTTACTTACAGGAGGTACAAGGTTTGGCATCACAAGAGCCCCACTTAAAGAGTAAGCAGAGAGTGGTGCTACATTTTCAAGCATAACCGCATCACGAAGGTGCAGGTGCATATCTAGTGGCATTAAAAGAGTGTGAGTTTTCATGAAGATCCTTAAGAATAATTCTATTGTTATAATTATACAAAAATATATCTTATTTAGCTATAAGTAAAGGAGTAGAAAGAGAGTGAATGAGTTTAAATGTTAAAATATCCTTGTAATGCGAGATACTTACTACATTCTTGCTAGTAAGTATCTTGAAAACTATTTACCTGTAACTATTGTTTTACCTGTTGAGTAAAAGCCAAGGATATTTGTTCCTTTCCAATCTACAGTAGAAACAGTTTTTATACCACCATTCTTAGCAGCAGTAGATATACTACAGTCACCTGTTGCAATAAGTCCTAGTACATTTGTACATGTTTCAGACTCTCCAACTTTAGACCCAGCCTCTGCAGATGTTGCCATATATGGACTAGTTGCATTTGAATAAACCATTGCATGTGTTGGTTGCATTGCACAACCACTAAGGAAAACTACTGAACTTACAACTACTGTTGATGCTATTTTTTTGAACATTTTATACCTTTTTATTAGAGTTACTGTATTTTATTATAAAAAAACTTAACCTATTATTATATAGGATATGAGTTTTCATAAATTCCTTAACTATTTAATTATCACAGATTAAGGCTAAATTCCCCATAAATATACATCAGCAAAAGAGATCAACATTCCAAAAAGGGGTGCTATTTTATAGAGATGGCTTATCTTTATAAATGGTTTTCCATTAATAAAAATACCAAGTTGCACAGCACTAACCATCAAAGAAGCCATAATAAAGAAGAGATAAGCAACAGGTAAAACAATATACCAGCTCTCTTGCATAAAACCATAAAAAAGGAGTGCTCCAATTGCGATGGCGACAAGAATATTTTGTAGCAAAAAGTTTGTGTTTGATTTTTCCTCTTTTTTGTATACACGGGCAATTTTAAAGTATAAAAATGCCATAAAGAGTGAGGAGTAAAATATCATAAGTAATTTCCTAAAATTAAATTTTTGAAATTGTACCTATAATAATGTTAAGTAATGATTATTATTTGTTTTTTAATTGCTGTTTATGAGCTTAGTTTCAGGTTTTGAAATAGCAAGCAGAATTTCTTCTTCTATAGAAGATGGCATTTTCCCAGCTGCAACAAGGTCTAAAACCTTATGGAGTCTCTTCTCCTCAAGCTCTTTTTCATGTATAGCTTTCTCATGTCTAAGTTTCTCCTCTTGGAGTTCCTTTTTAAGTTCTCTATTTTTCTTAGAGTTTTGATAGAGTAAAAAGAGTGCAATAATCAAAAATAGTATGATTGCAATCACTATATAGACTGTGTATTGCATTGTCTCTTTTTTTGTACTTGCATCAAGTTTGGAAGTAGTAATTTTTGTAGCTGATTTTGATTTTACTATCTCTTGCTCAGCTCGTGCATTCACTTTTGCAATATTTATTTGCCCCTGCGTTTGAATTGTTGCTATTTTAATCTTTGCATCCGCTTCAATTTTTGAGAGTTCTATTTTATTCTTCCTCTCTTCATTCTTATCTGCTGACACATATGCCAAACTATTGGGATTTACACGCGAAGTATCTGCTCCAAGAAGAGATATCTTCTCAGAGTGTTTACTCTCACCACAACCGCTAAAGATTATAAATGTAAAAAACAGTACAAATAAATATATATATTTCATCAAAATTATTTCCTTTCTCTCTTTTACTCTAAACTATCCTTCGCCTGTAGGATTAAATCATTTATTGCTTTTTCATAGACTTTCGCTTCACTCTCTATAGTAGACTCAAAACGAGTCACAAGAACAGGTGTCGTGTTACTAGCACGAACAAGCCCCCAACCATTTTCAAAGTTAATACGGACACCATCAACATCAATGATATCTTTTATAGTAGGAAAAGAGGCAGGAGGATTCTCTAGCATCTCTTTTACACGAGCGATTATCTTAAACTTTTCACTCTCAGTTGTTTCTACTTTTAACTCTTCAGTCGAGTAAACCACAGGAAGTGCAGCAAGCTCAGCATCAAGGTCTATACCATCATGAACTAGTTCAAGCATACGAAGTGTTGCATAGATAGCATCATCATAACCGAAGTAACGATTTTTAAAGAAGATATGTCCACTTACTTCACAAGCGAGGTCTGCGTTTGTCTCTCTCATCTTTACTTTTAAGTTAGAGTGTCCTGTTTTATACATGATAGCGTTACAGCCGCGTTTTGTGAGTTCATCGTACATTACCTGAGAACATTTCACCTCACCAATAACAGTAGGCTTATCCATCTTCATAGAGAAAAGCAGAGCCATCATATCACCCTTGATGTTGTTCTTATGAGTAAGAACTGCTATACGGTCAGCATCCCCATCATAAGCAAACGCGATGTCTCCATCAGTAGCAAGAAGTTTTTTCACATCCTCTAGGTTATGCTCATCACTTGGGTCTGGGTGGTGGTTAGGAAAAGTTCCATCAGGGTCTACATAAAGACCCTTAGTTTTAAGTTCTAAACGGGAGAATATATCTTCAGTTACAACACCAGCAACACCATTACCACAGTCATAAACTATCTTCGTATCCATCCCTTTTAAGTGTTGGAACTCATTTACTAGAAAGTCAACATAACGACTCACTGCATCTATTTCAGTTACATCGCGTTTCACTTCAGTAGGCATATCCATAGCTTCACACTCACGACCTAAGGCATAGATATCTTCACTAAAAAATGGTGCTTTATCTATTGTAATCTTAAAACCATTATACTCACTTGGATTATGAGAGCCGGTAATCATTACAGAAGCAGATGGCGTTACACTAGTGCCATTTACTTCCCACTCTTGATAATTTGTGAAGTAGTTTGTAGGAGTTGGAACGAGTCCCATCCCGAGAACTTTTTTTCCACCAGCATTAAGACCACGAGTAAGGTACTCAAAAAGTATAGGAGAGTGACTTCGTGCATCATAACCAACAGCTACATACTCACCCTTTATCTTCGATGCAAGTGCATACCCTATACGAACAACACTCTGCTCGTTTAACTCCTTTTCGTAAATCCCGCGTATATCATACTCTCTGTAGATGCTCATAGTTACTTCCTAAAAATTAATTACGAAATAATACATTAAGCTCAATTAAAACAAGATTTAAAGTAGAAAGAGTTTAAGCCTTTTTATTTAAAATAGAAAACCCCAAATCGCTCATCTCTTTATCTACAATTTCTAAAGCCTTATGCATACTCTTTTGTGAGATTTCTGGAAGTTCTTTACCCCACATCGCCTCAGCTTCACGAAATCCTTGGAGCATTCCTGCTTTGCCAGAGCGAAGTTTATCTTCATCTCCTCCTGCTCCTTTTATGACAAAATTCGCTATACGCTCTGCTGTTTTATCGATTCCAAAAAAGCCATCTTTTGCAACAAGTGCACCAGCTTCTTCTTTTGAAAGTTCAGCTATTGGCTTACCTTCATAACCTACATCTTTTAAAAACTTTTGCATATCTGCATAAGCTTCTTTGAAATCTACCTTTGAAGAGACAAGTTTTCCTTGGATATTTGTAGACTTAAGTGCAAAGAACGTAGTATTTTCTTCTATCTTTGTTCTCAAATCATTCGCTTCTTCTTTAGAGATTTTCTCCGTAAAGTCTGTTTTTATAGTGTGTGGACTTGATCTGACTGTTGTATTTGCTATATTTGATGGTATTTGCACGATATCTCCTTTGTTCATACAATATCGGCATATTGTATACTTTATTGATACTTTATTAAGGCATAATCTTTTTAATGTTTATAAGGATTTCCAAATGAAAAATAATAATTTTATATTAATAGCTCTTCTTTTAAGTACATTTTCGGCTTCTGTAACTTTAGCTGATAATTCAATCAAAGAAGAGGAAAATCTTGTATTAAAAGTATCTAAGAAAAATAGCAGTGAACATAAGATAAGTACTATTCTTCATGAAAAAGGTATTGAGAAGAACAAGGCACTAGAACTCACTTATAAGATGATAAAAGTAAACCCCACTCTTTTTACACTTATGGCAGAATCTTATGCCACACAAAGTAATCTTAATCTAAAAAATATTTATCGAAAGCTTGCAGATTATGCCTTATATCAAAAAAATGTTGATTTTACTTCTTATTCTTTTTTAGTAAAATTTACACATTCTGTAAAAGAAGCCCCATTATCCGCTACTGAACTTGAAGATATAGAGCAGATTTCTAACAAAGAACAGCTAATTTTCAATGCATTTTCATAAGTTTCTATTATTTGTTTGGTTTCTAAGTATTTTTTAGCTATACTTTTGCCGATGAAAGATGAGGACCCAAGTTCATCTTTAGTGTGTAGGTTTGCGTTATTGCATTTAGACCCCCTAAAGACTCTCCAAATTTCGACTCCACTAATGGATTGATTTCCATAGTGAATTTTAATACAAGGCTAATGCAATGGCAGATTTACAAAACGGTTCAGTTAAATGGTTTAACGACGAAAAAGGTTATGGTTTTATTCAACAAGATAATGGTGGAGCAGATGTATTCGTACATTTCCGTCAAGTTAACAACACTCAGGGTGGTCGTGTATCACTAGCTGAAGGTCAAAGAGTAACTTTCGAAATCGGTGAAGGTCAAAAAGGACCACAAGCTGAGAACGTAACACCA
>WFNM01000008.1 GCA_015488615.1 Sulfurimonas sp.
ACCAGCGCCCTAGATTACCAATACCCATAAGTACAGCACCTAAAAAACCTACTAGCCATAGTACAACACCAGGTATAGCAGTTTCACCTGCTCCTGTAATTACAGCAGCAGCTATAAGTCCAAATCCACCAATAGTTGCACTACGCCCCCAGCGTTCTAATTTCAAAAGATGTTGAAAATCTTCCTCAGTTCTAGCACCAATGGTTTTTTTTATTTCGTCAATATCATGTTCAAGTTCTTCTTGATTTATGTCTCTATAGTCAGCATATTGATGTGCCATATATGTAGTACCTCTTATATTTAATATTAAGTTATTATATATAAAGTATCTTAAAATATTGAATTCCAGAGAATAAATAATGAGGAAAATGCAAAAATGTAACTACCATCAACATTAGGTTAATAGAATATAAATCTCTATTTGGATAAAATAGCACTAATTATAATATATGGAGATTTTATGGACGCTGCCAAGTATATTTGGATGAATGGAAAATTTGTGAACTGGAATGATGCAAAGGTACATGTACTTTCGCACACTATTCACTATGGTAATGGCGTTATTGAGGGAACGAAGGCTTATAAAACTGAAAAAGGTTATGCAATCTTTCGCCTAAATGATCATACAAAGAGACTTTTTGAGTCTGCTAAAATGACACTTTTAAACATTCCTTACACTGTTGAAGAGTTAAACGCGGTACAGATAGAGCTTGTAAAGAAAAATGAATTTACTGGGGATAATGTTTACATTCGCCCTTTTGCTTTTATTGGTTACGGTGTTATGGGAATTTACCACAAAAATGCTCCTATAGAGACATCTATCGCTGCATGGGAATGGGGTGCTTACCTCGGTGAAGAGGGAATGAGAAAAGGAATTAAACTCAAAATAGTCTCAATGACTCGCCCTGCAAACACTTCAAATATGGGAAAAGCAAAAGCAACAGCGAACTACTTAAACTCTCAAATGGCGAAGTATGAAGCTATAGACTGTGGATATGATGAAGCACTTTTACTTGATGATCAAGGTTATGTTGCAGAAGCTAGTGGTGCTTCATTTTTCATGGTAAAAGATGGTGAAATTATTACACCTCCAAGCGATAATGCTCTAGCTTCTATCACTCAAAAAATGGTTATAGAAATGGCTACAGATATGGGTTATACAGTAAGTCGTCGTCGTATCACTCGTGAAGAGGTTTATGTGGCTGATGAAGCATTTTTAACTGGAACTGCTGCTGAGATTACACCTATTGCGAATATTGATGCAAGGGATATTGGCTGTGGTAGTCGTGGTGAGATCACAGAGAAGATCCAGAGTGGCTACTTTGATATCGTATTTGGTAGAAACAAAAAGTACGAACACTACTTAACTTATATAGACTAGGAAAATAAATTAAATGAAGGACAATATACTAATGGCATCAGACATGAATGATTATTTTAACAAAAAGAAGAGCGAAGGAGGGCCTAAGAAGTCTTCTGGTGGTTCAGGTAGCGGAGGTCCAAAAGGTCCTCAGATACCAAATATACCAAATTTTAATTTTGGTGGTAGTAAGGCAGCATTATCTTACTTCATAATCGCAGTGATTATACTTCTTGTACTGGCAAAGCCTTTTACAATTATTCAAGAGGGTGAACGCGGAATTTTAAGTACAAATGGTAAGTATCAAAATAATGTACTACTACCAGGGCTACACTTTATCATTCCCGTAATTCAAAAAGTTTATGTAGTAGATACAAAAGTACGTATCATCAACTATGTATCACATATTGAAGCGACTAACCGTACTTCAGGTATTGTAACAAAAAGAGCAATTACTGTTCTTGATAAACGTGGACTACCTGTGAGTATTGAACTGACAGTACAGTTTAAACTTAACCCAGAGTTTGCAGCACAAACTATCTCAAACTGGGGATTTAGTTGGGAAGATAAGATTATTAATCCTGTTGTTCGTGATGTTGTTCGTAATATCGTTGGAAAGTATGATGCAGAAGTACTACCAATGAAACGTGACACAATTGCCACTGAGATTGAAGATGGACTTCGTAAAAATATTGCAGGTCTAAAAAACTCTCCAGTAATTTTACAGTCTGTACAACTACGTGATATTCTACTACCACAAAAAGTAAAAGACCAGATAGAACGTGTACAGATAGCAAAACAAGAGGTACAAAGAGCAGAGCAAGAGGTGCAACGTGCAAAACAAGAGGCACTCAAAAAAGCCGCTCAAGCATATGGTGTTGCACAGCAAGCACGTATCGAAGCAAAGGGTCATGCAGATGCTATTACCATTCAAGCAGATGCACAATCTAAAGCAAATCTCTTAATCTCTAAATCTTTAACAAAAGAACTTCTACAACTTGAACAGATAAAAGTACAAGGAAAGTTTAACGAGGCTCTCAAAGTCAATAAAGATGCTAAAATCTTTTTAACTCCTGGTGGATCAACTCCAAATATCTGGGTAGACACAAAAGATGCACAGAAAAGAACTACGGCTAAATAGTGATGCAAGAAGCACTAAATAGAGTAGACTGGGAGAAGTCAGAACTTCTTCCTGTTATCGTTCAAGAAATACATACAAATGAAGTGCTAATGATGGCTTACATGAACCGCGAAGCTTTAGAACTTTCACTTAGTACAAAAGTAGCTCATTATTTCTCACGAAGCAAACAGCGTATCTGGAAGAAAGGAGAGTCTAGTGGTCATACTCAGGCTATCCACTCTTTTAGTCTTGACTGCGATAACGACACTCTTCTTATAAAAGTAACTCAAGAGGGTGTGGCTTGTCACACTGGACGTAAGTCTTGTTTTTTTACAGAACTAGAGTCAGGTGAAACTAACTCTGAAGTAGAAGTTAATACTACAATTGCATATGGTGTAATAGATACACTTTATCATACCATCCAAGAGCGAAAAAACGCAGACCCTGAAACTTCATGGACAGCGAAACTTCTCTCTAAGGGTGACAACACTATCCTTAAAAAAGTAGTTGAAGAAGCTGGTGAGTACTGTTTCGCCCATAAAGATAATGATGAGCCAGAAATGATCTATGAGGCAGCAGATTTAACATACCATATGTTAGTGGCATTAGCATCTAAAAATATCTCTCCTGATCGTATAAAGCAAGAACTTGCTCGTAGATTTGATATGAGTGGTATCGCTGAGAAAAACGCAAGAGAGAAGTAGGTGAAAGAAAACATCACAGCATTTATTAATGGACTTATTCCTTATGACTATGCTCTCTTTGGCGGTGTTTTTCTACTCTTTATTATCTTTATTATTATAGGTCTAATGCTTCGCCATAAGATCATTCTCTCTCTTCTTTTTATACTACTTGCATTTACGACACTTTTAGTAGGGCCTACAGTTGGTTATATCAAAATGCATGAGTATCTTTATAAAAACTCTCTGACCTTAACTTCTCAAAAACATCTACAATTTAGTAAGGCAGTAGTAGTCTATGGAACACTTACAAATGAGTCTAAGAAGTACTTTAAAGTGTGTAAAATAACAGCTAATGTATATGCTGTCACTTCAAACAAATACAAAAATTATCTTAAAAAGCTAAAGCCATTTCAAAAAATGTCTATACTCGAGAAAGATATAGCAGTAGGAGAAATACGAAAGTTTAAAATTATTGTAGAACCTTTCACATATAACAGAGATTATAATATCTCTTTAGGAGCAGACTGTAAATGACAGCATTTAACTACTGGCACTTTATTACTTTCGGCATAATTTTTCTTATATTTATTGCTGGAACGATCGGTGCATTAAAGCAAAAAGAAGTAAAAATAAAAATTGGAATGTTTATCTCCATACTTTTAGTAACTTCTTTTTTAGCAATATTTTCTGTATTAGTTGTGGATAAATATACAAAGCATGTAGTTCTTTATAAGCTAAAAAACAAAAGACTTCTAAGTACTGAGCAAATTATTTATACAGGTGTAGTCAAAAACAAAGGAAATCACCTCATAAGGAAAGTGACTTTTCAGATAAAACTAGTGAACCGTGGGCATATGACAGGGAATGTCAGAGCAGGTACTTTTTATAAAAGTAGTGGATTTTTTGAATTTTTTTCTCATGGCTTTGATATGAAGACTAAACCACAATCTATCACAAAAGAGTTTGTAGTAGCAAAAAACCTTAAGCCTGGTGCTTCTAAAGCATTTAGAGTTTACTTTAGATACCCACCATATTTTAGGGCTACCTCACAGTTTGCAAAGGTATGGGGACACTAAAAGAGGCTCATAAAGAAGCTTCTTTTAATATTTCATGCCAACTTTTTTCAGAGCTTTATTAATATTTTTAATCTGAGTATTTTTATCTCTACACCACTGCGGTGCAAGAAGTGCATCATCATCAAGACCTGCTGTTACTCGTTGAACATGTACATGCTTAGGCTTCATCTGAAGTGACTTTGTAAGTACTTCTAAGTACTCCTCTTCACTTATAGGAGTAAATTCTCCTCGAGTGTATTCATTTGCTAAAGCTGTTCGTTTAACTACATAGAGAGGATGATACTTTACTGAGTCTATCCCCCACTCATAAGCAGCACGAGAAGTTTCAAGCATCATCTCTTGCGTCTCACCAGATAAACCAAAGATAAGATGCCCACAGACATTTACTCCCGCTTCTTTAGACTTGATGATCCACTCTTTAACATTTGCACTATCATGACCACGGTTGATCTTTTCAAGTGTTTCATCATATACAGACTGTATCCCAAACTCAAGCCAGATTTCCGACTTTTTTGCAAGCTCTGCTAAATACTCTAAAGTCTCTTCAGTAATACTATCAGAACGAGTACCGATACTAAGACCTACAACATTAGGAAAAGAGAGAGCTTTTTCATAAAGAGCTTTGAGGGTTTCAAAGGGTGCATAGGTATTTGTAAAAGATTGGAAGTAAACAAGAAACTTCTCAGCTCCATACTCTCTTACTTGGCGTTTAGATATGGCATCAAACTGCTGCTCAAGTTGGAGAAGTTGTTTTTCTAAAAAAGGATTTTCTATGGAGTCAAGATTAAGATGAAAACCTTTGAGTTCTTTGACTTCATCGGTACTCGCAGAAAAAGAGTCATTTTCACAAAATGTACAGCCACCTTTAGCAACTGTTCCATCGATATTTGGACAGGTAAAACCAGAAATATTTATACCGACCTTGTAAACCTTACATCCAAATTTCTCTTTAAGGTAACCGCCGTATGTGTATATCTGCTTCATTAAACGATGTACTTACCTGTAAAACAAGCTGTACAGTACTTATCTTCATCTGCTGTGGTGTTTACACTTCTTAAAAGTGCTGCCTCGTCAAGGTAAGCTAGTGAATCAGCTTCAATGTAGTCACATATCTCTTGGTTTGTCATACGAGATGCTATGAGATTCTCTTTGTCTGGAGTATCTACACCATAAAAACATGGATCAGTTGTAGGAGGAGAAGAGACACGCATATGCACTTCACTCGCTCCTGCTTCTTTTAACATGCGAATGATACGGCGGGAAGTTGTTCCGCGGACAATAGAGTCATCCACAACGATAACTTTTTTACCCTTGATAATGTCAGTCATAGGAGAAAGTTTCATCTTCACTTTAAGATCACGCATCTCTTGAGTTGGCTCAATAAAAGTACGACCTATGTAATGGTTTCTCATAATACCCATCTCATAAGGAATCCCACTCTCTTGAGAATAACCAATAGCAGAAGGAACTCCACCATCAGGAACAGGTATAACCATATCTGCATCTATAGGATCTATCTTTGAGAGCTCTTTACCCATATCTTTTCTTGTTTGATATACAGACTGTCCAAAAACACTTGAATCAGGACGTGCAAAGTAAACATACTCAAAGATACAGTGCTTAGGAGTTACAGACTCTAAAATTTGCATACTAACAGGTTCTTTCCCCTCTTCAAATATAAGAAGTTCACCAGGTTTTACATCACGAACAAAAGTAGCACCAACGAGATCAAATGCACATGTCTCACTTGCAACAATGTACCCACCATTAGGCAATTTTCCTAAGCTAAGTGGACGAAAACCAAATCTATCACGCATAGCAAACATTTTTGAGCGGCTTAAAAAGACAAGTGAAAAAGCACCTTCAATCTTACCAACTGCATCAATAATCCTATCTAAGAGTTTATCTTTAGAACTTTTTGCAATAAGGTGGATAAGATTTTCAGTATCCATAAATGTCTGAAAAATTGCACCTTTTTCAATAAGCTTATTGCGAACTTCATCTGCATTTGTAAGATTACCATTATGTACAATAGCCATTTCACCTAGGTCGTAACGAGCAAATACGGGCTGTGCATCAAGTATAGAATCATCACCAGCCGTAGAGTAACGAGTATGACCTATTGCAGAAGAACCACTTAAAGTTAAAAGTTTATCCTCATTAAAAACTTTCATTACTAAACCACGATCTTTAATTGTATGAAGTTTATTTCCATCTGATGAGCTAATTCCAGCAGCTTCTTGACCTCGATGCTGTAGAGCGTGTAGAGAAAAGTAAGCTAACTTAGAAGCTTCTTCATGACCAAATATTCCAACAACAGCACACTTCTCGTTTATATCTTCGCGCAAATCATATCCTTAGAATTAATACGCAATTATACTCTAAATACCTATAAATAAAATGAAAGGAAAAAATATTAATTAAGATACTTAAATTTCAAATTTGGTACTCTAATTGCTTATATTTAATAAAATATCTCAAAAAGGGTAATGCATGGATATAGTTCTTCGTAATAATCTCATTTTAATTACAACTGGATTTGAGACTTTAAATACTTACTGGATGAAAAAATTTTTAAATCATCATGCACGAGGTATGCTCTTTTTACCAAAGGCTGTACTTGTTTTTCGTAATGAAACACTACGTGAAGTTCGAGAAGAATTTTTACACCAACTCAGCGAACACCATGCAAAAACGCATGAGTTTAATCAAGAGTTTTTTTTACGGAGTATGTTGAAATTTGGAACACAACCTATAAAAATAGAACTTACTAAACTAGAAGAGCCTGAAGTTGTAAAAGTAAATCTCTATGCTTACGATAAAAATACTGTACTTATATCGTTAAAAAGTTCAAATTCATGGGTTCTGAACTATATGCGTTCACAACTTGAAGTCTATGTAGAACGAGGAACTGACACTTCTTTAGTCATAGATGTTTCAGATATGAAAGCGAAGTCTAGACTCGAAAGAGCCTTGAACAAACACCATATCTTACACTATGAGATTCAGTATACTTATGATAACCACTTTATGTCAAAACTCTATAGTGATTTTGCAAACTTTAGTTTTGGAGATTTATGTAAACAAGAGACAGTAGACCACACAATATTTTACACAGTTTTAGAGTGTCCAGTAGGTGCAAGTCAAGATGCTTTGAAACGCTCTTACAAGAAACTTACTAAAGTCTACCATCCAGATAAAATCATTCATGAGGCACCTCATATGGTTGCCCACTACACACAGAAGTTCCAACTTCTTCAAGAGGCATATACAGCACTAAGAGTGGTCAGTTAATCTTTCTTAGTTAATAAGGTTCTCAATAAGCTCTTCTTGAGAACTATTTTTTAGGAGTGCTTCAAAATCATCAGCACTATAAAGTGCCAGTGTTGCACCTTTCATCTGCTCAAGCTCTTTAGAAAAACCACGTTTTGAAAAAAATACAATCTGTGTAGGGTTTATCTCTAGTTTTTTACATTTTTCGATAAGTTTATGTAACTCTTTTTTATTAACCTTATGGTTTTTCCATTTACATTCACCAACATATATTTTCTCTGTATCGGTAATCGTAAGTATATCTATCTCTATATTTGCATCCCAATAACTTCCAGAACTAATAATTTGTGAATCTCGAAGGTTATAGTTAAGCAGCAGTTCACTTAGTTCTTCAAAGACTAGACTTACATAGCTATGCTTGCATTCTTCTATTTTTTTAAAGAGTGGTGCATAGTTTTTCGCCTCTATATTTTTTATCTGAGGAGCTATAAAGTAGAACCAAAAACGAATAAAAGGATGTGTAAAAAGTACCTTATGTGAGATACGATGTCTCGCATCTCGACGTTTTAGCTTTCCTTTTGGATTTCTTTCTCGAGGGTTTTGCTCACGCGAATATTCCATCTGTATAAGTCCACTCTCTTGTAAAAAACTGAGTGCCCCTCCTCCATTACCATTGTTAAGTCCTGCTCGCTTAAATGCAGAGAAGATTCTTCTATCACCTACTGCTAGTGCTTGAAGAAGACGTCTATTCTCTTGAGAGTTATCTGTAAGTTCTTGAATTTTTGTATGTAAAATATCGAAATTTTCTAAGATAAGTTTTTCTACAAGTTCTGATACTGATCTACTTGTATCTACATTCCAACCTAAACCACCAAAGATGCTAAAGTAAGATATCTGTACTTCCATATCATCAGGATAGTTACGAAAATAAAAAGAGCGGAACTGCTCAAGAAGTTTATACTTTATCATGAAATAGATTGTAACATATTATCTTAAAAAGAGTACTACATTTCACTTGCCCATCTCAGTGCATTTATACCATACTTTTCTCTAAGTTCTTGTGTTTTTTCTGTGAGTACACGCATCTCTTGATCTTCAGCAAAGCCTATGAGTGAAAGCTCTTTTTTTGAGTCACGTGTAAAACTAGAACAGTTAATACTTAATCTAATCACTTGCAAACGTCGTTGTGTATCAGCGGACAAAAAGAGTTCTTGACAAAGTGCATTAAACTTGGGCTCTGTAAAAACTTCAGCAAGAGAGATGTTTTTATGACTCGACTGATTGAGTTCATAAGATATACTCAGATGAAAAACAGTAGGAATAACATCAAGTTTCAATATAGCAAACGCGAGATGACGAGCGAGCACTCTCACTCTGCGTTTGAGTTCTACTCTATCAAAAAGCGGATCAAATGTTCTACTTATACCTATGGACTTTCTTCTATGTGTTGTGACTATGGGTGCATCACTCTCGCCATTGACACGACGGTAGAGATCTTTTGCATAAGGACCCCACGACTCAACTGTCCCTCTGCGTTTACGAAGATCACCGAGTGTAAAAATTTGTACATCATGAAGTCTCATTTGCATACTTTTCCCTATACCTGCGAAACTCTCTATTTTTATGGGGTTTACAAAAGTATCTAAGTTGTACTTGTTTATAATCTTAGAGCCAAAAGGCTTTGCATAGGTAGTAGCAAGTTTTGCGATGTATCGTGTAGGTGCAGCACCTATAGAGACTGGGAGTTTAAGTTTTGCTTTTATCTCATGGCGAAGAGTATCAAGAAAAGAGGGCAGAGATTCCTCACTCACCCAACCTGTAAGGTCACCATAAAATTCATCAATACTTGCCTGTTCTACTAAAGGAATTCTTTCACATAAAAACTCATGAAGCTGATGGGAGAGTTCTTGATAAAGTGACATATTTGGTGCTTTTATGATGAGATGTGGGCAGAGTTGGAGTGCCTCACGAATAGTCATAGCTGTTTTAATGCCAAAACTACGTGCCTCATAACTAGAAGTCGTAAGTATCCCACGTATCTTTCCATCTACATCTTTAAAACCATCCATGTCATCCTTTGCTTCATAAGTCTTGTAAAAAGTTGGCACAAAGCTTCCAGAATTTACAAAGTTTACCGTCTGATTTTTTGCACTTGTATCAAATATCTTCGTATCACTTCTTCCACCAATTGCTACAGGGAGGTGTTCTAATGTAGGCTCTTTTATCCGAACAGCACTCACAAAAAAACAGTCAATATCTATATGTATTTTCATATATCCAACTCCGTCACTCTTGTATTTTATCTGCATTATAATATTTTAATAATTGTTAACACATTTTTATTGCAAATTGCCATATATTATTCTAACTTTTTGAATGAATAAAGTTAAATTCATCTTCTATTTAGTTGTACTTTGATATAATTTTAAAACAAAGTGAACTCCTACAATCCCCCCCCCGCATTAGATTGTTTCACAGATTTGAAGGATAATATTATAATGAACAACACAGCAGCACAAT
>WFNM01000009.1 GCA_015488615.1 Sulfurimonas sp.
CGGATAGCTGTAGGAGCAGTATAGAACTGGTTTATTCTATGGTTCTCCACCATTGCCCAAGGACGACCAGCATCAGGGTGAGTGATAACCCCCTCAAACATAACCGTTGTAGCACCCATCGCAAGTGGACCGTAAACTATGTAAGTATGCCCAGTAATCCAACCAATGTCGGCAGTACACCAGTAAGTATCGTTCTCTTTTACATCAAAAACCCACTCCATAGTCATCTGAGCCCATAGGATATAACCAGCAGAGTTATGCTGCACACCTTTTGGCTTACCAGTAGAACCTGATGTGTAAAGTAAGAAGAGAGGATCTTCAGAGTCCATTGCTTCCGCTTCACATACAGCTGATTTATCTTTGATAAGTTCATTGTAAGAGTAGTCACGACCAGATTTCCAAGTTACATCTTCATTGTTACGCTCAACAACAAGTACTTTCTCAACTGGTGTTTCACCCTCAAGTGCTGCATCTACAACAGGCTTAAGCATATATGGTTTCTCTTTTCTAAACGCACCATCGGCTGTGATAACTACCTTAGCCTCAGCATCTTCGATACGATCTTTAAGTGCTTCAGAAGAAAAACCACCAAATACGATAGAGTGAATAGCTCCGATTCTAGCACAAGCAAGCATCGCATAAGCAGCTTCTGGAATCATTGGCATATAGATAACAACACGATCACCCTTAACAACACCAAAATCTTCTTTAAGAAGGTTAGCAAATCTATTTACATTTTTATACAGGTCAAGGTATGTGATAGTCTGCACATCACCTCTATCACCCTCAAAGATAATAGCTGCTTTATTTTTACGAGTATCTAAGTGACGGTCTATACACTGAGCAGCAACATTGAGTTTACCACCATCAAACCACTTTACAAAAGGAGCTTTTGACTCATCAAGTACATTTGTAAAAGGCTCTATCCAGTCTATCTTCTCTTTTGCAGCATCGCCCCAAAAACCTTCATAGTCGTTCATTGCCTTCTGTTGAAGTGTATTGTATGCATCCATACTACCTATTCTTGCATCTTTAGCAAACTCTGGGTTTGGTTGAAATATCTGTTTTGACATATTTACTACCTCTTTTATAATTTATTAATTGAGAAAATTATATCTCATGAAAATTATTATCTCCTTTAAGATTAAGCTTCATTTATATTTAAATATTTTTTAAGAATTTGAATGAAGTAGAGTTGTTCTATTATTTCACACTTTTAATTATAATATAAACAAATATATAAAGTTAATTATCACAATAGTATCACTTTGCTATAATACAAAAATATTTTAAGAAAGGAAATGAATTTGAGAACATATATGAAAAATACTTTGCTTAGTTTAAGTACAGCACTACTACTTGTGAGTATGAGTGCTTGTGGGGGTGGCGACACTCCTCAAAAAGTGGCATCAGTTGCACAGCCTAAGGTGACACAACTTCCAGCCTCTTCTACGGTGCAAGAAGCTTTTGATACTTTTAACAACTTCGACTTTAAGAATGCAACAAAAACTACAGAAAACGACTTAGTTACTAACTTGAAAAACACACTTAATAATCCAGTAGCAGGAGATACAAGTCCAGATATAGCAACAGCATTAGCAATGATAGAACTTTTTGATCTTGCTAAAGATCCTGTTATTTCAAAGTACTTTACTATTTCACTCAAAGATTATCCATCTTTAGTATCGAGTTTAACTGACTACTCAAACTCTAATGATGTGAATACTCTTATAGATGCTAACATCACAACTGCTTTAAGTAACTTTGACCTTGGTGCTCTTATAGGAAAAGGTTTCTCTTACGATCTTCCAGAACCAGCACACAAGGCCGCCCAAAAGTTTAAAAATCTCAGTGATGCACTTGCAAAGAGTTTTCCAGAAGATGACTATACATTTAGATACTGGGCAACTAATGATTTTGATGGTTATACTGCAAAATATTTACGCGTTGGTCTTTTAACATCAGCTGCTACTTTGGAGTTAATCTCATCTTACAGCTATGGAGTAAAAGAGGATTATGGAACAAAGGCAAACAACTATTCTACTGTTCTTTATGATCCAGTCAGTGTCCTAAATGCTCACAAAGTTTTTGTTTTTCCTGATACTAATGCTACAAACTATGATGAATCGGTTAAACGTTTAAAAAATGCAAAAGAACTACTTACAGAAGCACTTACACTCTCTAATCAAGTAGATATTAGTAAGTTACCAAAAAGTGATACTATAGATTATTATGCTTCAAGAAAAGAGATTCAGGCTATTCTCGCTAATTTAAATGCAGTAGATGGTACAAAAACTACATATAATTATGATTTAGGATCTGGCAAACCGTATTTATATCTTAATCTACAAGCACTATTTGACCCGAACACAGTTATAGATATAAAAGACTTTGGGGACTCTGCATTTATTTATGACTGTAACAATAGTCTATATGACTTATCTCTATCTGAGAATAATACAACAACACCACTCTGTTCAGATGGTTCCATAGCAAAAGTTCGCCTTGATGATGTGAATGTAGCACCAAATATTACAGATTCAGAAACAAATTTTGATGAACTTGTAACAGATATAGTCGCACTCTTTTTCCATTTTAATGTAGATACAGGGACCTTAATGACAAAACTTTTTGAAACTATTAATGATGCTGCAAAGTAATTACAAAAAGTATAGATAGATTTAAAAAATTTTACTATAATTACGAAAAATTAAAATAAGGCACTAAATATGTTTGGAAGAAAACAATTAAAAGACTACGAGATCTCTCCAGAAGAGTCGTTAAAACAACAGTATGCGAAAGTAGATACAGCAAAAGGTATTATCTGGGTAAAACTTTTTCCTGATGAAGCTCCTAACACAGTAGCAAACTTTGCACACCTAGGAAATAGTGGTTTTTACGATAACCTTAACTTTCACCGTGTAATCCCAGGATTTATGGCTCAAGGTGGTTGCCCTGATGGTACAGGTACAGGTGGTCCAGGTTGGGCTATCAAGTGTGAGACAAATTCTAACACTTCAGTGCACCGTCCGGGTACACTTTCAATGGCTCATGCAGGGCCAGACACTGGTGGAAGCCAGTTCTTCATCACTTTTGTTGACACTCCTCACTTAGATGGTGTTCATACAGTTTTTGGTGCTATTGAAGAAGATGATGAAGAGAGCTTCAAAGTTCTTTCTCAAATCCAAGGTCAAGATGCTATCAACTCTATTAAAGTTGTAGAGACTAGAGACTAAAGAAACGAGAAGACTTTATTTTATGCATTCCGTCTCGGGAGAGATGGAACGAGGAGACAGATTTGAAAACTTTACCTCTAGCAGGTTTTTTTTAGATAGCTGCAGGTGTAACTGATATGGCATTATGTTTTAGTCCTGGTAAACCAAATACACTTCCAGATGTAATAGGTAAAAATTTAGTAGATGAAGTAATTCCAGGTCATAGCTTGAAAGCTATGATACTAAAAGAATTTTTAAAATTTGGAGTTTCTACATATGTTAAATGAAGATTGTGATAAATATATTCAAAAAGCAAAATACGGAGTCTTAATTATCTGTTTTAATATTTTATTAGTGTTAATTGGAAAAAGTAGTTATCTCTCAAGTGCAATGATAGAAAATTTTACAACATTGATTTTAATTATTTTAGCTATAAGTTTTATCGCCATTACTATATTGATAAATCCGTATTTGACTTGTTTGTCAAAATATAAAAAACTATAGAAAAGTACATAAATTTTAGTATAGTTTATGATTTCAAATAGAGGTGCAATGGTGAGTATAGTGTACCCAAAAATCAAGACTACTACAGAGAAAGATACTACGACCCAACTGCTCAGAGGTTTTTAAGTCAAGACCCGATAGGATTTGCTAGTGGTGATTTTAACTTTTATAGGTATGTTGGGAATTCGCCGGGAAATTTTAGGGATCCGTTTGGGTTAATAAATGATCCAGTTTTAAATGGACTTAATAGTCTTACAAATACTTTAGGAAAAATCAATTCTCAAGCAGTATGGACCGGTGTTTCAAACGTAAATACCTTTTCAACTGCAGCAGCTATTGGATTTTCTACAGATTTGAAGACTTTACCTCTAGCAGCTTTTTTTGGTTCTACTGCTCTTGCAACTGATGCAATATTGTGTTTTTCACCAGATAATTCAACAACATTACCAGATCAAATTGGTAAACACCTAATTGACGAATTTATTCCAGGCAATAGTTTTAAGTCTAAAACACTAAAAGAAGTTTTAAAAATTGGAGTTAGTATTTATGATAACTGAAAACTGTGATAAATATATTAAAAAAGCAAAGTATGGTATTGTTGTATTTTCAATTATCATCATTATTGGTGCCTTAAAAAAAACAAATGTCTTTGATTCACTATTTGGAACAAGCTTTGATTCATTGGCTATTTTAATTATAGTATTTGCTTTTGTTATTTCAATGATATTGTTAATGCCCTATATCACTTGTTTGTCAAAATATAAAAGATATTAGTTTTTAGGGATCCGTTTGGCTTAAAATATATATCAGGTGCATTTATATTTTATAAAGGTTCTTACTCTTCTGTTTCCACCTCTCCTGAGGTGTAACCTTTTATCTTTGTTTTCTTGTTTTCTTGCTGTGTACATTCCATCACTGGAGAGATGGGACGAGGAAGGTGGAACCAGGAAAAATTTTGATATAATTTCATAATACAATTAAAAGGCTCTCCTATTTTAGTACATATTTGTTGTTCTGTTGACTCACACTTTTTCCTAGAAAAATTACAAAAAGACTACCCAGAAGAAAAACTTACGGGTTTCTTCTATGACCCCAATATCCATCCCTACTCCGAATACCAGCTGCGTTTACTTGATGTACAGCGAAGTTGTAAAAAACTTGGTATTGATTTACTTGAGGGCGAATACGATTATGAAAACTGGCTTCAAGCTGTTCGTGGACTTGAAAAAGAACCTGAAAAAGGTGCTCGTTGTGAAGTCTGTTTTGATAAGCGTTTCTCTGTAAGTGCCGAAAAAGCCCTAGAATTAAGTGAGAAAAAAATCACTACGACCCTACTCGTAAGCCCTCTGAAGTCTCAAGAACAGCTTAAACGTGTAGGCGATGCTTTTTATGAGAAAAATGGTGTAGAATTTATAGCCGTTGACTACAGAAGTGGTGGTGGAAGTCAAGACCAATCTCGCGTTACAAAAGAGGAGCAACTCTACAGACAAGACTACTGTGGCTGTATTTTTGGTCTCACGATGCAACGCGAGCAACAAGAAAAGCTCATGGATGAAATGTTCTCTCCACTTTCTGGTTCTATACTTCCAGCATCTATAGAAGAACGCATTGAGATGTATACCTTACGTAACCAGCTTGAAGATGAGGGGAAAGAGTATAAGATTATCAAGCAGAAGTTTCTTAACTACCGTGAGTTTAACTTCAAAGTCATCAAGGGTAAAACAAATGTTCTTGATGCCTATGCTCTTTCTTACTCGACACTTCCGCGTAAACGTGCGCAAGGAAGAGTTGAGTATAGTGCAGAAAATATTCACTACTTTAACCGTGAAGAGATAAAGTTTATCACTCTAGAGTTTTTTAATGAACAAAATTCTACTGAGTATAAAACTATAAAAGAACTTATTTATTCTCCACTTTCTCAAGAAAAAGAGTTAGCATTTAGAACGAAGATAAACGCCACAAACTACGACTTAAGTCCTATAATTGTGATGCAAGAGATACCTGAGGGTAAACTCACAATTCACCTTGATTCAAAAACTTATGAAGACACCAAAGAAAAACTAATCAATCTATAATCTTTTTTTAGATAAAATGCCTAAAATAAAAATATAATTTATCAAAAGGCTTTTATAATGATTATGGATGTTATAGAAATACAAAAGATCTTACCTCACCGCTACCCTTTTTTACTCGTTGACCGTGTAACGGAGCTTACAAAAAATGAATCAGCTATTGCATTCAAAAATGTTTCTATCTCTGAACCTGTATTTCAAGGGCACTTTCCTGATCATCCTATTTACCCTGGTGTTATGATTTTAGAAGGTATGGCTCAAGCTGGTGGAATTTTAGCATTTGAAAGTATGAAAATGTCCAAAGAGGAAGCTGCACAAAAAGTTGTTTATTTTATGAGTATCGACAAGGCAAAATTTCGTGCTCCTGTTCGCCCTGGTGATAAACTAGAATACCATATCTCAGTTATCAAAAACAAGGGTGCTATCTGGATGCTTGATGGGAAAGCTTATGTTGATGGTACACTTGTATCACAAGCTGAACTCAAAGCAATGATCGTAGATAAATAAGTCTTAATATGTCAAAAATATCTAAACTTGCATTTATCGAAGATGGTGCTGTAATTGAGAAAAATGTCGAAATAGGACCTTTTTGTTTCATTTCAAGCCAAGCAACTATTGGTGAAGGGACAACAATCGCTGCAAATACTTGTATCTATGGAAAAACAACTATTGGAAAAGATAATCGCATCTTTTCTCATGCTGTTATAGGAAGTATTCCTCAGGATCTTAAGTTTAATGGTGAAGATGTTGAACTTATCATTGGTGATAACAATACTATTCGAGAGTTTACACTTTTTAACCCAGGAACAAAGGGTGGAGGAAGTAAAACTATTGTTGGGAACCATAACCTTTTTATGGGATATGTTCACCTTGGTCACGATGTTATCATAGGCAATCACTGTATCTTAGCAAATGCAGCGACACTTGCTGGGCATGTTGAGCTTGGGGATTATGTTGTTATTGGCGGGATGACTCCTATCCATCAGTTTATACATATTGGTGACTATGCTATGATTGGAGGGGCAAGTGCTCTTGCTCAAGATGTACCTCCATTTTGTATGGCAGAAGGAAATCGTGCTGTTTTAAGAGGACTTAATCTTACAGGCCTTCGCCGTAAGATGGAGAGAGAAGACATCAATGTACTTAAGTCTGCTTACAGAGATCTTTTTGAGTCTGGACAACCACTCAAAGAGACAGCGAGTAGACTTTTAGAAGAAACTTCAAATCACTATGTAAATGACTTATGTGATTTTGTTTTAAAAACTAAACGCGGAATTCCGTTTGAAAGGAAAAATTTAGATGACAAATAAACATTGTAGCTTTTGTGATGCAACAGAAAGTGAGATAAATCCTCTTATAGCAGGTAATGGTGTTTACATCTGCAAAAACTGTGTATCTTCTGCATACAAAATCATGTTTGGTGATGAAAATGTTGCACAAACAGAAAAGAATGAAGATCTTCTCGAAGCCGTAAACAACCTTATGACTCCAAAAGAGTTAGATAAATTTCTTGGTGATTACATCATCGGTCAAGAACGTGCTAGAAAACTTTTAAGTGTAGCTGTTTACAACCACTATAAGCGTATTTTTAAAACACATGAGCTTGAAGACCAAGAGACAGAGATAGCTAAATCAAATGTTTTACTTATAGGACCAACAGGTTCAGGAAAAACACTGATGGCACAGACTATTGCTCGTGTTTTAAATGTACCCATTGCCATTGCCGATGCGACAAGTCTTACTGAAGCGGGATATGTTGGTGAGGATGTTGAAAACATTCTTACCAAACTCATCCAAGCAGCTGATGGTGATGTTGAACGTGCACAGAAGGGAATTATCTTTCTAGATGAAGTAGATAAGGTTGCTCGTATGAGTGAAAACCGTTCTATCACTCGTGATGTTTCAGGAGAGGGAGTACAACAAGCACTTCTAAAAATCATCGAAGGCTCGTCTGTAAACATTCCACCAAAAGGTGGTCGTAAACATCCTAATCAAGAGTTTACCTCTATTGACACTACAAATATACTCTTTATATGTGGTGGTGCCTTTGATGGTCTTGAAGAGATTCTTAAACGCAAGGTTGGGGAAAATGTACTCGGTTTTGGTCATGAGAAGAGAACAAAAGATGAGAAAAAACCTACCTTTGATATGGTGGAACCTGATGACTTAGTACACTTTGGTCTTATTCCAGAGCTTGTTGGTCGACTTCCTATTATCGCATCATTAAGTGAGATAACTGAAGCTGACATGGTTCGTATACTTACAGAGCCTAAAAACTCACTTATAAAACAGTACCAAAAACTCTTCTCTATAGATGAAGTTGAGCTAAATTTTGAAGAAGAAGCACTTTTAGCCATTGCTAAGAAGTCTATAAAACGCAAAACGGGTGCTCGTGGACTTCGTGCTATTTTAGAAGAAAATATGATAGACATTATGTATGAACTTCCTGAGTATCCAGGATATGAAGTACTTATTACTAAAGAAGTTATAGATGATGGGGCAGAACCTGTTTACATCAAAAAATCTACACAAAAAATAGCCTAAGGGAATATAAATGATATTTAACAAAATAGTAGGACTCTTTTCAAACGACCTTTCCATAGATTTAGGAACGGCAAATACTATTGTTATTGCAAAGGGACGCGGTATTATCATTAATGAACCCTCTGTTGTTGCTGTGAAGACTGAGAAATATGGGCAGACTCGTGTTCTTGCTGTTGGACATGAAGCAAAAAATATGGTTGGAAAAACACCAGGAAATATTAAAGCTATCCGTCCAATGCGTGATGGTGTTATTGCTGACTTTGATATGACTGAAAAAATGATTCGTAAGTTCATAGAAAAAGCTCATGGTCGTAGCTCTTTAATATCTCCACGTATCATCATCTGTGTGCCTTATGGTCTTACTCAGGTTGAACGTAAAGCTGTTCGTGAATCAGCTCTAAGTGCTGGTGCTCGTGAGGTATTCCTCATAGAAGAGCCTATGGCTGCTGCAATTGGAGCGGGTGTTGACATCCGTGAGCCTCAAGGAAACTTAGTTGTTGATATAGGTGGTGGTACTACTGAAATCGGTGTTGTTTCTCTTGGTGGACTTGTTCTCTCCAAATCTATCCGTACTGCTGGCGATAAGATTGACCAAGGTATCATCAACTATGTAAGAAAAAAGTATAATCTACTTATCGGTGAAAGAGTTGCGGAAGATATTAAGATCAATATTGGGACAGCGGTTACGCTAGACGAAGAGCTTGTTATGACTGTAAATGGTCGTGACCAAGTTGAAGGGCTTTTAAGTTCTGTTGAACTTACAAGTGAAGATGCACGTGATGCGATGAAAGAGCCACTCAAGGAAGTTGCAGAAGCACTCCGTAATGTACTTGAACAGATGCCACCTGATTTAGCTGGGGATATTGTAAACCACGGTATTATTTTAACTGGTGGTGGAGCACTTATTCGCAAACTTGATAAATATCTCTCTGACATTGTCCGTATTCCTGTTTTTGTTGCAGATGAACCACTCCTTGCAGTTGCACGCGGAACTGGTAGAGCCCTCGAAGAGATAGACCTACTACAAGAACTTTTTGAGAATGAATAAAGAGTTATTTTCTTTTCTTTTTGTCACTATAGCACTCCTTGTGGGTGCTTTTTACTATAGTACTACTATACAGTCACCTATCATCTCTTCCCTTAACTTTTTAAAAGTTAATTTTCATAATACTACTCAATATATAGATAATACTCTCGATCGCTATTTTTTTCAAGCCGATGAAATTACACATCTAAAAGCAAAACTTCAGCACTATGAGAATAACCACTTAGTCATGCAAGAGTTAGCCAGTGAGATTAGTGATCTATATAAAGCTCAAGACTCTAACTTCACAGTTACTACTAATGTTGTTCTTGTTCGTACTATATCTTACCAAAAATTTGGAAATTTTAATAGACTTTGGATAGATATTCCAGAGTATAATAATTCGAAAATTTATGGACTAACCTACAAAGAGTTAGTAGCTGGAATAGTAATAAACAAGAATGGAAAACCTTTAGCACTACTAAACCAGGATATAAAGTGTGCTTATGCTGTATATGTTGGGGAACAAAATGCTCCTGGTATTGCACATGGTAACAATGACAACAACTTAATAGTTAATTTTATCCCTGCCTTTTTCACTATAAAAAAAGGAGATGAAGTTATTAGTTCAGGAATGGACAATATTTTTATGAAAGGTTTAAAAGTAGGTAAAGTGCTCTCTGTGACCTCTTCACAAGGGTATCAAAATGCCATTATAGAACCTTACTATAAAAATAGTGAGCCAAACTATTTCCACATGATTCGGAGTGTAAAATGAGACATATAACTATATTATTTTTTCTTTTTTGGAGTCTTTATGCCCAAGAACCAATAAAAGAAGAACAAAAACAAAAACTTACTATCGGACTTGGTATTTATGGACAGACACAACCATATAAGGCAATCAATCCAATTATTGTCCCCTCCCCTGTTATTTTCTTTGATAATGGACTCTTTTATATAAGATGGAGTCGTGCTGGAATGTATTTTCTAGGTGATAAAGGCAAAGATGTCTCATGGGGATTTTCACTTACTGCACAACCAAGAACCTTTGGATATGAGACAAAAGGAATTACAGACTTAGTTGGTTTGAACTCAAGGAAAACAACTATAGAAGGCGGTCTTGCATTTAGTGTACTTTATCATAAAACTTCTATAGAAGTGATGTTACTCACAGACCTCCTTAAAAAATATGACACTTGGCTAGTAAAAACTGAGATAGGTGATGAATTTGCACTTGGTGATTTCACTTTTTATCCTAGTCTTATCATGAGTTACCAATCAGATGCTTTTGTAAACTACTACTATGGTATAACACAAGAGGAGAGTCAAAGAACCCATTTTAACTTTTTTAAGCCAAGAGGCGGTTTTCAAGTTGGAGCACAGACTTTTATAAACTATGATATTACAGATAGTATCGCTGTTTTAGTAAATGCCCGTGTAGATAGCATTCCAAAATCTGCTCATGTCAGTCCACTTCTTAAAGATACTCTTATCTACTCAGGATTACTTTCACTTATATATACTTTTGAGTATTAGATTTCTCTCATAAAACTCATCAAATTTTAAGTGCCCTTTGGCTATAATCACTAAATTTTTTAAAGATTATTCTCAAAGGGTTACAATGCCAAAACGCACCGACATAAAAACTATTTTACTTATTGGTTCAGGTCCGATTATTATCGGTCAAGCCTGTGAATTTGACTACTCAGGAACTCAAGCTGTTAAAACACTCAAAGAGTTAGGTTACCGTGTAGTTCTTATCAACTCAAATCCAGCAACGATTATGACTGATCCTGAGTTCGCAGATAGAACATATATTGAGCCAATCAAAGAAGAAGTTATTGCTAAAATCATCAAAGATGAGAATGTTGATGCAGTTTTACCAACTATGGGTGGACAGACTGCTCTTAATGTTGCGACTAGTATGTATGAAAAAGGAATGCTAGAGGGGATAGAGTTTTTAGGTGCAACTCCAGAAGCTATTCATAAGGGTGAAGACCGTTCTGCATTTAACGAAGCGATGATTAAAATAGGTATGGATTTACCTAAGAGTGCCAATGCTTACTCGGTTGAAGAGGCTATAGAAGTTGTAAAAGAGATTGGTTTTCCTGTCATCTCACGTGCTTCATTTACACTTGCTGGTGGTGGTTCAGGTGTGGCTTATAACATGGAAGAATTTAAGGCTCTTGCAGAAGAAGGACTCTCAGCTTCTCCCGTTAATGAAATTGAGATTATGGAGTCACTTCTTGGCTGGAAAGAGTATGAGATGGAAGTTATTCGTGACAAAGCGGATAACTGTATCATCGTTTGTGCTATAGAAAACTTCGATCCTATGGGTGTGCATACTGGTGATAGTATCACAGTAGCACCTGCTCTCACTCTTACAGATAAAGAGTACCAAAGAATGAGAAATGCCTCTTTTGATATCCTTCGTGAGATCGGTGTAGATACAGGTGGATCAAATGTTCAGTTTTCAATAGACCCAAAAACTGGTCGTATGATCGTTATCGAGATGAACCCTCGTGTTTCTCGTTCCTCTGCACTTGCTTCTAAGGCAACTGGTTACCCTATCGCAAAAGTAGCAACACTCCTTGCTGTTGGTTTTACTCTTGATGAGATTACAAACGACATCACAGGAACACCTGCGTCTTTTGAACCAGTGATTGACTATGTTGTTACTAAGATCCCGCGTTTTACATTTGAGAAATTTCCTGAAGCTGTTAATACCCTAAGCACTTCAATGAAGTCTGTTGGTGAAGTTATGGCAATAGGTCGTACTTTTAAAGAGTCTATGCAAAAAGCCCTTTGCTCTTTAGAAACTGGTCTTTGTGGATTTGACCCTATTGATGCAGACATGGACTTTATTCAACATGAGATTCGTCGTCCTAACTCAGATAGAGCACTCTATGTAGCCGAAGGTTTTCGTCGTGGTATGAGCATAGAAGAGATGTTTGATACTTGTGCTATCGACCCTTGGTTTCTTTACCAAGTCAAAGAGATGATAGATAAAGAAGCTACTATAAATGACAAGATTCTTTTTGACTCAGACATCATGCGTGATGTGAAAGTAGATGGTTTTTCTGACAAACGTATCAGCCAACTTATCACTCTCAACTCAGGACACGAAGTAAGTGAAAACGAAGTCTATGATGCTCGTAAAAAACTCGGTGTAAGCTTAGAGTTTAACGAAGTAGATACTTGTGCAGCTGAGTTTGAGGCACTTACTCCTTACCTCTACTCAACAACAAACATCACAAAACTTCCAGATGTAAAAAACCGTGTAAGTGATAAGAAAAAAGTACTTATCCTTGGTGGTGGTCCTAACCGTATCGGTCAAGGTATAGAGTTTGATTACTGCTGTGTGCATGCTGCGTTTGCTCTTAAAGAGATGGACATTGAGACTATCATGTACAACTGTAACCCTGAAACAGTTTCTACTGACTATGACACTTCTGATGTACTTTACTTCGAGCCTATCGACTTTGAGCATGTTCGTGAAGTTATAGAAAATGAGCAACCAGATGGTATCATCGTACACTTTGGTGGACAAACACCACTAAAACTTGCAGATGGACTTACAAAGATAGGGGCAAAAATCTCTGGAACGCCATCAGCAGTTATCGATCTTGCTGAAGATAGAGAGCAGTTCTCAAACTTCGTAATCAAGCACGGACTCAAGCAACCAGAAAATGGTCTTGCACGTGCTAAAGAAGAAGCAGCACCTATCGCAAACAAGCTTGGCTATCCAGTTCTAGTTCGCCCATCATTTGTTCTTGGTGGTCGTGGTATGAAGATAGTTTACTCAGAAGAAGAATTAAACCAGTATATGGAACTTGCTATTTCTGTTTCAAATGAAGCTCCAGTATTAATTGACAAATTTTTAGATCAAGCTATTGAGCTTGATGTTGACTGTATCTCTGATGGGAAAGAAGTCTATATCGGTTCTGTTATGCAGCATATCGAAGAGGCTGGAATCCACTCTGGAGATAGTGCATGTTCACTTCCTCCAATGAACCTTTCTAAAGAGATGATAGAAAAAGTTGAGCAGCAGACTAAGACTATAGCACTTGGACTTCAAGTAGTTGGTCTTATGAATGTTCAGTATGCTATCTATCAAGATGAGATCTATCTCATCGAGGTAAACCCTCGTGCCTCTCGTACAGTTCCTTTTGTATCTAAGGCGACTGGTATGCCTCTTGCAAAAGTGGCTACTCGCGTTATGATGGGTGAAGCTCTTGTAAATGCTTTAGAATTCTACGATAAATATGACATTGTTGAGGAAGTGAATGGCCTTCGTCGTCCTAAACTCAAGGGACACGTTTCTGTTAAAGAAGCAGTTTTTCCTTTCCACAAACTTGTAGGTGCTGACTTAGTCCTTAGCCCTGAAATGAAATCTACTGGTGAAGTTATGGGAATCAGCTCAAACTTTGGTGTCTCTTTTGCAAAAGCACAACTTAGTGCTGGAAACAAAATCCCTACAGGTGGAACATGTTTCTTATCTTTTGTGGATACAGATAAGGTTCATGCAGCTGAGATAGGCGCTGGACTTGTAAGACATGGTTTCAAACTAGTAGCGACTAAAGGAACTCAAGAAGTTCTAGAGAGTGCTGGCATCGCATGTGATCGTGTTCTCAAGATATCTGAAGGTCGCCCAAACATAGAGGATAGTATGAAAAATGAAGAGATAGCAATGGCTATTAACACTTCAGATAACAACACAAGCAAGAAAGATGCTACAGTTATTCGCCAAGAGGTGCTTAGACTTAGTATTCCTTACTTTACAACACTTAGTGCAACTCGTGCACTAATACTAGCACTCGATGAGATGGATGATGACTCATGGTCAAATGCGACAGCACTTCAAGACTTCCTAGTATAGACTCCTTCGTATTGCTTATTCAAACCGACACTACTGTCGGTTTACTCTCTCAAGATGCGCAAAAACTTCAATCTATAAAAGAACGTCCCTCTAATAAACCCTTTATAAAAGTATATAAAAACTTTCAAACACTTACTCAAAATCTACGAATTCCAAATGCACAGAAGCGAAGAGTACGAAGAGCAAAGAAAATAACTTTTATAGTGAAAAATCTCGCATTTAGAGTAGCAGAAGATAGTGCACACTCATCACTACTTAGAAAATCTCTTTGGAACTACTCAACTTCTGCCAATGAAAGTGGAAAAAACTTTGTAAGAGAGTTTTGTGAAGAAAAAGCTGATATAATTATTGAAACGAAAGTATCATTGCACGAGAGAAATTCCTCAGCACTTTACAAAATAAATAATAAAAAGAGAGTGAGGCTACGATGAGTAAAATAGTACAAGCACTATTAGTAGGTATGCTAGTGACCTTTATTTTAGATTTTTTTCTCTTCTTAGGGATATTTCTAAACTACATAAAACCACTTGAGATAAATATCTACTATAATATTTTATTTACAGAGAATCAAAATATATGGCTCTATACCTTCTTTACTCTACTCTTTGCTTACTTAGTGATGTACACAAAAAATATCATTAGTCTCTCTGTACTTTCACTTTTTTCGTTACTAACACTTCTCACTTTAATCCCTCAGATTGGGAATTTATTAGGTGAGGCAATATTTAAAAAAGAGGATGTACAACTCAGAACACAAAAATTCGTTTATCGCGGAGATATACTCTACATAGGACGAACAAAGGTCACTTTCTATGACTATGAATTTAAAAAAACACTCAACTTAGAGAAAAAAAACTTACAAGGATTAAACTAATATGAAACATACAACAAATAATATACTACTTGGCTCTACAGGTATTTTGATGCTAAGTGCACTCACGGGATGTGCATCACATCAAGAGAAACAACAAAATAAATTTTTAGTCATTGAACAGCAACCTAATGGTAAATATGTAGTAGTAGAAGAGATGCCAACAGATGGACCTAGTCGTGCTATCATCCGTGAAAAAGATGCTGATGGCCGTGTCACTGAGCGTTTTATGAACGAAGCAGAGATGAAAGCACTAGCAGAACAGGAGTACAAAAAGGTAGAAAATGGAACAAGTGAGACTACCCAAGAAAATGCTGGTAGTGGAGGCATGGGTCTTGCAGGAACAATCCTAGCTGTTGCTGCAGGGAGTCTTATGGGAAATATGATAGGAAATGCTCTTATGAATAATAAAAACTTCTCAAAAAACTCTTCAGCCTCCAATAGAAGTGCTTATAGCCGTTCAGCAGCAGGCAAAGCCTCTAAAAAATCTTCTGCAAGAAAAAGCTTTTTCGGTGGTGGTTCTAAAAGATCTACAAGAAGTAGTGGTGGATTTTTTGGAGGATAATATGAGTATAACAGTAAAAAAAACTGAAGCACAAGCATATTACAAAGCAGTAAATGAGCTCTACGATATGTATGTCGAAGCAGCTGAATATGTCATTGAAAATGATCTCTTTTTTGATTTAGGTATCCCTTTTAACCTTATTGAAATTATCAAGAAAAGCTGGGAAAATGATGTACATTGGCATATTTATAGTGCTTTTATCTTGACAGGTGGTCTTAAAGGTCAACCAATAAAACTCCTTGGATTTGATGCGGATATACCTCAAAAGCTTCTGCAAACATCACAAGAACAACTGCATGACACTGCGTTTAATGAGATTTATGAGATGATTCGTGAGAACTTTAAAAGACTCATTACTCTTGATGATGGACTTGAACTTTTTAATGAGAGGTACGATGGATGGAAGATTCTTTTCTCGGCTCCAGATGATGATGAAGAGAAAGAGGAAACTTCTCGTTTCTTAGAGCAACTCGCACAAGAAGCTGGATTTGAAACTGCTTTTTCATACCTTGGTGAAGTTGTTTTTGATGAAGATGGTATAAGTGATAGTATAGGAAACAGTTATGAGTACTGGTGTAAAAACTATTCATGGTTAGATATAGCCACAGACGAAAGTGAACTTGCTACGATGCTAACACATACTATACAAGAGCAGCAAGCTATCATCATCAATCCTGCATACACCCTACTTTTTGAATCTCGTGGTATGCTAGCAATCTTAAAAAAACTCTTTCCTGATTCACCTTATCTGCTCAATGCCTCATTTGAGAAGTTTGATGGAAGTGTAGAGAGAACTGTTTTTGGTGAAGGTGAAGAGTTTTCTAACTTTAAAAAACTTTATCAAGAAGAGAGTGAAGATGCCTATAATGCAAGAGTATTTTTTGCTTATGAAGCCTGTGGACTTAGCTTTTTTAGTGCTAAGGAAGATTTTATAACTCACAAAATAGTCTGATTAAAGGAATAAATATGAACTATCCAAATTTACCAGAAGATTGTACTTCAATGCTATGTAAATACCTCACAAAAGAGGTTTTTGAAGAACTAAAAGATAAAAAAACAGCCAATGGATTTACCTTAGAACAAGCGATTAATTCAGGTGTGCTAAATATAGATAGTGGTATTGGTGTTTATGCAGGAGATGAAGAGTCTTACTCTACATTTGGAGTATTATTTGACCAGATTATTGAAGATTACCATGGATTTGGCAAAGAAGACAAGCATCAAAGTAACCTAAACCCAGATGATTTACATGCCCCAAATCCTGACCCTGATGGTGAGTTTATTGTATCTACACGTATCCGTGTAGGGCGTAATATTGACAACTTACCACTAGGTCCTGCTATTTCAAAGGAACAAAGAGATCAAGTAGAAGCATCTGTAGTAGAAGGCTTAAACAGACTAGAAGGTGAATTAGAAGGTGATTATTACCCTTTACTTGGAATGAGTAAAGAGGTTCAAGATGATTTGATTAAAGATCATTTTTTGTTTAAAGAGGGAGACCGTTTTTTAGATGCTGCAGGACTGAATCGTAACTGGCCAGAGGGAAGAGGAATTTATCACAATAGAGATAAAACATTTTTAGTATGGGTTAATGAAGAGGATCAGCTAAGAATCATCTCTATGCAAATGGGCGGAGATATTAAAGAGGTTTTTACACGACTTGTAAAGGCGATTAAAAGTATTGAGACTAAAGTTCCTTTCTCCTATAATGACCACCTTGGGTACATTACTTCATGTCCAACTAATCTTGGAACAGC
>WFNM01000010.1 GCA_015488615.1 Sulfurimonas sp.
AATATAGTAGAAAACTTCTTCCCCTTAGATCCTAAAAATCCAGCACTAGCCCCTCTCTCTTTTTGTGTCTCATGGATGAGTAAACTTAGTTTTGTAGAGAGAGTATTGAGTGTTCGAGAGTGTTCTATAGAGTCAGAATCTTCTTTTGCTTCATAGATAGTTAGTCCTAAAATAACAATTGAGAAAGAAAGTACTATCGCTAAAATAATATTAAGTTTAGATTTTATAGTCATAACTATGCCTTTTTTACATGAAAAAGTTCTAGGAGACTTAACTCATCTAAAAGCTCGAAAAGTAACTCGTTCCCTATATTCATATTGAGAGTGATTTTATCTTTAAGTACTAGTTTGTTTAAGTAACCAATAATAGAAGAGGTGATGGAGATAGAATTTACAACATCAAGTGTTACTGTTTTATACTCTTGACACAAACTATCGAGTAGTGTTTTTAACTCTTTATAGTCCATAACTGACTTCATGTTACCACTAATCTTCACTCTATTATCTTT
This sequence comes from Sulfurimonas sp., assembly GCA_015488615.1. Classification (GTDB taxonomy): domain Bacteria; phylum Campylobacterota; class Campylobacteria; order Campylobacterales; family Sulfurimonadaceae; genus Sulfurimonas. Next base: position 509 of record WFNM01000010.1, read on the forward strand.
CACTTCTAATTGCATAGGATATCCTTCTCTTTGTTAAAAAATATGTGTTATTCTATCATACTTAATCTTTGTGTTTTATTTTTTGTAGCCACTCTTTCATTTTAGCTTCATAGCCGATATCTTTAAGCTCTACAAACTCAAGATTTTGTGAAAGATAGTCTTGGTCTACATACCCACCAAAATCATGGGGGTAAAGATAACCCTCATTTTGTTGAGTAATACTTTTTGGTATATCTAAAAGTACTCCCTCTTTTACAGCTTGCAGCGCTGCGTTTATAGCGAGATATGAAGAGTTTGACTTTGGTGAAGCACAGAGATAAACTACAGCCTGAGATAAGATAATCCTCGCTTCTGGATACCCTATCTTACTTACTGATGTGAGACAAGAAGTTGTAAGGGTGAGAGCTTGAGGATTAGCATTACCAACATCTTCACTCGCCAAAATAACTAAACGCCGTGCTATAAAGTCCGCTGACTCCCCACCCTCTATAAGCCGTGCCAAATAATAAATAGCTGCGTTTTCATCACTCCCTCGTATGGACTTGATAAGAGCAGAGATAAGGTCATAATGTACCCCTGCTTCACTACTCCCTGCCTGCAAGGCATTTGGGCGAAGAGATTTAAGCATCTCTATTGTAATAGTTGTCTCAAGATTTGAAGCGAACTCTAAGAGTTTGAGCATCGCTCTTGCATCTCCACCACTACTCGCTACAAGATACTCTTTTGCCTCAGCATCCATCTCTAATGCACCATACTCTATGGCACGATCTAAAAGCTTTTCTAAACTCTCATTTGAGATATGTTTCAGTTCAAAAAGCATAGAACGCGAGCGAATAGCAGAAGTGAGGGAAAAGAAAGGATTTTCTGTGGAAGCCCCGATAATAAGCACCGAGTTATTTTCCATCACAGGAAGCAGAATCTCTTGCTGGTTTTTTGCTAAACGGTGAACTTCATCTATGAAAATAAGAGGTTTTTGCAGAGCATTTTTATACTGCTCAAAGATTTTACGGAGTTGGTCTATTTTGAGACTTGTAGCATTGAACTCATAAAAAGGTAAGTCCATAACTTTGGCGATAATACGAGCGATGGAAGTCTTGCCAGTACCTGCTGGGCCATAAAAAAAACTATGCCCAAGAGCAAACTTCTCACAAAGTCTGCGAAGTGGCGCAACCTCGCTACTAAGATGCTCTTGCCCTACAAGTTCATCAAAGTTTTTCGCACGAAGGAGTTGTGTAAAATCAGCCATAAAAAGTCCCCACATATTCTAAATATGTGGTATTTTAGCGTAACTCGCGTTTAGTTCAAGTTAGGTTTTGGAGTCGTAGGTGTTGAAGCTGGAAGCATAGGCATCATCATGTGAGGTTTTTTCCCTGTCAATGCACCTAAAAATGCCTCGATAGAGTCTGCTTGTTTATCAGAGATTTTTGCTCCAAGCTGAATACGTCCCATCTCTTTGATAGCATCTTTTAAGTTCCAAATCATACCATTATGAAAATAAGGTGCAGTCTCAGTAACATTTCTGAGTGTAGGTACTTTTACCATACCATTTTTATCACCTTTAAAGTCACCTGTACTCATATACTTGTAAGTAGCCGTAACATTAAACGCACCCATTTCACCACCAAAAGCAACACCATTATGGCATGATGCACAACCAATTTGGATAAAAGTTTTCATTCCCTCTTTCTGTTTTGCAT
>WFNM01000011.1 GCA_015488615.1 Sulfurimonas sp.
ATTAAAGCATCTACACGAGCATTAATATCAGAAATTGAGTTATTTAAGTCGGTATTTACTTCTGCTTGGAATGCTACACTAGAATTATAAGCACCAGTAATCATATCATCAATAGCAATAGCACTAGAGGCAGCTAAAGGTAAAAGGTCACGAGTTACTTTTTCAGTTTCTGTAGCTTGAAGTGTATGAATCTGTCCATTTGTAGTGTAGATGGCAAATATACCATGTCGCATTTTACGAGCGAAATACTTTGCATCTTTGACTACTGCACTATTATTAACTCCTGCTATTAATTCATCCACCATATTTGATGTTGTATCAGTAGCTACTGGCAAATTTCCAACTCTTACATCTGCAATTTTTTCTAAAATACCATCTTTTGCGATTACTTTTGTTTTATACTCTGTTGAGTGTATGTAACATAAGGACTCTGCAGTGGTAAGATTTGTTGCTTTATCATAGTCACTTGAATTAGTGAACCAAAAGGCAGGGTATTTTGAGCCATTAGAAGTATCTGTCATCTCTGTTGCCATACAATAACCAGGATCTTTGTACTTCATATCTACTTCATAAATACCACTCATATCAATGAAGAGTTTACCACCACTAATGCTACTATTAAAATCTGAACCAATACCATAGCCAATATCACCATATCCACTCAGTCCATCGTTTGAAAAAGTAACAGTCATATATTGTTGTGAAGCTACAAAATATTTTTTTGCTTTTATATCTACATCTTGGAACAAGAAAGATTGATTTGGATCAATTTTTGGAGAGTTATCTGTTACAGCAGGTTGCACTGTAACATCACCAAAAAAGTTAAAATAATCAGGTAGTAAATTTGTAATCATTGTAAGAATTTCATCAATAATTAATTCTATAAGAGTTTTACTTTCGCCATTTGCAACTGCACGAGCAGCCGGTGCTCTTTGATAACTAGGTGCATTAAATAAATTTTTTGCACCTGATTTTATCTGTTCATAAAGATCTTTCATATAGCCTTTGAGTACATCACTTTGGGCATATAACACTTCATAGAGTTGTTGGTTGTTATTTGGTCCCCAGTCTCCAGCCAGTAAATAATCTTTCGCATACGGTATATAAGAAAAATACTCTGTTACCACATAATTAACAATTTTTTTTGTTCCTGCTTTTGCGAAACCATCAACATCATTACCGTATTGAGTAACTAAATTATCTAGTTGGTATTCTAATACCACTTTCGCTGTTTGAGTAGTCGTTGAATTTCCACTAGTTATCAGACCTAAGAGTGTATCGACTATTCCACTACCATTTGTTGTATTTGTTGTTGACTTCGTCTTTGATGGTTCTTGTTTCGTGCCATTTCCACCACACCCTTGTATTAAAGAGGTACCAAGTAAAAGTGTTGCTGCATATAAACTGAGTTTCATTAATTGTCCTTAATGTTATTATGTTCTATTATACATCATTTCTTTATCTCTTTAGCTTATGAGATAAGAAAATATAATACAAAGTGATAATATTGTGTTAATTTGAAACAACTAAACTAGAGGTATACTTAAGTAATTTTAGATAAAATAACTCTAATAAAATATTATTATAAAGAATAACAGATGAAGATACCTACTACATTATTAAAAAATAAAAAAATCCTTTTAGGTGTTACGGGCTCTATTGCCGTTTACAAATCTCTTGAACTAGTACGACTTTTTATCAAGTCCGGTGCTGATGTACGAGTTGTGATGAGTGAGAGTGCGAAGAAATTTGTAACGCCACTTACTTTTGAGACACTCACATCAAACAAAGTGCTAGATGATACAAATGAGTCATGGGTAAATGATCATAACCATATAAAAACAACGGAGTGGGCAGATGTATTTCTCATAGCTCCAGCAACTGCAAACACCATCGCAAAACTAGCAAATGCCATTGCAGACAATATGCTACTTCAATGTGCTCTCGCGTTTAGCCCTATGAAGATACTAGCACCCTCAGCAAATACAAATATGCTTGAAAACCCTATAACAAAAGCAAATCTCAAGATGCTAGGTATCGCTAACTACACTATCCTCGATACACAGACAAAAGAGCTTGCTTGTAAAACTGTAGGTGATGGTGCTATGGCTGAACCCCTACATATTTTCTGGGCAACAGCTCGTGAACTTCTAAAAGAAGAGTTTTGGGCAGATAGAAGAGTTATCGTGACAGGTGGTGGAACTATAGAGCGCATAGATGATGTCCGTTTTATTTCTAACTTCTCAAGTGGCAAGATGGCTTCGGCTATGGCTACGGCTCTTTATTGTAAGGGTGCAGATGTCAACCTTATAAGCACGAAGTTTGAAGCAGAACTTCCTGAGGATGTTTACACTTTAGATGTAGAAGATAGTGCTGAGATGCATGAGTACTTAGTAGATTCTATTCGTATCTCTAAAAAAGGAAAACTCTCAAAGGCTTCACTCCTAAAAGATGAGCAGATTCACCTTATACAGAAGAAGCCTTATCTCTTTATGGCAGCTGCTGTGAGTGACTATGTCCCAGCATTTAAACAAGAGGGAAAACTCAAAAAAGAGATGCTTGGTCAGACTTGGGACTTGGGTCTCAAAAAAAATGTCGATATTTTAAATAGTGTTGACAAATCAGGTATCACAGTGGTAGGTTTTAAAGCAGAGATGGATGCACAAAATGCTCTCATAAACGCGAAGAACATGCTAGAGAAGAAAAACATAGATGCAGTTTGCCTAAATGTTTTAGGTGAAAGTAATAGTTTTGGATCAGATACAAATGCTATGAGTTTTATCACTGAAGATGGGACTATTGAGATAGATACAGATGAGAAACTAAGCATTGCATTTTTAGTTTTAGATCAAGCAAAAAACATAAAAGAGTAAGATATGAATAGTGCAACACATATAGCAATCATTATGGATGGGAACGGTCGTTGGGCTGAACTTCAAGGTAAAAAACGAGTCAAAGGGCATGAAGCAGGTGCAAAGGTTGTGAAAAACATTACAACTTTTTGTTCTAATCATCCAGATATAGAGCGTTTAACACTCTATGCCTTTTCTACAGAAAACTGGAAACGCCCACGTTTAGAAGTAGAGTTTTTAATGAAACTTCTTAATAGCTACCTCAAAAATGAGCTCCCAGTTTATCTTAAAAATAATGTCCGATTTGAGCCTATAGGTGATGTTCGTGCATTTTCAAAACAGCTTCAAAAAACCATTAAAATAGTACAAGAAGATACTGCTCACTGTGATGGACTTGTTCAATCTCTCGCTCTTAATTACGGCTCTCAAGATGAAATACTCCGTGCTATGAATAAACTCAAAAATACAGAAGGTGAGATAACACAAGAGATGTTTTCAAACACACTAGACTGTAAATACAATGTAGATTTACTTATAAGAACAGGGGGAGATCATAGGCTTTCTAACTATCTTCTCTGGCAAGCAGCTTATGCAGAACTCTTTTTTACAGATACACTCTGGCCAGATTTTACACCTCAAGACTTAGAAAAAATTATTAAAAAGTTTACAAAAGTTGAAAGACGTTTTGGAGGGCTTAAGTAATGGAACTCAGCTTTGCTTTTATATTCGGTCTTCTTTTTGGCTCTTTTTTAAATGTAGTCATTTTACGTATTCCTAAAGAGGAAAGTATTGTTTTTAATGGCTCTTACTGTTACTCATGTGGCAAAAAGCTTAAACCATGGCATAACATTCCCCTCTTCTCTTGGCTCTTCCTTCGTGGAAAATGTAGCTTTTGTAAGAGTAAAATTTCTATTCAATATCCTCTAATAGAATTCATATCAGGTCTACTCTTTTTCACAATAGCCTCCCAGTATGGAATCTCACTACCAGCATTTTTCATAGCATTAAGTTTTCTCATGCTTTTAGCTCTCTCTATGATAGATTTCAAGTATAAGATGGTACCAGACTCTCTTAATCTTCTTGCTATATTTTTTGCAATATTTGGAGCATGGAGTCCACAAGGAATTTTACTAAATTTTCAAAATGCACTTCTTTTTGCCGGTGGGTTTACTCTCTTGCGTTTTGCACTCTCTTACTACCTAACATCTAGCATTTATAGAGCCGGTTTAAAAACAAAAACTACTTGGAATAAGAACTATGATAGAACACCTTTTATAGAAGCTATGGGAGAAGGTGACATTATGGTGGCAGCTACTATGGGAGCACTTTTAGGAATAAAGTTAACACTAGTTGCTGTTTTTCTTGCAGCACTCCTTACCCTTCCTGTCCTACTCTTAGTCATGAAGAGTTCACAAGAAGAAAAACGAGTTCCATTTGTACCTTTTTTAGCACTAGCAACTTTTATAGTTTTTCTTTATGAATCTCCAATACTAGCCTATATTCAAGCGAACTACTAAATTATGAATAGACTTAGCAAATATATTATCAACAATTTATCCGCACTTTTTGTATCAATATTTTTACCTCTTTTTGCTATTGCAACCGTTATTCTTTTCATTAAAATTGCAACCTATACTGCTATTATTCAGTTAAGTATTGCAGAAATGCTTGAATTCTATCTTTTTTATCTACCACAAATTATTTTCTATACTCTTCCTGTTACTTTTTTTGTAGCAACTACACTCTCTTTGTTTAAACTTTCAAATGATAATGAAATTATTGTACTTTTCTCTTTAGGCATCAAACCTATATTTTTACTCAAGATACTCTTTAAGCCTGCACTTTTATTATCTATTACTCTTTTTATTACTTTTTTTATTGTAGTACCACATATGCAAAATGTGACAGCAAACTTCATGGCATACAAAAAAGGAGAGGCAAAGTTTAACCTAACTGCAAGTGAATTTGGAAATCGTTTTGGAGATTGGCTCCTCTATATTGGTGCTAATAATAAAGATGGAAGTTATTCTGATGTCTTTTTATTTAACAAAAAGAAGACAGAAGAGACACTCATTGTAGCAAAACGAGCAGAGATATTTAATGACAATAGTATCTTGCGTTTGAAACTTTTTGAGGGTCAGGGTTATACTTACTCTAAAGAGAGCTTTTCTCAAATAAATTTTAAAACTATGCTGATCAATAATAACACACATACAAACTTGAAAGATACACAAACTGTTATAGAACACTGGAAAGAGTATAAAACAATTAAGTCTCGCAAGGCAAATCTTATTACAAATATTTTGTTAAGTATTTTTCCTGTACTTACTCTTTTATTTAGTGCAGTAATTGGAATTGAGCATGCACGACATGGAAAACCAAAAATTTATCTCTATCTTTTTTTAAGTATTGTATTTTACTATGGTGCGACTATAGGTCTTGAGAAAGCTATAGGTTTTTATACCATTCCTTTTGTGATTATTAGCTCCCTTATTGTAAGTTATCTTCTTTATAGAAAAAAAATCGCTAGAAGGTTCTAATGCGAGTTAAACTTACCATCTCTTATAATGGAACTCATTTTCTGGGTTCACAAATGCAGACAGAGACAAAAAACACGATACTTGGAAATATAGAACAAGTCCTCAAAAAGCTAGGTATACAAGAACGAATCATAGCAAGTGGTCGTACAGATAAAGGTGTCCATGCCACCGCACAAGTATGCCATCTTGACCTACCCCCTTTTTGGCAAGATATAGCCAAACTAAAGAGAGTGATGAACGAGATGCTCCCCTCCTCCATCATGGTACGAAAAATTGCTCAAGTAAGTAGTGAGTTTCATGCACGATACTCTGCAAAAAGAAGAGTCTATAGATACATCATCAAACAAGGTGAGTCTAATCCTTTTGAAGCAGACTCTATCACCTTTCTTAAAACTCTAAACAAAGAAGATATAAAGAGTAAAATAAAACTTTTTGAAGGTATACATGACTTTAGTGAGTTTATGAAAACAGGAAGTGATACAGGAAGTTCAGTGCGAGAGATTTACAAGGCTTTCGCCTATGAGCACAAGGGCTATCTCATCCTAAACTTTCAAGCAAATGGATTTTTACGCTCTCAGATTCGTTTGATGGTGGGAGCACTACTCACTCTTGATGCAAAGGCTATAGTAGAAAAATTAGAAGCAAAAAAGCGGTATCCTCTTCGCCCTGCTCCAGCAAATGGGCTTTATCTCGCTAGAATTAACTACTAATTTTTTTTGTAAGAAAATAATAAACGATTATACCTAATAAAATGCCCACACTATCGGCGACTATATCCAAACCAGAAAAGGCACTCCTATCGATTAGTTGCTGTACTATCTCTATCTGAGTACCAAAGAGTAGAAGTACTCCCACTTTTTTCACTAATGCTAATTTTTTAAATGCAAATGAAAGTAAAATATAGAGTGTAATAAATGCTATAAAGTGATTTGACTTATCCCACATACCCTCTACCGCACTAATATGTACAGAAGTCGTTGCTAGATATTCTATAGCACTTAAACAGATGAAAAAGTAGAGTCTAAAACTCTTCTCACTAAGTAAATTATATAACATTTATCTCCTTATTTATAATTTCTATAACTCTTTTATCCCAGAGTATCTCTTTATGAGAGAGTTCATCCAGCTCAACATACTCGGCTAAATTTTTGATATTTTCTTTAAGATTCCTCGCATTTTCTATATATGTCACACTGTCAGTTTTACTGACAAAAAGATAAGTAGGAGCTTCTATACTTTTTACATATTCACCAGTTCTAAACTTATAGCGAAAAACTTGTGAAAGATCGACAAAAGGAAAAAAACTTCTATCTACAAATTTTGACTTAGCAAGTGAAGCTATAGAATTAAATGCTCCTACTAAAAAGAGTTTTTTCACCTTATGGTGTGATGCGACATAAGAAGCGACACTTGATCCTATTGAGTAACCAAGAAGATAAAATTTACCATAGTTTTTTTCTACAAGTGTAGCTATTTTTAAGCCATCGGCATACATGTTTTTTTCATCTACTTTACCCCCACTCTTTCCATAAGATCTGTAGTTAAATGCTATGACTCTTGCGGTTTGGTAGGTGTCGGCAAGCTTAGAAATAATACCTACGACATCATGAGAACGTCCAACAAACAGAAGCAGTGTCGCAGTAGGATTTTCAGGCTCATATATCGCCCCCTCTAAAGTAATTCCATCATCAGTATGCATAGTGAGTATACTACACTTTTCGCATAAATCTCCCTCTCTATGATAAGTAGGAGAAAATACCATATAAAACTGCCACTGATAAAATGCAAGAAAAAGCACTAAAAAAGTAAAAATAAGAAAAGCTATATAAATCATGAGAAGAATTGTAGTATAATTCGCTTAATTATTATAGGAAAAACAATGCAAATATTTGGAAAGTTTACAACAAAATTTGATATGGACTTTATAAACGGTCACTATATCTATCTCAACGAAAACGAAGAGGACAAAATCACTCCAGCTGATTTAGAAATAATGCTAAAGAAAAAACGAAAAACTGTATGTGGGACGATTATACTTTACAACCCTGAGCTTACTCCAGTAGGTTATTCTATGAGCCCCTTTTTACAAGAGGATGGCTTTGAGAAGTATGATGAATTCGTAGCACTCACTGAAAATCCTATGAGTTACATCATAAACGCAGGACTGAAAAATGTTTATCCTGGAAAACTAGTAGAGATTAAGTATCTTTTTGGTTACAACCGCTCTAATATCGCTCCTACTCCTATCATCGAAGAGTTTGATGCTGACCTTGATAAACTCTCATCAAGACAGTTCACTCGTTACGATAAAGAGCTTAACTACCTTGATGTACCAAACATTCGACTAAGTGGAAAGTTTGTATTTTTTGGAATGGGACACAAGCATGATAGACACCACAAAGCTATAAAAAACTATGCTCAAGCACTTACTGCACAAGTACGTAAACTCGATAAGCAGATACTTTTCTTACATGATAACAACTATGATGTAGAAGAGGCAATAGACATCGCATACTTCCTCTCTCCAGTAGCAACTGGAAAGATGAAAGAGATCCGTGCAAATGCTTTTAAAGAGGTCTTTAAAGAGTCCCCTCATAAAGTGGTGAAGATTAGACTTTAAGG
>WFNM01000012.1 GCA_015488615.1 Sulfurimonas sp.
AATAACAAAAGCTCCTCAGTGGTGTAGTGTCGATTTACGTGATGGTAATCAAGCACTTATCAACCCTATGAGTATGGATAAAAAACTTGAACTTTTCGGACTCTTACTCAAACTCGGATTTAAAGAGATAGAGGTTGGTTTTCCTTCCGCTTCAAAGGTTGAATTTGACTTTTTACGTCGTCTTGTAGATGATAATCTTATTCCTGATGATGTAACAGTGCAAGTTCTTGTGCAAGCTCGTGAGCACTTGATTAAAAAAAGTTTTGAAGCACTTAGCGGTGTAAAAAAAGCAACTGTACACTTATATAACTCAACAAGCATTGCACAAAGAAAAATAGTCTTTGGAAAAACGCAAGAAGAGATTATTGCTCTTGCATTAGAGGGTGTAGAACTTGTCAAAAAGTATGAAAAAGAGCATGATGGTCAGATATTCTTAGAATATTCTCCTGAGAGTTTTACTGGAACAGAATTAGGCTTCGCTGCAGAGATCTGCAATGCAGTAACTTCGACTTGGAGTATAAGTCCAACTAGAAAAGTTATCATCAACCTCCCATCAACAGTAGAAATGGCAACACCAAATATCTATGCAGACCAAATAGAGTGGATGAGTAGACATCTTAATAACCGTGAAAATGTCATTATATCAACACATACACATAACGACCGTGGCACTTCCGTAGCCGCAACGGAGTTAGCACTTTTAGCTGGTGCTGATAGAGTGGAGGGAACTCTTCTAAGTAATGGAGAACGCACTGGAAATGTAGATATCATCACACTAGCACTCAATATGACAACACAAGGTATAGACTCTCATCTTGATTTTACTAATATCGATGAAGTACTAGATGTAGTTGAACGCTGTACTGAGATAGAGACACATGTACGACACCCATATGTAGGTGAACTTGTTTATACTGCATTTAGTGGTTCTCACCAAGATGCGATAAATAAAGGTCTTGCTTATCAAAAAGTTAAAGAGGATGCATTTTGGGAAGTTCCTTATTTACCAATAGATCCTGCTGATGTTGGACGTTCGTACGAATCAGTTATACGTATTAATTCACAGTCAGGAAAAGGCGGAGTTGCCTATATTTTGGAAAAAGAGTTCGGTTATCAGCTACCAAAAGCAATGCATCCTGAAGTAGGTAAACTAGTTCAAGCTGTTACAGATGTTGAAGGGCGAGTCCTTGATTCGAGTGAAATTGTAGCAATTTTTGAAAAAACTTACTTTGAAATGGAGGGTCACCTCTCATTAGTTGATTTTAGTGTATCATCCGATAATAAGTTATCAACATGCTCACTTACTTATATCCATAATGGCAAAGAGATACGAGCAGAAGGTCAAGGCAATGGTCCGATTGACGCATGTAAAAATGCACTTATAAAAGAGTACAAAAATAACTTTAGTATTAGCTCTTACTCTGAACATTCATGTGGTGAGCAAAGTAGTGCCATAGCTATTGCTTACATTGAAATTGAAACTGCTACAACTCTATCCTGTTTTGGTGTAGGTCGAGACAATGACATAGCAACAGCATCAATCAAAGCCATGTTTTGTGCACTAAATAGGGCTTTTACAAATTAGGAAAATATAATGGATAAAATAACAGCTATATTTGAGAATAATAAGGCATGGGCAAAAAAAGTTTCCGATGCTGATCCTCAATTTTTTCATAAAATATCACATGCACAAAAACCAGAGATACTCTGGATAGGGTGTGCAGATAGTCGTGTTCCTGCGAACCAAATCATTAACCTTCCTGCTGGTGAAGTTTTTGTACATAGGAATATTGCTAATGTTATCGTGCATACTGACCTAAATGCACTCTCTGTCATTCAGTATGCTGTAGATGTTTTGAAAGTTAAGCATATTATAGTCTGTGGACACTATGGGTGTGGTGGAATAAAAGCTTCTATGGAGGATACTAGTCATGGTCTTATTGATAACTGGTTAAGACATATTAAAGATGTTGCCCGTTTTCATGAACATGAACTTCACAGAATCTCTGACTTTGATGCGAGATTTGCACGACTATGTGAACTTAATGTTTTAGAACAAATAAATAACATAAAGAATACTACAATAGTAAAAAATGCTTTTGAAAAAAATCAAGAGCTAGAGTTGCATGCCTTCATATACGATATTAAAGATGGTATTATCAGAGACCTTAACGATCTACCAGAGTAGTTCGCCTTGTGGATCATCTGATATCTCTTGTGCTTTTGGTGGCTTAGATATCTCACTAAAGTACTCTTTCTTTCCATTAACAGTCGCCTCAATAATACCCTCAGGCACATCAAATTTACGTTTTATTTGAGGGTATAATTTCAGAACATTTCTATAATAAGCTGCAAATGCAGGGCCAGCAATCCGACCACCAGTCTCACGTTTATACATAGGTGTATTATTATCATTTCCAAACCACACTACTGTAGTCATTGTTGGAGAGTATCCAGCAAGCCATCCATCGACATTTGAGTTCGTTGTTCCTGTTTTCGCTGCGAGTTCTATGCCTTTTACTCTTGCACGTCTTGCTGTACCGCGTTTTACAACATCTTCTAGTATCGTTGTTAATATATAAGTCTGTGTCGGTGTTCCTACAATATTTTTCTCTAAAGTTTTTACATAAATAGTCCTTTCATCCTTCTCAATGCTATTAATAATATGTGGCTTAACTTGAACACCTTGATTTGAAAATGAAGTATAATATTTTGCAAGTTCTAGTGGAGACATAGACATTGTTCCAAGAGCGATAGAAAGATCATTTGGAATGTTTTTTATATGAAATTTTTTAAGTTCACGAAGGAGTGTAGCTAAACCTATGTCATTTACAAGATTGATAGTCGCTAGGTTACGAGAGTGGATAAGTGCATCACGAAGAGTTACTAAACCCTTGTAGTTCTTCTCATAATTCTTAGGTTGCCACTTCATCTCATGTCCATCTTTTTCATACTCATAAGTCTTAGCTATATCTACAAGCTCTGTAGCACCACTATAGCCTAGATCTATTGCTACTTGATAGATAAAAGGTTTAAATGCAGAACCTGGTTGACGTCTACCCTGAGTAGCACGATCATAAGAGCTTTTTTTATAGTCAACACTTCCAACAAGAGCTAGTATATCTCCACTTTTTGAATCAAGTGAAACTAAGGCACCGTTAAGTTGTGAAACATTAACATCTTGAAGTACAATCTTCTCTTGCTCAGTAGAATTTTTTATCTTTTCCAACTGTGTGAGTTTCTCTTGCTCTAAATCCTGATACTTTTTTATACGTTTATGTGCAGCATTATATGCGAACTTCAAAGATTTTCGTGCAGCATTTTGCAAGCTTAGATCTACTGTAGTATAAACCTCATAGCCGCCTGTCTTAAAGTCCCTTATGTTTAAATCACGAAAGCGGCGAGCTACTTCATCGACAATAAATGGAGCTTTATTTTGTGTCAAAGTATCATTAAAAACTTTTGGTTGTTCAGCTAATGCAGCATCATAAGCACCCTTATCTATCCAACCTAAAACATACATACGTTTTATCACACGATTTGCACGTCCCATAGAAATATCGTAGTTTTTCGTCGGTGCATAAGTACTTGGTGCCTTTGGTAGACCTACGAGTATAGCCATTTCTTTGAGTGTTAGCTCATCTAAACGTTTGTGAAAGTACCCATCAGCAGCAGTCTTTATACCATAGTATCCATGTCCATAATAGATTTCATTTAAGTAGCGCTCAAGAATCTGTTCCTTTGTAAGAGCATGCTCTATTTTGATAGCATAAATCGCCTCTTTTATCTTTCGACTTAACTTTTTTTCTCTTGTCAGCAAGACGTTTTTTACCAGTTGCTGAGTAATAGTACTAGCACCCTCAACTGCCTTACCAGCTCTTACAACCTTAATAGCAGCACGGAATATTGCATCAATATTTATCCCAGGATGCTCAAAGAATGTAGTATCTTCAATAGCCACAAGTGCCTCAACAATACGAGGAGGAATTTCATTAAAAGTAGCATAGTATCTATGTTTCTTCTTAAATATATTTGCTATTTTCCTCCCATCTTTATCGTAAATACGAGTAGTAACATCAGGATGGTAATCTACAAGTTTAGAGATATCGTAATCATAGGCATAGAGAAAGTACCCTACAACCGCAAAAGGTGTGATCAGTCCTAAAACTAGGAGTGTTAGTAGTGTTCGTTTCAGATATTTCATTTTCTAAATTCCCTATTTGCAAAATTTGCTTCTATTAATGCTCTTGTATAATCCATCTGTGGATTTATAATTATCTCTTTCATCTTACCACTTTCTATAACTCTACCCTCTTTTAAAACACAAATATCTTCGCATAATTTTTGTGCTGAGGCTATGTCATGAGACACAAAGAGCATCAAAAAATTCTCTTTTTTCTGGAGTTTTTTTAATAAATCAATGATAACTATACGAGTCTGGGGATCAAGTGCTGTGGTTGGTTCATCGAGTAGAAGAAGTTTTGGTCTGTTGCTCAGAGCCATTGCTATCACTACCCTTTGAAGCTGTCCACCTGAGAGCTCTGGAGGGAACCTTTCTAAAAGTTCTTTCTTTAAACCCACTTCCTCGAACAGTTTTTCTACTCTATTTGAATCTACAAAGAACTGCTTAGCTATCTTTGTCAAAGGAGAGAGTGCTGTAAAAGGATTCTGCGGTATAAACGCCACTCTCTTCCCAGTAGTCAATACAAAGTCACTCTCTAGATTCATCTTCATACTTGAAGGTAGCATCCCAAGAAGTGCCTTAAGTGTCAAACTTTTTCCACTACCACTCTGCCCTATTAATGCAAGCGATCTCTTTATCTCAAATGTAATATCAACTAAGCGAGTCTGATCTAAATCAATAGTGAGTTTTTTAACTTTCATTTTTTATCTTTCATAGCATGCAAACTTTTACATATATCTCGAAGCTCTTCAGCAGATTCTCCAATCCTAGCTATAAGCCGAATAATAGCACGAGAAACAGTAGGTTGGCGTATAGCACCTACACTAAAATTCTGTACCATAAGTCTCTCCCTTATCTCTATCACTCTCTTGTTATCATCAATAACAATAGGAACAATCAGCCCAGATACAGAGATACCAAGTTCCTCTTTTACCACAAGCTGTCTTTCTCTAATTTCATGCTTTAAACTCTCACAATTTTGCACAATATACTCTAAAGATTGATGTGCTAAAAGTGTATCATAAAGGGAAAGAGAAGTTGCATAAATAATAGGTTTTGCACGATTAATCAAATACTCTACAATATGTTCATCAGCTAAGATGAATGCCCCAAAACTTCCATAAGCTTTACCAAGTGTTCCCATCTTTATGTGGTTCGCTTTTGGCACTATACCATAGTAATCAAACACACCCATCAGTTTCTCACCAATAACACCACTACTATGTGCTTCATCTACTATTAACAGTGCATTTGCATTATCTACTATCTCGAAAATTTCGCCTTTACAGAGATCTCCATCCATAGAGTAGATACCTTCTACTGCTACTATTTTACGTTTAGCTTGAGAGTTCTTTAGGAGTGTTTCTAACTCCTCCATACAATTATGCTTAAAGAAAATGACATTTATTCCCTTAAGATTAGAGGCAAGTACTCCTGAAGCATGGTAAAACTCGTCCATAAAAAGTGTATCGCCTTTTCTCACGAGGGATTCTATAAGAGCAATATTTGCATTAAATCCACTTCCTAGAAGTACACCTGATGCAAAATTGTTCGCCAAACATAAAGCATCTTCAAAATCCTTATGTATCTGATGATAGCCACTCACAAGCATAGATGCTTTACTTGCATGAATATCCGAATTATTTAATATCTTTACTGTTTGTTGATGAAGTGACTTCTTGTGTGCTAGTCCAAGGTAATCATTTGACGAAAAGTCTCTAAGCTTGCTTGAGAGAATCTCTCGAGTTCTATATCGTCCTGACTTTTTGAGTGCCTTTAACTCGTTTTCGTAAAACATTAGCCTATAACAACCCTATTTCTACCACTCTCTTTTGCCCTATAGAGTGCTTTATCTGCACGACTAAAGATACTCTCTTCATCATCGCCTTTGAGATATTCAACAACTCCAAAACTCATAGTAATAGAAGTAATCTCTTTATGCTCTTCAACAAGTTTTCGTAGTTTTTGAGCTAGTATATATCCCTTATCTTTTGTCGTATGTGGGAGAATTAAAATAAACTCTTCTCCTCCTATTCTACAAAAAGTATCTACCTCTCTGAGTGTATACGAGATAAGACGAGTATATTCTTTCAGCACTTTATCCCCTATATCATGACCAAGAGAATCGTTAATCTTTTTGAAAAAATCTATATCAAGCATTACTAAAGAAAAGGGATGCACATAGCGTTGTGCTAAGATGATTTGTTTTAAGAGCACATCATCATAAAGTTTTCTATTGCCTATATGTGTCAGTTCATCTTTTATACTTAAAGAAACTAGCTCATGTCTTGTTGTCTCTTGCTCTGTAATGTCTGAAAGTATCAGTGCATAAATGTTCTTTTTTTCATCTATAAGTGAAGCTGAGGCTAAAAAGTAATAACTTTCCTCATCTATTTTCATCTTAATTTTATGCTTTATCATCTGAAATGTCACCAAGTACTCTACCCAAGCAACACCATCATTTAAAGGGGAAAGATAGCCATCTTCTTCTTCAAAAAACTCACATATACATGCATGTTTTTTTGAGAAGTCATCAATATTATTAAATGCTTCAAAGTAATTAAAAAAAGTTTTGTTTGCACTAAGAATATTTTTTTGATCACTTAAAAGTACAATGTTTGTAGAGGTGTCAATAATAGACTTGTAGTAAGCCTGTTGGCGAGAGAATTTTTTAAGAAAATTTGTACTTAAAAGTAAGATAAGGAAGATAAGAACAAGAGTTACTCCAGTAATTACTTCAAGAGAAATGTACATTAGTCTTTTTCCATAAATCGAGCTAAAACTTCTACACTCAGACCCATTGCCGTAGACTCAAATCCTCGAACTTCTTTAATATAGGACTTACAAAATCCTTCGACCATACAGGCACCGGCCTTCCCTCTCCACTCACCACTCTCCAAATAGGCATCTAAATCATTCTGCTCAAAATCAGAAAATATATAATCTGTCTGAGAAATATCTATCACTTTTTTAGCTTTTGACTCATAAATCATGCAGGTGATGATACTCGTAATATTTCCACTTTGTGTCATTAAAATATTACGAGCATCATCAACACACTTTGCTTTTCGCAAAATATGACCTTGGGAAGTAACCACTGTATCAGCTACTAAGAGAGGCATATCCTCACAGCCAAACACAGCTATGTTAGCATTATACTTTCCGAGTGTTGCTTGATAGACAAAGTTCTTTGGAGAACTTGCCACAATAGCATCCTCATCAAAATCCATACTCTCTTGAGTAAATGCAATACCTGCATTTGTAAGTAGCATTGAGCGGGTTTGTGAAGAGGAGCAGAGTCTAAGCATTTCTAAGTGTTACTCCAAGATAAATAGCAATGATACCGAGGATGATATTAAGTGGTACCATATATTTGCCTATAAGACCAAGTGCCGATGCAGCACCAGCACTGTCTCCTTTTACTAAAAGCTTATCTGCTGATGAGCGTTTATATGCCATTAATGCGAGGTTTGCTGTCATTATCATCCAAATTACCTCTTTAATATGTACTATATTATAAATGTGCATTGCATACTCACTAATAACATTACCATTTTCATCAACAGCTGCCGCACGAAACCCAAGACTCACAGCCATGATAACCGCCGTAATAATTAGTGTAATTACAAAAGGTGTCACTATAATAAAGAGACGCTTAAGAGCATAAGAGATTCGCTCAAGCCTATGTAGAGGATTCTCTATCTCTACAAAAGAGTTGTAAGCAGCATAGCGCATAGCAATCATACCACCAACCCATACAACAGCAGAAAGAATATGTAAAAATACAATTTCTGTGCTATAGTTTCCATAAAATATCATCATAGAATCTTTCATTATGCAAGTACCTCCTTAATAAATGTGAGTGAAGCCTCTTTAGCCTCAGGAATCTTACTTACATCCTTACCACCAGCTTGAGCAAAGTCTGGACGACCGCCGCCACCACCACCGAGAATAGGAGCGATTTTTTTGATCCAATCACCAGCTTTAGCATTTGCATCCTTAACACCACAAGCAATAAGAACTTTATCCCCTTTTACTTGAAAGAGCATAGCACAAAGCTTCTCATTTTGGTTTTTAAGTTCATCTATTTTCTCTTTAATATCGCCAGATGGATACTCTTCAACTAGAACAGATACACCATTTATCTCATCAGCACTTATCTCTACTTTTGCAGACTCTTGTGCCTCTTTGAGTTCTGATTTCAACTCTGTTACAGAAGTTTTTAGTCTATTTATTCCTGCAAGTAGGTCTAAGTTTTTCACTTCAGTCTGTGCAGTTTGAACAAGTGCTCTCTGCTCAGTGAAGTACTTATAGGCTGCGTTTCCACAAACAGCTTCAATACGTCTCACACCAGCGGAAACGCCAGACTCTTTGGTAATGATAAACGAACCGATATTTGCCGTGTTCTCAACATGAACCCCACCACAAAACTCAATACTTGCATCCGCAAAGCTAACAACACGAACTTCATCACCGTACTTTTCACCAAACTGAGATTTTGCACC
>WFNM01000013.1 GCA_015488615.1 Sulfurimonas sp.
CATGAAAATCTACATCAACTGCCTGAGAATTAAGAACTTTAGCATGGTGCATATTTTTCTTTTATAGTATTTACTTTATAGCGATAAAAGTCGCAAAATTTGCCCATCTAAAGACTACTTCACAGTGGGAAAACCCTGCATTTTTTGCCATTTTTATGTTCTCTTCTTCACTATAAGGGACAAGGACATTCTCAAGAGCCTCGCGTTTTTGCACTATCTCATACTCTGAGTAACCCTGTGTTTTTTTAAAATCGTAATAACATTCTATAAGATCTTTGTTGAGTTTGGACTCGTGACTTATTACCTTTTCACTAAAGATAAACACACCCTCTTTTTTGAGACTTTGTGCTATTTTTTTAACAAGTTCTTCACGAACAAGTGGACGGATAAACTGTAGAGTATAGTTACTTATGAAAACATCTGCTTGTTTATAGTCATACTCAAGTATATCTGCATTTACTACTTCCACTTTAGCACCATAAGCCTCACACTTGCGTTTTGCTTGTTCTAGCATCGCTTCGGAGTTATCTAGTCCTATGAGTTCTGCTTTTACCGCTAAGTCTCTATGTATGTTTAAAAGCAAAGATGCAGTTGAACAGCCAAGGTCATAAACTATACCATTTTCACTTAGATTTTTATGTGTAAAAAACTGAGTGATTTTTTGACTCTCTTTATAAAAGGGGACACTGCGTTGAAGCATATCATCAAAGACAGCCGCCACTTCAGCATCAAATTCAAACTGTTTTTTTATCGGTTTTGTAAATACTTTATCATTCATAATGCAATTTTATCAAAAATAGCCTATAATTGCCCTAAAAAGATTATATATGCAACTAAGCATTTCTACTATCATGCTAGGATTTTTTATCATACTACTCGTACTAAGTATATGGAAGATTTGGGCTTTTTTACCAAATAAACAGCTAGCAGACGATGATACAACACAAGAAGCTCAAGAGAAACTAGAAGCACTTATGCTAAAAGTCATCCATGAGCATCAAGGAAAGTTAAGTGAAAAAGAACTCTTTGAAGCGATGCATGCAGACTCAAACTTTGATAAAAAGCTCTTCTGGCGTTTCAACCTAAACAAACTCATCCATCTACTTCAAAGCTATTATGCAAAAAATGAAAATATTTCTGACATAGAATCGATTTATGAAAAGCTTGTTTAGCTATAATACCAATTAATAATAAAGAAACTACAATTTTAAGGCACAAGATGAAACCCTCTCCTTCAAAAAAATTCAACAAGTCTGATAAATCAAATGAACTAAAAACTCCCCACAACAAAAAAAGAAAAGCTCCTCCAAAAAGTAATGGCGAAGTAAGTTATAAAAATCAAGTAAAAGAGATGTTTAGTAACTGGTTTAAAAAGAACAACAAAGTTGGCTATGTTATGAGCAAGCAGGTTATTGTTAAAAATATTTTGACAAAGCTAACTTCAAAGCAAGAAAATTCACTACAAGTAGCACTCAAAGAACTCCATGAGGATGGCTATGTTGAGATTCAAGAAGATGGTTTAACTCTAGTACTCACTCAAAAAGGGGTAAATGACTTTAAGAAGATGTCTTTTACTTCTTAACTTCAAAGAAGGCATCAAAAAAATCTACAAGAACTTAAAGCTAAATAATCCTCTTATCTTTAGCCAAATAAAAGTCTTTTATTTTTTTACCTGTCAATTTTTTTTTAAAAAAATATTTATTGCTTAAAATGTAGTTAAACCTATCTCTTTTAAGATATGTTCTGCATCAAATATTAAAAACTCTAAGAATAAAGACATTGAACCAGCAAAAATGAAACAACATTCTAAACACTTTCTCGGCAGCATATAAACAGCCACATCTCTCATTTTCACTCCAAAACTCATCTATTTAAGCAATTAAGCTATACTTCCATTAATGAAAAAGAAACCAGAATTCAGAGTTACATCTCCTTATCAACCTGCAGGTGATCAGCCTACTGCTATTAAAGAATTAACAGATTCTATACTTAAAGGGAATCGTTATCAGACCCTTGAAGGTGTTACGGGATCAGGGAAAACACACACTATGGCGCGGGTTATAGAGAATGTGAAGATGCCTACTATCATTATGACTCATAACAAAACTTTAGCGGCTCAGTTGTATAGTGAGTTTCGTCAGTTCTTTCCGAATAATCATGTTGAGTATTTTGTTTCGTATTATGATTATTATCAGCCGGAGGCTTACATTCCTCGTCAGGATTTGTTTATAGAGAAAGATAGTGCTATCAACGATGAACTTGAACGTATGCGTCTTTCTTCTA
Organism: Sulfurimonas sp.; assembly: GCA_015488615.1. Classification (GTDB taxonomy): domain Bacteria; phylum Campylobacterota; class Campylobacteria; order Campylobacterales; family Sulfurimonadaceae; genus Sulfurimonas. The sequence goes on from WFNM01000013.1 coordinate 2,284, forward strand.
CAGCAAACCTTCTCTCTTATGATGATGTTATCGTTATCGCTTCTGTTTCTGCAAACTATGGGCTTGGTGATCCTGAAGAGTATCTCAACATGGTACAAGCTTTGGCGGTTGGTGATGATATCAACCAGAAGAAATTACTCCTACGTTTAGTTGAGATGGGCTACTCTCGCAATGATTCTTACTTTGACTCTGGGCATATTCGTGTGAATGGGGAGAGTTTAGACATCTACCCACCTTACTTTGAGCAAGAGGCGATTCGTATTGAGTTTTTTGGGGATGAGATTGAGGCTATTTATACTTTTGAGATTATTGATAACAAGCGACTTGAAGACCATAAGGACATCACTATCTATGCTTGTTCTCAGTTTAGTGTTGGGCAAGAGAAGATGTCTCGTGCTATTAAACGCATAGAAGAAGAGCTTGATGATAGACTTGCTTACTTCACAAAAGAGGGGAAACTTTTAGAGCACCAGCGCCTTAAACAGCGTGTAGAGTTTGACCTTGAGATGCTACAAACAACAGGAATGTGCAAGGGTGTAGAGAACTACTCGCGTTTACTCACAAACAAAAAAGCCGGAGAAGCTCCTTTTACACTACTAGACTACTTTGCACAGAATAACAAAGAGTATCTTGTCATAGTAGATGAGTCTCATGTTTCTTTGCCTCAGTATCGTGGAATGTATGCAGGAGATAGAGCAAGGAAAGAAGTGCTTGTTGATTATGGTTTTCGTTTGCCCTCTGCACTTGACAATCGACCACTCAAAGCTGATGAGTACATAGATAAAGCACCAAAATATCTCTTTGTCTCAGCAACACCAGCCGAATATGAACTTGAAATGTCTAGTGTAACAGCAAAACAAATCATCCGTCCTACTGGACTGCTTGACCCTCCAATAGAAGTAAAGACTTCTGATAATCAAGTCGAAGATATCCACGATGAAATAAAGAAAGTAATCGTGAAAAATGAAAGAGTTCTCATAACAGTACTGACAAAAAAGATGGCTGAAGCACTCACAAAATATCTCGCAGATTTAGGGATAAAAGTACAGTATATGCACTCTGATATAGATACTATTGAGAGAAACCAGATTATCCGAGCCTTGCGTTTAGGCGAGTTTGATGTGCTAATAGGGATTAACCTGTTACGTGAGGGGCTTGACCTTCCTGAGGTCAGTTTAGTGGCTATACTCGATGCTGATAAAGAAGGCTTTTTGCGAAGTGAAACTGCACTTATTCAAACTATCGGTCGTGGGGCTAGAAATGCTAATGGTCGTGTTATTCTCTATGCAAACCGTATCACAGGTTCTATGCAAAGGGCTATGGATAAAACAAGTGCAAGAAGAGAGATACAAGAAGCACATAACAAAAAGCATGGTATAACACCTACTACAACTATTCGGGCACTTGATGAGAACTTGAAAGTCGATGATCATGGCGATCTCTATACTAAACATAAGAAAAAAGATAAGATGCCAGCATCAGAGAAAAAAGCCATCACAAAAGAGCTCATGCTTAAGATGAAACAAGCGGCAAAAGAGTTAAACTTTGAAGAAGCGGCAAGACTTCGTGATGAGATTATGAAGATAAAACAACTGTAACACTGACTTCAGTCGGTATAGAGTACTTTTGATTTGATTGTACCGGTTGAAACCGGTGTTACGAGGGTCACCTTGTATAAAAAATGAAGGAATAGAATGGAAGATACATTTAGCAATTTAGAAACATACGGATATATAGGACTTTTTCTCTACTCACTTGGTGGTGGGTTTGTAGCACTCTTAGGTGCGGGGGTTCTCTCATACATGGGGAAGATGGATTTAGCAACTTCTATGAGTATCGCGTTTATTGCAAACGCCATCGGAGATATTTTGCTTGTCTATCTTGCACGTTACCAAAAAAGCATGATGATGGAAGGACTTGGTAAACATAGACGTAAACTAGCCCTTGCTCATGTCTATATGAAAAAGTATGGCTCTTGGATTATTTTAATACAAAAATTTGTCTACGGTATCAAGACACTTATCCCTATCGCTATTGGTCTTACAAAGTACGACTTTAAAAAGTTTATAGTACTAAATATCGGAAGCTCTGCTATCTGGGTAGTTGTAGTTGGACTAGGGAGTTACTATTCTGGAAGTGTTTTAGTCAAACTCGCTACATCGGTAAGCGATAAACCTTGGATTGCACCTGTTATATTAGTTGTATTAGGTGGTGGATTATGGTTGTATATGGAACAGGCTACGAAGAAGAAAGTGAAGAAATAGCCACTGTAACACCGGTTTTAACCGGTTTTTCAATTTAATACCGACTGAAGTCGGTGTTACAAAAGAAGTGGAACTAGAGAAAATTTCCTATCTGATTCTCATATTACATATGGGAGCTCATATTGTAATTGGCATTCCCATATGCAATATGCAAACGAGTGAAAAACAGTTATTGAAAATAAGATAATTTATTAGTATTTTAGATTTGCTTTAGATTGTGTAAAATATCTAAAAAAGGCTAGGCTTAAAGCCTGCCGTTTTAGATTTTTATACTAGATGAAGTGAAGATGAAATACTAAGAGCCTACTATTGGTCCGAATGGGGCAAAGTCTGTATGCTCTCCATCCTGATACTTCTTGTAGTTAGCAACAAACATCTCAGCAAGATTATCTCTTGTAGTATCAAATAGCTCTTTATCTTCCCAAGCATTACGAGGGTTAAGAATCTCTGGTTTGATATCTCCAAGAGTTTTAGGAACATGAAGTCTAAATGTTTTTGTTGTATCGAACTCGCTATCGTTAATACTACCATCTAAGATAGCATTGATACATGCACGCGTATTTTTGATACTCATACGTTTTCCAACACCATAAGCACCACCAGTCCAACCAGTGTTCACAAGGTAAACATTAACATTATGTTCATCAATTTTCTTACCAAGAAGGTCAGCATAAACTGTTGGGTGAAGCGTCATAAATGCTTCTCCAAAACATGCAGAGAAAGTTGCAACTGGCTCAGTAATACCACGCTCAGTTCCAGCAACTTTAGCAGTGTATCCACTTAAGAAGTAGTACATTGCCTGCTCTTTTGTAAGCTTTGAAACAGGAGGAAGTACACCAAAAGCATCAGCAGTTAAGAAGATGATGTTTTCAGGATGTCCTGCCATAAGATCCTCTTTATGATTTTCAATATGCTCAATAGGGTAAGAAACACGAGTGTTCTCAGTCTTTGAACCATCTTCGTAGTCTACTTCACCCTCACCATACATAACAACATTTTCTAAAAGTGCATCTTTACGGATAGCATTGTAAATCTCAGGCTCACTTTTACCATCAAGGTTGATTACTTTTGCATAACATCCACCCTCGAAGTTAAAGACAC
>WFNM01000014.1 GCA_015488615.1 Sulfurimonas sp.
ATAAAAGAGCATCTTGACTGGTTAGTTGTATGGGGTGGTGTGTTCGGTGGACTTATCGGTTTAGTGAGCTCTTTTTTTATATAGTTCTAAACTATATCTACTTCAACATCTCCACCGATAACAAGGTGGTCACCTTTAACAAGCTTTGCACGTTTGCGGAGTTCTACCTCACCATTTCTCTCTACATAACCATCAGCTACTATCATCTTTGCTTGAGCACCTGTGTCTACTAGGTCAAGTACTTTTATGAGTTTAAAAAGTTCTATATATTCATCTTTGAGTTCAAATTTCATCATTGTTTTATTTTCCTAATGCGATTAATTAAAAGAATAATAGCATTTTAGTGCTATAATAGAGATTATGCAGATAAGTTCAAGTACCTTTTATGATACCAGCAACAGTGTAAGTATTCGCCTTAATGACAAGGAAGTGATGGTCATTGACCAAGATCCTGAGTCAAAGAGACAAAATGAGGCGAAAAAAGCTCGCAATGAGAAGAGAGTAGAACTCAAAAAAGAGCAAGAAGCAAAGAAAAGTTCTGATCCAAAAGAGCTTAGTCAAGATGAAAAGCGTTTAGTTAAAGACCTTAGTGCTAGAGACTCTGAAGTCAAAACCCACGAAGCTGCCCACCAAGCAGCTGGTGGAGGTATGGCTGGAGCTGCTAGCTACACTTACCAACAAGGTCCTGATGGCAAGATGTATGCTATAGGTGGGGAAGTCTCCATATCCACACCTACAAGCTCGAGTCCTGAAGAAGCACTTAAAAATGCACGAACAGTAGCCGCTTCTGCCCTTGCAGCAGGAAGTCCCTCTCCTCAAGACTTTTCAGTAGCCTCGAGTGCAAAAGTGATGGAGATGAAAGCTCTCCAAGAGATAAGTAAAAAGGCACAAGAAGAGATAGAGGGTAAAGAAAGTTACAAAGACTCTTCTTCTGCACAAAACACTCCAGATAAGAAAGAAGAAGTTCCTAGTTTAGATATCTCTGCTTAGCGAAGTTTTTTATGCAAAAATGCATTGAGTTGATTTGCAAAAAGTTCTGCATCTTTACTTGAAAAAGGTTTGGGCCCTTTAGTTATCTCTCCACTCTCACGTATCTTATCCATCAAGTTTCTCATCGCTAAGTACTGTTTGATGTTATCTACACTGTAGAGTTCTCCACGGTGATCTATAGCATGTGCATTTTTACTGATGACCCTATCTGCTAGGGGAATATCAGCAGTGATAACCAAGTCACCCTCCTCTAATATCTCCACTATCTTGTTATCCGCTTCATCTGCACCTGCATCTACAATCATATAGGAGACATATCTACTCTTCCCTATAGATACTTTTTTATTTGCGACTACTATTGTCTCAAGAGCTAAACGTTCTATTTGCTTGAGAAGTATTGGCTTGAGGATATTTGGAAAGGCATCACCGTCTACATATATTTTAAACATTTATCAACTCCAGTTTTTGTGCTCGTGAAAGTTTTTTAATGGCATACTCGCGTTTTGAAGCAGTGCTCCTATTCTCACTCTCTTCGCTATAAACGAGATCTACAGGTCTACGAAGTTTTGTGTACTTTGCTCCCTTCTCTGAGCTGTTATGCTCTTCTACTCTACGCTTGATATCTGTTGTGATACCAGTGTATAGTGTCTCATCTGCACATTTGAGAATATACACAAAATAAGCCATCATTTATGCTTCAAATACAATAGTATCTCGTCCTGATTCTTTTGCTCTATAAAGCCCATCATCTGTACGTATGAGTATACTCATAGGTGTGTCACCTTTATAGTATGTAGTCACACCAAAACTTGCTGTTTTCTTTCCTACGGTACTAAAGTTTATATTTCTTATCTGTGTTTGAATATGTTTAGCTAATGATATAACACCATCTTTACCAGTTTTTGGACAGATTACAAGAAATTCTTCACCACCCCATCTACCAACAAAATCAGTATTTCGTATGCTAAACTTTAGAATGTTTGCAAACTCCATAAGTACAGTATCTCCTATTAAGTGACCATATTCATCATTAACACTTTTAAAGTAGTCTATGTCTAAAAGTATAAGTGAGAATGGTGCTTTATAGCGCTCTGCATACTCTAAGGCATAGAGAAGTTCTTTATCTATTTTAACACGGTTGTAAAGTTTTGTGAGTTTATCCGTAATTGAAATTTCTTCCAACTTTTTATTTATCTGAAATAATTCTAGTGTTCTCTTACTCACTATATCTTCGAGTTCATTCTTATCTTTATAATTAAGAAGTGCTAACTCTTTCTCTTTTTCTACTAAAGATCTCTGTGCTTGAAACTTCTCTTTTTTCATAGTATCTATCTTCGCTTCCAAAGCATAAGCCAAAAGAACAGTGTCTATAAGTGTCACAACTCCAAAGGAGTAATAGAGTATGTTTGAATAGCCAATATAACCTTGTACCATCAAAGCAGCTAAGAGTGAATTTATAAGAAATATAAACCAAGAGAGTATAAGATATCCGCTTCCGACAACATCTAAAGAGTATGTTTTTACGGATATACAAAAGAGGCTTACTAAAGAGACACTTGCTAATACTATCGTAGCAATGAATACATTATGATATTCTACAGATAAAAAACTCAAAATGACTAAAACAAAATAAATAGCCATTTGAAATTGTAAAAATATATCAAATCTAGGAAGAAGTACTTCTATATTTAAAAATTTACGTGAAAAGAGTAGCCCAGTAAAAAGAGAGATTGCAAATGATGCACTTATTATTTTTTGATTAAAAAGAGGAGTATCAGGCCAAAATATCTGAGAGTTATAACCATAATAACTCCCCAGCATAAAGATAATCGAAAAAAGGTAAAAAGCATAATAAAAATAATCTCTGTCTTTGCGTATAATAGAGAGGACAAGATAAAATAATGTCATCATGACTAATACACCAATGAGTGCTCCTATATAGAGAGTAACATTTATATTATTTTTTTTTGCTACACTTTTACTATAAAGGTAAGGAGCTATAGTCAAAGCATCTGCACCACTAAAGCGAATGTAAAATTTTATACTTTTTTCTGCTCCAAGACTAAAAGGGATAAAAAAAGATTTTGAGTTAAGATACATATCACTTGATGAAGATAAAGAGCCACATTTTTTTTCATAAATATTATTGTCTTCTATTCTATAAACATCTATAAAGTTTATCCAAGGAATAGGTAGTACGAGTGCAAAATCTAATTGTTGTTTTGTATTATTTTTTATTGAGAATCGAATCCAGGCCACTGCATCTATATAGCCTAAAGAGAGTTCCTCTGCTGATGTAGAATGAAACAGGTTATTTTTGCTAGAAGATGAGGCATCTTCAAAAGTAAGTTTTTTACTTTTATCAACAAAAAGTTCAAGATATGAAGATAGATTAACAGAATCAGTTTTTTCATCGACATTAAGAATAGATGTAGCATGCAACATTAGTGATAACAACAAGAATAAATAAAGACTTTTCATTGTTATTATTATAGCAAAAAATGTCTAATCCGTACCTTTTAGTAACAGTGTCAAAATAATTTCTTCCTATTAGATAAAAATAACAGCAAGTCAAATTATTATTATATATAATATATCACAATCAAATAAACATTATTTAATATTGAGGTTCAAATGGTAAGAGACAAGATAATAATAGTTGAAGATGATGAAATCACTTCACTCAATCTCAATATTTCTTTACAGAAACAAGGATATAGCATCGTCGGTGTTTGTGATAATGCTGAAGTTGCCAAGTCTAAAATAGCCACAACAAACCCAGATCTTCTGATCATTGATATCTCACTCGATGAGAGTAACGATGGTATAGAGTTAGCAAAGTATATAAAAGAGAACTATTCATTACCCTTTATTTATCTCACGTCTTATAGTGATAATGATATTATAGAACAGGCAAAACTCACAGAACCTTACGGATATATAGTAAAACCTTTTGATCCAGGTTCTTTACATGCTACAATACAGATGGCACTCTTTAAGTTTGAACAAGAGCATAAACGCGAAGATACAGTAAAAACACTACAACTTGACAAAGAAAATCTAGAGAATCTCCTTTATGCCAAACGTATAGCCGAAACAGCCACTGTTCCTTTTGGAGGGGAGTACCATCTTGATATAAATCTTCATGAAACTTTTTACAAAGATAAAAAGATACGACTTACAAAAAAAGAAAATGCTTTTTTACGACTACTTGTATCACAGCTTGGAAGTGTCATAAGTTTTGAGCAGGCCAGAGAGTATGTATGGAGTGAAAATGGAGCGACTGAAAATAGTGTTCGCACCCTAGTTTGGCGTTTACGGAATAAACTGCCAACAGAGATCATAAAAAATGCCTCAGGTATTGGCTACTACATCGAGGAATAGTTTAGACTATCTCTATACTATTAAGTATTTTTTGAATCTGCTCAAATAATTCTTGATACTCAAAAAGTTTATCCTGAGATTTTGCTTTTTTTTCCATCTCACTTGAAAAATCCTGAAGATCTTTTATACGGAAGTTACCACTTGAACCTTTTATGGAATGTGCTAAGAGAGCTATCTTTTTCATATCTTTAGCTTTAATTGCAAGTTCAAGTTCAGGAAGAGTTGTCTTCATCTTTTTCATAAATAGCTTAAGAAGCATAAGAAGTTCCTCTTCACTTAGCATCAACTCTTGGATAAGTTTTTGAGTGTCAAGCCCTAGTATCTTTTGCTCCCTATCTTCTACTATTGCTTTTGTCTCTAAGAGTTCACTAAATTTATCTTCTTTGAGATAAAGTGAAAAGACTCGCTCTAAATCTTTAAGAACCAAAGGCTTTCCTAAAAAAGCATCAAAACCACTTAATAGATCTCTCTCCTTTGCACCCTTAACTACATTTGCAGTCAATGCTGATATAGGAGTATGAGCTTTAGCTTTTTGCCCCTCGTACTCTATAATTTTTTTGACACTCTCTCGCCCACTAAGAATCGGCATTTGTTCATCCATTAAAACTAGATCATAGCTATTTTCTGTATAAAGTTTAAAAGCTTCACTTCCGTTAATAGCAATATCAAAACTCAAACCATATTTTGATAAAACAATCTTTATTAGTTCCTGGTTAGCTTCATTATCCTCCGCCACAAGGATATGTCCCTTAAATTTCTTAAATATACTTTTTTTATGATCTCGTACACTACTTTTGTGTAAAAGTTTGTTAAAGGCAATAAAGAGTTTAGAACAAAAAAGAGGAAAAATAACACTACTTATATTATCAAATTTTTCATATGTATCATACTCTTTAGCCATCAGTGCTATAAATTTTTCATCATTTTTCTGAAGTTGCACTTTAAGTTCATCGTAGCTCTCTTCATGTACAAAAATACAGACATCAAAACTCTCTTCAAGGTTTTCAACAAGAGTAACATCCATCCCAAAGACATTTGCATAACGTAAAAAAGCATCATGTTTATAACTTAAAATTTTGTCTTTAGAATAGAGTACCATTTTAAGTTTTTGAAATTCTTCAACGTTATCAAAGAATGGATTTTGAAGTTCTGAAGATTTTAGTGGTACATGCAAAGTGAAGGTACTGCCATAACCCAAATCAGAGATTAGATCTATATTACCAGACATCTTTTGAGCGAGTTGATGGCTTATAGAGAGACCAAGTCCAGTCCCTCCCTTATGGCTTATATCACTATATTCTGCTTGTGCGAATGCCTTGAAAATTCTTTTTTTATCTAAAGAGGAAATACCACAACCACTATCTTTAACTGCTATATCTAAGAAGCCCTCTTGATAAAAAGCTTCTACCTGAATTAAACCATTTTCTGGAGTAAATTTAATAGCATTACTTAAAAGATTAGATGTTATCTGTTTAATGCGCAGAGCATCCCCATAGAGTTCACTAGGAATATTTGGATCAATAAATGCAGATAGTGTTATATTTTTTATATTTGCACTCGCTATAAAAAGCTCAAGAGTGTGACTAAGCTCTTCATGTATAGAGAAGTACTTCTCTTCAACAGTAAACTCACCACTTCTTAATTTTGAGAAGTCTAGTATGTCATTTATAATGCTTAAAAGATTTTCACCACTGTTATGAATAATGTCTAAATAATTTCTATGTTTAGGGACTACATCTTCATCTAAAAGCAGATTTACAAATCCTAAGATGGCATTGAGTGGTGTTCTTATCTCGTGCGACATATTTGAGAGGAAGTACTCTTTTGCTTGACTAGCCCTTAGAGCCTCTTGTCTTGCATCTATAAGCTTTTGAAACATAGTATCGGTGTAGAACTTCAAAATACCCTTAAAATTTTCATCAAAGATATAAGAAATAGCATCAAAAAGCTCTTTTGAGTTAAGCTTAGCATCAAAAGAAAAGTCCACCATAGCACGTCGGAAGTGTGAACATATCTCAAAAAGTTCGTCTGCACTTATCTCTCGCTTTTTGAAGTAGATTAAGAGCTTCTGCATCACAGGACAGTCCCCTATCTCGACATTACCAGAGATTACACCCATAAAGTAGTCAAAAACACCACTTGCATATTTTTCTACAAAATCCTTTTTGTTCATATTATGCAGTTCTAGTATTGCAGATGATTTTTCATAAGATACCCACTGCTCTAAGATCAATCTCTTGTTCTCTACAAAAATATTTTGCACATTACTAAGTGATGTTATTGAGGCATCCATATCTACTCTTTAGGCTTAATTCAGTAGGAGATAAGAGAGTAAACTCAGCAATGAAAGTTTAATGAGAGAGATAAAGAGTGTGCCAAGGATATTTCCTATCTGGCATGAAGTACAAGAGACATACTTCTTCCCTTCATACTGAGCATAAAAAAAGTAAAAAATGTTGAGTGCAAATACAGCCCCGATAGCATAGAGTTGATACTCCCAAAGTTTTTCTACTACAGTAGTTTCACTCACAAAGAGAGAACCTATAACAAGACCTAGCATTAAGAGCATCATAATATTTATAGCTTTTAAAATCTTATCACGAAAGAATGTTGTAGGGCAATAATCTTGCATACCTATGTCTGAACCATACTCAAGTTTTAACTCAAACTTATCTCTCTCATCCGCAGACATTTTCTGCATAAATGTCGCACCAAAAAGGTAGTCAAGTTTGCGTTGTAAAAGTATTGCTAAATCACCTTCTGCTCGCAAAGAGCAATTTTTAGCATCTACATCTTGATAGACAAGACTCACCTTTTCAAAGCGAGTTATCTCTGCACTCAGCTCACCATAATAAGTAGTTTTTTCTTCTGTTGTAATCTTGCCACTATGAGCTATAAGAGAAGGATTAATAAGTTCTAAAAAACTTCCATCTTCATTTTTCACTAGGATGACATTGTTATAATTCCCTATCTGGAATGCAGAGAGAGCTTCTAAATTATTTTCATTAATAGTATCTTTAAGATCTTCTATTAAGGCAAATAATTCTTCATTGAAGTGTCGTACATTTACACCAAATTCTACACTCAAAGGTTTTGGATATTGTACCATTTCTTTTATCATCTTCTTACCTTTATATACTTTGAAAAGTGGGTATATTAATGCAAACCATGAGAGGATCTCATGGTGCAACTAACTAGTGGCTTTTACCAACAACAATAATCATTTTTACATTAATAATTACAAAACGAATAAATTGCCAAATCAAACAAGTACGCATCTTTCTAGCAAATGCTCCTGGAATCATTGTACGACTAAAATCTTCACTCTTTTGGAAGTTAATTTCTTCTTCTTTTTTCATCTTTATGTCCTTAAATAATTTCTTATAGTTTCATGTTTCTGATTACTCAGGAATCAGTGTCCAACCTGGGTTAAGTTTAGCTTTATAGATAAACAAGAAGTGTAAAATATGTTTAATCCAGTGTCCAGCAAGACCAATCTCACCAAAAGTATAATCTGTATCACGACCAGTTCCAGGATACTTCTCAAAGTCAGGAACAACAGGATAAACAGTCATAGCAGCAGCAGTACCAGTAAATATACCCTTACCAGCAGAAGCAACACATGCAGCACCCATTTCAGCCATAGAAGCTTCATGTAAGTGAGCAGATTCGCCCTTAGTCATTAAGTCACATACAGAGTGAGCAACGGCTTTACCGATGATACCTGAAGGCATACCAGTTCTTGGAGGAGTAGGATTAATCGGCGTTCCATTTGGAGAACTCATCGGCTTAGAGATAAGGTGTGGAGGAGCAAAGGCGATACCAGCTGCGAACATATTTGAGTATGTTGGGTTTTGGTATGTTCTTGGCCAGTCAGATGCTTTCCAGTTTTCATAAGCACCAGCATCATACTTCGCATCAACTTTCATAAAACCGTTTGGAGCAAACACAGTACCAGTAATATCTTCACCAGCTTTATCGTAAGCTTTAATACCTACACCAGCAAATGGTGGGATAAGCATAGCAAAGTCAAACTCTTCTTCACCCTTAGAACCATCAAGAAGTTCATACTCAACTTTTCCAGCTTCTACTTTAGAAGTATGAGCACCGATTAGCCACTCAACATCACGTTCAGCGAAAAGTGACTCAGCAAAAAGTTTTGAGCTAACTACATAGCCTCCAACTTTCATATGAAGTCCACCCATACCAAAGTCACCTAAGAAAGACTCATTTGAAATCCATTTCATATCTGCCATCTCACGAACACCAGCTTTTCTTAACTCATGCTCAATGTTAAAGATGTACTCAAACGCAGCACCTTGACATGTACACATACCGTGACCTGTTCCGATTAAGAATCTTTGACGTTCACCCTTTTTCATCTTTTCTATTGCTTCAGTAAGTTTATGAGATGCATGAACAGCATGCTCTGCTGTACAAACTGAAACAGTATTATTACCCATCTGACCTTCACCGTTACCTAGACCAGGTGTAGCATCAAAGTTAAGTTTTGGACCAGTTGCATTTACTATATAGTCATATTCTATATTTTCGCTTGTTCCATCCTTATCTTGACCCGTGTACTCTATAGTTACAAAAGCCTTATCGCTAGAGGAATTTCCTTCTGGATTAAGTGAGACTGCTTTTGCTTGCTTATAAGTGATACCTGCCTTTGCATAAACACTTGCAAGATCAAAAGTAACCTCTTCCTTAGTCATCTGACCAACACCAACCCAAATATTTGAGGGAATCCAGTTCCACTTAGCATTTGGAGTAACCACTACAACTTCATGAGCTGAACCTAACCATTTTGCGGCAAAAGTTGCAGTTGTATGACCTGCAACTCCCCCACCTAAAACAACTAATCTTGCCATCTGTTTATCCTTCTTGTTTGTTTCTAAGTAAACTTTATCAAAATATAGTTACAAAGTTATCACATTGTTTATTTTAGTATTTTACTTATTATCTCATAGCTATTTTTAGAGAGTCCCTGTGTAGAAACTACACGTTCTAGCTCTTTTTTCATAAGAGATTTATTTGTTTCATTTATATGAGAGTAGATTTTAAAAGCACCTGCAAGTCCTGAAGCCATCTGTGCATTTATCTTATCTATCTCAATTATTTTATCTGCTACAAAAATATAACCTGAGCCATTCCTAGCATGAAAATGTTTATAATTTCTAGCAAATACACCAATAAGTGAACGCACAAGGTTTGGTACTTTTTCATCATATACTGGATCTTTTTGAAGCTCTATCACTCTAGAAAGTGTTTCTGTTCTCTCACTCGAAGCGAGAATAGAGAAGTACTTATTCATAACAAGTGTCTCTTCTCTATACTTGCTATAGAAGTCACTAAGCGCTGCTTTTGCTAATTTTGGAAAACTGTTTTCAAATATATCTAGTGCCACTACTCTATCGCTCATACTCTGTGACTCTTTATACTGCATACGAGTAAGTTCTGCTATCTCTTGACTTTCTAAACTAGAAAGTATATAAAGAACTCTGTTTTTAAGTGTGCGTTTTGCTATAGAGAGACTATCTAACTCTACATCTGTTTTGTGATTTTTTATATATAGTGAAAGAAGTTTCTTTTCAAACTTCTTTGCCAAATATTTCACCAGTTTCCCTTTTGCTTCATAAATCGGCTCAAAGTCCACATCTTCTTGACGTTGCATAAGTGTTGATATCGAAGGAAGTTCTAAAAGAAGGGCCTTATAAGAAAGATCTACATCTAAATCAAGAAGATGCCCAAATGATTCAATAAAATGAGAATCTATCTCTTCACCTTGCATCATCGCCTCTAAAGTCTCTATAGCAAAAGTTTGTGCTGCTTCATACTTGATAAAGCTATTTGTATCATGCTTCATTAAAAATGCAAAATCGACATTTTCTTGTTCGATGATGATAGGAGCAGAGAAATCTCTGTTTATAGACAGTACTGGTCTCTCACTTACCCCCTCGTATACAAAAGTTTCTCTCTTCTCTGAAATGATAAGCATATCATTTAAAATTTCTACACCATTAGAACCAAGAAGAGCCATCTTCAGTGGGTAGTAAAAAGGTTTTTGCTTTGAGCCATCAACTGCATTAGGAATACTCTGAGTTAGTGTAAGACTATAAATGCCACGCTCAAAATGCTCTTCTACTTTGAGCTTAGGAGTCCCACTCTGATGATACCAGTTTTTAAACTGAGTCAAATCCTTTTCACTTGCCTCACTCATAGCCCATAAAAAATCATCCGTAGTTACAGCTTGTCCATCAAAACTCTTAAAGTATAAATCTGTAGCCTTACGGTAGGTTTCCTCTCCTAAAAGAGTATGTATCATTCTTATTACCTCAGCACCCTTTTCATAGACTGTAGAAGTGTAGAAATTGTTCATACTGATGTAGGATTTTGGTTGAATTGGGTGGGCTGTTGGTGAAGCATCCTCTACAAACTGGCGTTCACGAAGTCCTTTGACATCTTCTATACGTTGTACTTCTGCCGAGTTCAGGTCAGCTGAGAATGACTGGTCACGAAAGACGGTAAGTCCTTCTTTAAGTGTAAGCTGAAACCAGTCACGGCAAGTGATACGGTTTCCTGTCCAGTTGTGAAAATACTCATGAGCTATCACAGACTGAATCCCCATAAAGTTCGCATCACTTGCTGTATCTGTATCTGCTAAAACATAGGCGGAGTTAAAGATATTTAGTCCTTTGTTCTCCATCGCCCCCATGTTGAAACTATCAACTGCTACGATATTATAGATCTCTAGGTCATACTCACGGCCATATTTCTCTTCATCCCATTGCATCGCCTCTTTAAGAGATTTCATAGCATGATAACACTTCGACTCATTGCCTAAATCACAGTAGATATTTAACTCCACTCTCTCACCTGACATTGTCGTATACTCATCACTAATGCTTCCCAAGTCTCCTGCCACAAGAGCAAAAAGATAAGAAGGCTTTTTATGTGGATCTATCCAAGTCACACCGTGGCGTTTACCGAAACTATCATGACACTGTGCCTTGTTTCCATTACTAAGTAGTACAGGATAAAGCTCTTTGTCAGCTACCACCGTAGTAGTAAACACACTCATGACATCAGGACGATCAAGATATGGCGTTATTCGGCGAAAGCCTTCTGGCTCATTTTGTGTACAGAAGATAGTTCCAGACTTATAAAGTCCTTCGAGTTCGGTGTTATTTTGTGGATAGATTTTGTTGACTACTTTAAGAGTAAATGATGCTGGAACATTAAGTACAGTCAAACTCTCGTTTTCAATGATATAACGACTCTCATCAAGTTCTAAGTCATTGAGATAAAGTTCCATAAGTTCTAAGTCCACACTATCTAAACGCAGGTGTTTTTCTTCTGCCACTTCTTTATGCATCTTCATAACATTAGTAACTAATGTCTCTTCTTCGCCTAACTCAAATCTCAGGTTTACACTCTCGATACTAAATGCCGGTTTCTCATAATCTTTTAGGTATAT
>WFNM01000015.1 GCA_015488615.1 Sulfurimonas sp.
CCAAAACCAGTTACATCTGTGATGGCAGTAACACCATCAAGCTCAGCTATCTCTTGCCCAACCTTGTTAAGTGTACACATTGCGTCTATGGCTACATCTATGTCGCCTTCAGCAATTTTACCCTGCTTTTGAGCAGTTGTGAGTATACCAATGCCGAGTGGTTTTGTGAGAAAAATTTCACAATCTTCCTCAGCAGTGTCATTGCGTTTGATGTTTTTATTTTCAGCTAAACCAGTAACTGCGAGACCGAAAATAGGCTCAGGTGAGTCAATACTATGCCCACCAGCAAGAGGAATTCCTGCTTCTTCACAAACGCTACGACCACCATCTATGACAGCACTTGCAGTAGCCGCATCAAGCTTCTCAATAGGCCAACCAAAAATAGCAATAGCCATAAGAGGTTTCCCACCCATCGCATAGATATCGCTAATGGCATTTGTAGCAGCGATGCGACCAAAAGTAAAAGGATCATCAACGATTGGCATAAAAAAGTCAGTTGTACTAAGCACAGAAGTCCCATTGCCTAAATCAAACGCAGCAGCATCATCTTTAGTATCATTTCCTACCAAAAGTTGGGGAAAAGGGATAATTTCTCTTGAGGTTTTTAAGATAGTATCGAGAAGTTTTGGCGAGATTTTACAGCCACATCCTGCTCCATGAGAGTATTGAGTGAGTTTTATGTCTTTCATAATGTATAATGTCCTTTAAATAATTAAGTCCAATTTTAACACAAAAAGGGAAAATAAGTATGAGTCCAAACAAGATAAACATTAACAATTACAAAAATATTTTAATAAAACATATAGTACTGGATTACAACGGAACATTGGCAAAAGATGGGATACTAAAAGAGGGGGTGAAAAAACTACTCCCACAGCTTAGTAAACTCTACACTCTTCATGTCATAACGGCCGATACTTTTGGCAGTGTGCTTACTCAGGTAGCAGAGTTTGATGTTGAGGTAAAAGTTCTCAAGAGCGAAAATCATACTGCTGAAAAGGCAGAGTATGTAAAGAGTCTAAAGAGTAGTCAGTGTGTAGCAGTAGGCAATGGAAATAACGATAAAGAGATGCTAAAAATAGCAGAGGTGGGAATAGCCTTAATCGGCGATGAGGGATGCGCTACTTCTACATTTTTAATAAGTGATATAGTTTCTCACTCAATAGAAGATGCACTAGACCTTTTACTAAATACTAAGCGGCTCATAGCTACTTTGAGAAAGTAATTGATATAAAAATGTAGCTCTATTTTTAGCTTTTTTGTACTGAACAAAGAGGAAGTTGGCTACTTAAAAGGCATCTTTGACATGATGATTTCATGCTGGTTGACATACTGTCTGCAATCTTTTCCACCCAGAAGCTGACAAGTTTTTTGCCACTCTTTTGAGTGTCCTGCTTTTTCGTTCGTAGAGTGACCTAGTTTAAAAAGCAGAGCATGTGCATACTCATGAGCTATGACACTTTCTAGCATATAAGGGAAACTTTCTTGCATCACTTTTTTGTTGAGATAGATTTTTATCTCGCCATCTTTGTAAGAGGTAAGTCCATAAAGTCGACCGGGGATTTTATCTGTGACTATAAGCGGAAACTGGTAAGCAAATCCAAAGTTCTTTTGCATATGTTTGAGTACATCTTGCTCCTTGAGTTGTATAGCACCTCTCTGTTTTTGTGAGAGAGGATTATGCTTAAAAGTGTAACTTTTGTAGAAGTTATAGGCAAGGATAGTAAGTGCACTAATTATCATAAAGATAAAGAAAATTTCTAGTCTTTTTTTTAACATATTAGGTGATTGCCTCTATGATACGAGGCATATCTATATGGGTGTTAATATGTTCTGCAAACTCAGCGATAGCCTTTTTTTTGTACTCTTTGAAGTTATATCCATTATACTCATGGTCTATTTCTTGAAAGATTGCATTCCTCAAAGTATCGTTATCGAAAAAACCATGGATGAAAGTTCCATAAAGGTTTTTTGCACTCTTGCAGCGTTTTTTGGCAAGACCATTATGTATCTCATATCCCTCACACATAATGCCAAAAAGATTATAGGAGCCTTTCTTTACTACTTTTTCTTTGGCAAAGCTAATGTCGCCTTTGAGTCGTGCAAATCCAAGAGTTTCTCTAGTTTTAGACTCAACGGAGTGCTCATCCAAAATTCTCTCAAACATCATCTCATAGCCACCGCAGATAGCTATTACCTTTGTCTTTTTAGAACTAAGCTTTTTCTCAAATCCCTTCTCTCTTAGCCAAGCTAAATCATCTATAACTCGTTTACTTCCCGGTAGTACTATTAAGTCACAAGAGCTAAGTTCACTCACCGAGGAGATAAAACTAAGCTCTATTTCCTCATCGACGACAAGAGGCTCAAAATCGGTAAAGTTAGAGATATGAGGAAGTTTGATGACACCTACTTTTATGATGGCGTTAGTGGTGTCTTGCGTGTAACCCATCAGTGACTGTGAGTCCTCAAATCCGAGATTGAAAGCCTTGTACGGCACAACTCCAAGAACAGGTATCTTAAACTCTTTTTCTATGATGGAAACACCCTCCTCGAAGAGCGACATATCACCACGAAATTTATTGACAATAACCCCTATAACATTTTTCCTAAGCTTTTTAGGAAGTAGGTGATAAACGCCATAGATAGAAGCAAATACCCCACCGCGTTCTATATCTGCAACTAAGATTATTTTCGTGTTAAATGCATCAGCTACATAGATGTTAGAGAGATCTTTATCCATTAAGTTTAACTCAACAGGACTCCCCGCACCCTCAGCGACAATGCACTCAAACTCTTCTTGTAGAGATGTAAATGCAGAGGTGACAATGGGCTTGAGCTTCTCCATATTACGGTAGTATTCCCAAACATCAGTATCGCCAACACTTTTGCCGTTTATAATCATATGTGCTTTTGACTTGCCCCCTGACTTTAAGAGTATAGGGTTAAATGCCGAGCGAGTAGCAAGCCCGATAGCCTCAGCCGCAAAAGCCTGAGGAATGGCAATCTCACCAGAGTCTAAGTCTGTAACTTGCGAGTTATTGGAGACATTTTGTGCCTTAAAAGGGGCTACTTTTATTCTTTGTTTGTGGAGGAGGTAGGTGATAGCAAAACTAAGTGTAGACTTTCCAGCATCACTACTTGTTCCGAATATACTTAATGATTTCATTTTAGGCACTTTTTTGGTAGTAGAGATATTTTTGAAATTCGATAAAGAGAGTACTTATCTCTTTGACTTCCCCTAAAATAGCTTTCGCATCCTCAAGGGAGTGGTACTTTATCTCAAGGAGGGTTTTGAGTTTATCTTGGCTCAACTCCTCAACGCCACTCTGTATATATTTGCTTAAAACGAACTCTATAAACTCCGACTGGAGAGGATTGAGTAGGGCAAAGATACTCTTTTTCGCACTATCAACTCTCTCTTGACGGGATAATGGAGCAGCATCACTATCAAAAACATACTTTAGCACATCAAAAATATCACTCTTCTCTGCGTTTATAAGTCGCTTGAGTGTGTTTAACTCCTCAATGCCAAAGCCCTCTTCACTCAGTTTTTCTAAAAGAACTTTTCGAGTAAGTGGCTTCGACCATATCTCTCGTAACTCTCTCTCATCTTTAAAAAACTTAGGCAGTTCTCCAAAAAGATTTTCTAAAAAAGTTTGGGCTGATATGGGTTGTCCATCTGCACCCCAAAAAGAGGTAGCACTCATGAACTCTATCTCTCGCTCTTTGCCATCGGCTAGTTTTATCTTTATCTTCTTTGGTCGTGGCTGTGAGGGTGGTCTTGAGGATGGTGGTGTTTTAGGCTCTTTGGGTTTAGTGATAGGCTCAGGTTCAAGTGGCTCACCATCCCACTCAGGGTCACTAAAGCGCACATAAGCATCTACAAAATCATAAATAGTAAAAAACTCTTTTCCCTCAAAAAGTCGTGTCCCTCGACCTACTATCTGCTTAAACTCGATGATTTGGTTTACTGGTCGCATTAAAACGATGTTACGAATGTTTCTCGCATCGACTCCTGTTGAGAGTTTTTGAGAGGTTGTAAGTATGGTCGGTATGAGTTTTTCATTGTCTTGAAACTCTCGTAAAAACTGCTCGCCTATCTCGCCATCATTTGCAGTGACTCGAACGCAGTAGTTTACATCTTTGCTCTTGCGTTTGTACTGGTTTACAAGGTCACGAACCATCGCAGCATGCTCTTGTGTCGCACAAAATATGATAGTTTTTTCATCTTCTTTGGCATCATCCATAAAGATCTTGACACGTTTGGCTTCTCTCTCTCGTATCTCTATGCTCTTGTTAAAGTCACTCTCGGTGTAGAGTTTTCCCTCTTCTATCTCTCCATCTATCAACTTGTCATCACTCGTAAAGATATAGTCATCAAGAGTGGTTTTGATGCGTTTAACTTTAAAAGGAGTTAAAAAGCCATCGTTTATGCCATCTTTGAGAGAGTAGATGTAGAGGGGTTCACCGAAATACTTGTAGGTGTCTACATTGTCCTTGCGTTTAGGGGTGGCTGTGAGTCCTAACTGCACGGCAGGGCTAAAGTATTCAAGTATATTTCTCCAGTTCCCCTCATCGTTCGCCCCACCACGATGACACTCATCAATGATGATAAAATCAAAATAATCTTTTGGGTACTGTCCGTAGTTTTCTTGAGGATTTCCCTCTGCATCACTGCC
>WFNM01000016.1 GCA_015488615.1 Sulfurimonas sp.
CCTGTACATTGTTCTGACCACGAAGAGGCATAAGCCCTGCTCCAGATTTTCCGATATTTCCAGTCATAAGAGCTAGGTGAACCATAGCCATAACAGAGTATGAACCATCTATATGCTCAGTAATTCCAAGTCCCCAAAAAATCATAGACTTTTTAAGTGCATACTGACGAGCTACTTTTTTAATCATTTTTGAGAGATGCTCATAGCCTGCGATGCCATTATAGAAATCAGGATTAGCATAAGGGTCACTCATGATTTTTGCTTTAAAGTCTAAAAAGCCCTCAGTTCTATCTGCTACAAAGTCATCATCATAAAGCTCTTCATCTATGATGACATAAGCAAGCATATTAAGTGTCAGAAGGTTTGCTTCGTGAGGCATGATACCTTTATACTTTGCAAAACGATGGAGTTTAATCTCACGAACATCAAAAACAGCAAGATTGTCATGCTCACGAGCAACATCTATGATACGGTTCGCGATGATAGGGTGTGCTTCAGTTGTGTTAGAACCTATCACTATCATAAACTCAGTGTTATAGATGTCGTTGTAAGGGTTAGTTGCGGCTCCCTCACCAATTGTCACTTTCATACCACTAAGTGATGGAGAGTGACAAACGCGAGCACAGTTATCTACATGTGGAGAGTTAAGGGTATGGCGAGTAAACTTTTGAAAAAGGTAAGCAGACTCGCATGAGCTTCTAGCCCCACCGATAGAACAGATAGATTTTCTACCATACTTCTCTTGTGTTTTTTTCATCATCATAGCTGCTGCTGTAGTAGCCGACTCTAAGTCAGTTTCAAACCAAGTCTCATCCAAGTCAACAAGAGTAGAAGATACAGCTTCTTTTATCTCTGGATTTGTCTCTAGCCATGACTTTCTTATACGAGGAATACGAAGTCTATCATCAGCATCTACAAAATCAAAGCCATACTTCCCTTTGATACAAAGTTTTCCTTGAGAAACAACGCCATCTGGGTGAGCGAAAATCTTTACAATCTTGTTCTCTTTAGTGTTGACATGAGCGGCTATATCGCAACCAACTCCACAGTATGTACAAACGCTATCAATAGTTACAATATTTTCCATAAAAAAATCCCAAATTTATTTTAGGGAGTTTACTATCTTCTCTCTTAAAAAGCTTGGAAGTAGATTAAGCACTTGAATGATTAAATAAAACCTAAGGGGGAAGATATACTCGCGTCTGTTTTTACTTATGGCGTTTATTATCTTCTTTACTGCTGATTGTGTTTCAAGGATAAAGGGCATATCAAACTCATTTTTATCTGTGAGTTCACTCTTGATGAAGCCGGGTAAAATATTTATAACTTTTATGCCATACCTATTATACTTGTATCTTACACCTTCTGCATAAGCATTTAAGGCTCTTTTTGAGGAGCTGTATATTTTCGAACTTGGCATAGAAAACAGAGAAGCTAGAGAGGAGATAAAGACGACTTTACCATGTTTTTGAGCTTTAAAGAGAGGAAGTAGTACTTCTAAGACAGCATGTGCAGAGAGTACATTCACACGGTAAAGTTTTTCAAACTCTTTTATAGTTGGAACATATTCAGGGTCACTTGAGTGTCCTAGTGAGATACCAGCATTAAGAATAACCATATCAAGAGAATTTATAGTTTTGAGTTTTTCCTGTAAGGTTTCAAACTCCGTTATATCTGCAACTATAACCTCAATACTTTGACACTTTTTATAAATATCTTCTCGTAAAGCATAAAGTTTCTCTTCACGTCGAGCTAAAAGTACAAGCTCATTTTGTGGGATAGCATACTGTCTTGCAAGTTCCTCACCTATTCCGGAACTTGCTCCTGTTATAAGTATTTTCACTGAGGACTATACAATCCTAATCATAACTGGTGTAACATTTACAAAATCTTGTGCTTCAAGTTCTTTCATCAGTTTTTGTACATCTTTTTCTAGTGCTATATGAGTAGATACTAAAAGATTTGCTGATGTCTGTGTTGCAGGACGTTGGAGCATTGTTTCTACAGAAATTTGATTATCTTCAAAAAGTTTTGTTACTCTAGCAAGTACTCCTGCACGGTCTGAGACATTGATGCGTAAGTAATACTTTGAGTTAATGTCATCTGTTGGTTTAAGAGTAAGCTTACTACCTTCCATCGGTCTATTGAACCCAAGCATGGGAGTGGATTTTCCACTTCTTGCTATGTCTATAATGTTTGCAACGACAGCAGAGGCTGTAGCATCTCCACCAGCACCTGGTCCACAATAAAGTGTTTCACCAACCTTATCACCAACAACAGAAATTGCGTTTAAAACACCATCAATCTTTGCAATCATTTCCTCTTGTTTAATCAGACAAGCATGCACACGAAGTTCTACCTCATCTTCATCCTTTTTCGCGATACCAAGAAGCTTGATAGAATAGCCAAACTCTTTAGCAAATGCGATATCTTCACTTCTTACCTTATCTATTCCCTCTATGAGAATATCTTCAGGTTTAGCATCTATACCATAAGCGATAGAAGCGAGGATGAGAAGTTTGTGTGCAGCGTCAAAACCACCCACATCAAAAGATGGATCAGCTTCCGCATAACCTAAATCTTGTGCTTCTTTTAAAATAGCATCATAAGAAACGCCATTGTTACTCATTTCAGTCATCATGTAGTTACAAGTACCGTTCATAATGCCCATAATTGACTCAATATGGTTAGCAGAAAGCCCATCACGAAGAGCATTGATAATAGGGATACCGCCAGCAACAGAAGCCTCATACTCAAATGCAATGTTTTTTGCTAAATCTTGAAGCTCATAACGATGGTAAGCTAAAAGTGCTTTGTTTGCAGTGACTACAGCCTTCCCAGCTTTAAGTGCACGTTTTACTACTTCAAATGGTTCATCAACACCACCCATAAGTTCTACAACAATATCAATCTCTTTGTCATTTAAAATATCATCTACATTATCAGTGATAATGATATCTAAACCTCTATCTTTATTGAGGTTTTTTACAACACCACTCTTTACAGTGATATCTACACCTGCACGAGCACTTATAACATCTGCATTATCTTTAAGAATTTGAGCGACACTTGTTCCGACAGTTCCAACACCAATTATTCCGACTTTAATCATAATCTACTTTTCCTCTTTTTCAAACTGCTTTAAAAACTGTTTGATATTTTTTGCTGCTTGGCGGATACGATTGTCATTTTCTATGAGTGCAATACGTACATAACCCTCACCATACTCACCAAAGCCTATTCCTGGAGCCACGGCAACACCCGCTTCAGTTAAAAGTCGCTTTGAAAATTCTAATGACCCTAAATGCTGTACACACTCTGGCATTTTAGCCCAGCTAAACATACTCGCCTCATTTTTTTCTATGTGCCAACCAGCACGATCAAATGCTTCTATGAGTACCTCTTGACGGTGATTATATTTATTTGTAATATCCATTACACACTGCTGATCTCCATTGAGTGCTACAGTTGCAGCTACTTGAATAGGAGTAAACATACCATAGTCTAACCATGATTTTATCTTCTGAAGTGCACCAATAAGCTTCGGATTTCCCACAAAGAAACCTACACGCCACCCTGCCATATTGTAAGATTTGCTAAGAGTAAAAGATTCCACTGCTACATCTTTTGCACCAGGAACGGACATAATAGATGGTGTTTTATAGCCATCAAAAGTAATATCGCCATAAGCAATGTCAGAGATAACATAAAATCTTTTTTTCTTTGCCTCAGCCACTAAACGTACATAAAACTCCGGAGTTACGGTTGCAGTAGTAGGATTATGTGGAAAGTTTACTAAAACATACTTAGGTTTAGGACTACTCTCCTTAAAAACACGGTCTAGATTCTCAAAGAAGTGATCCTCATCTAGGCGGTACTTCTCATCAAACTTGATACCAAACTTCACAACATTACCACCAGCTAAGATGAAAGAAAATTCATGAATAGGATAAGTTGGATCAGGAACAACTGCAACATCACCAGGGTTTGTGATCGCATATGTGAGGTGTGCATAGCCCTCTTTAGAACCCATCGTTGCGACACACTCAGTTTCAGGATCAAGCTTACAATTATAACGGCGTTCATACCAGTCTGCTATAGCTTGAAGAAGTTTTGGGATTCCACGAGATACTGAGTATCCATGTGTTTTAGTTTTTTGGGCTGATTCGACGAGTTTTGCACGAATATGCTCTGGAGTATCTCCATCAGGATTTCCCATAGAAAAGTCAATAACATCTTTTCCAGAATGACGCTCGCGCATCTTAATCTCATTTACCTCTGCAAATACATACTTCGGTAATCTTTCAACTCTATTAAATTTTATCTCATCAAACATATTTAGCCCTCTAAATTTAGTAATGACATTTTAGCTAAAAAAGTTTAGAATAAGATAATGAAGTTTTACTTACTTCGAATCACTTGGGTAAAGGGTGAGTTCATCTCTAATATTTTTTAGAGTATAAAGATCTGATATTTTCATATATTTAGCATTTTGAGGAATTTCTAGGTTGATTTTATAGTGCACATAGTTCTCTTTTACTACTTTTAAAAGGTGTAGAGATGCATCATAATAAGCAATATAAGGATACCAAGTATTATGTCTTGTGCTCTTAATCTTTAGCTCTTTAATATTTGCAACATTAAGCCAATGTGCATAGAGTGAACGTTTTAAAGTTGTAATCTCATCAACTTGTAATTCATCCACATTTAAAAAGGCATGTGCAATATCTATCACATAAGTCCATTCAGTTTTTGAGTTACGATTAATATCTATGATATGACAACCACTTTTACGAAGTTCATGTTCAAGAATAAGAGGATCTGTCACATACTCTGAAGTCAAGGCTATATTCCATATAAACTCAGAGGCATCACGATTTGATGCCACTGTTACATAACGGTAGTAGCCAATATTTCGTAGTGTATCACCCATGATTTTTACAAAGAAAAGAGGTGCCCCACTTGTTTTAAAGTTAAGTTTTATCTCTTGTGGTTTCTTAAAAAAAAGCTTCAAGAGACCATTTTCCTTAAGTGTTTGTACCACTTTTACTGCATCAACTCGATCGTTTTTATAAAATGCAGACTTTGGCTCGAAAATAAGCTTAATAAATTCTGCATTATTACTATATGTCTGCTCGGATAAGAAACTCTCAATTTTAGTAGTTAAAGGATCTGAAACAGCGAGAGTTTCATTATTTTCAGTCTCATCAATTGCAAAAGAGAGACTAAAAAGAAGAGAGAGTAACAGTAAAATTTTTACCATTTACTACCTCTGTTAAGTTCTTTAAACTCTTTTGCATCAATTTCTTTAAGTCTCCCATCTTTATATAAAAAACGAACTGTATTTGGTGAAGTAAATTTATGTATCTTACCATTAATCACTATATTTATATAGCCATGACCAAATATCAAAAGCCATGATTTACTAGGGTCTAACTTCGTACTACCATGAAATGTTCTTTGAGATTTTTTATTTGTTACGATATTTATATAACCGAACCAAACCTTAGACTTACTTTGTATAACTAAAGATTTTACTTTTGCTACAACTTGTTCTTTTGGAGCTGCAACAACTTTCAGCTTCTCTTTTTTCTTTGTAGTCATAACAACTTTTTCGGTGGAATTATTTTCTACAACGATAGGTGCTATACTCTTTTTAAGCTCTTCTATCTTTGTGTTATCAACTATCTTGACATCTTCTTCCTTATTAACAACAAAGATCTGATAAAGGATACCAATCACAAAAATAATAAGGGTAATAACTAAAAGATATGTCTTTTTGTGACTCTCTTTTGCGACTACAAATACACCTTCTTCTTCTTCAAGCTCTTTCTCAGCATCAAAATGCGCTAGTCCTGTTGCTTTCATTTGAGGAAGTTCTAACTTGTACTCACGTTCCAATATAGAAATAAATCCTAAAAAATGTACACGAGTAAAACTATCATAACTACTATGAAGTAGTGCTTGAACAGTTAAAAGAGGAATATGTGTCTCTTCATAGATTCTCTGTGCACCAATTTTTTGTAGCTGTTCAAGTTCTTCGTTCATTATCGCATCCTATCCATTAAAATTGCACCTGCCACACTTACATTAAGTGAGTCAAATTCATGTTTCATCTTAATACTTACTGCACAATCAAGTTTAGAAACTATACGAGAAGTAAGACCTTCGCCCTCACTTCCAAGAACAAGTATTTTTTTTCTATCTATACGAGTCTCACGAATATCCATGCCACTCATATCTGCACCATAAGTAGTAAATCCAGACATTTTAAAGTCGTTCAAAACATCATGAATGTTATGCTCTATAGCAAAAGGCATATCATAAAGTGCACCAGTACTTGTACGGATGATAGTCTCAAGTGGTAGCTGTTTCACTCCACAAGCGACTATAGCATCTACACCAAGAGCATAAGCACTACGCACAAGTGCACCGATGTTTCCAACATCCGTAACCCCTGAGAGTATAAGTACAAACTTCTTCTCTAAAAAGAAGTCATACTGCTGTAAGTGAACATCCTCAACCTCAGCTAAAAAGCCTTGATGTGAAGCATTTTTACACATCTTTTGTGCTGCTTCATTGGGGATACGTTTAACTTCAAAGCCCATTTTCATAAGGCGTGAGTACTCTTTTTTCTCTAGCTCTTTTGCAAGGTAGAGAGTCTTTATCTTTTGTGGGTAATTATCTATCAAATAGTAGATTGGTTGTTTTGCATATATTAACATAGAGGTATTTTATCTAAATATTACTTTATTTGCATTAAGGTCAGTTACGAATCCAGTAGTCGTTGATAACAAGCTTTAGTATTTTCACCTGTAATTTTAGAAATAAGTTTTGCTTGTGTCTTTTTAGGGAGGTCAAGAGCGAGTATATCTTTTTGACTTATAGCGGAGTCTGCTTGTGCCTCAGCACTTGAGAAAACGACGACCCACTCCCCTCGAAAGTTACCTTCTAAAGAGTCAAGAGCTTCTTTGGCAGTACCCTTAAAATACTTCTGATACTTCTTTGTAAGCTCTTTAGCAAGAAATAGTTCTCTCGTTGGCTCTTCTGCATCTATCTCTAAGAGAAGTTTTTCTATGCGGTGTGGTGACTCATAAAGAACAGTAGTAAAACCATTATAAAGAGCCTTTTGTAGTCCAGCTTGACGCGAGCTACCCTTATGGTCTAAAAACCCTAAAAAGAGCATCTTTGTCTCTTCAAA
>WFNM01000017.1 GCA_015488615.1 Sulfurimonas sp.
CTGAATGGGTGAGTACTCATAAGACAGTGAGTACCTCAGATGCTGGCGACTTAAATAATATTGGCAATCAGAGTTACTCTATGAATGTTTCAATTAGTAAGGACAACAAAACTGTAAATGCAGATATGCTTGTAAAACGTGATGATAGTGTAAAAACTTGGACATATATTATGAAAAATATTGCAGTAATAGATACTAAGCTTAAGATGACTGTAAATAGCCTTTATTTTATTCAAGAGGGTGACAATACTTTAGTGAAAACATTTGAAAAGCTTGCGAAGAATGGAGTAAGTGTAAATTCTGATATGAATACTTTAATAAATGTTGGTTGGGATGTAGCAAGTGATTTTAGCCAGATAGGGATAGAAGGTCTTCAAGTTACAATGCAACCAGCATCAGGTGATGTAGCTATAAAAGCAACGGTTAATATTTACAATGATAATGTAACATCAAAAATGAGAGCGGATTTAAATAGTAGCTATGATTTTGCAACAACACACTTAACATCTGTAGGTAATTTTAATACTCTTGTGAGTATAGATTCTAATGGATCAAATGTTTACAAGAACGATTTTACTACAAGTGGAGTTATAAAAGTAGATAATAAGTATGATTATAACTACAAGATAGCATATACAGATGCAGTACAAGATATGCTCTTTACAAGTAATGCTAGTAATTATCAGATGGGCTTCAAAATGACTGATACCTTGATTAGCGGTGGAGACTCATATGGTGTAAAAGCAATATTTACAATGAATAAAACGCATGATGTGCTGGAAAAAATGATACTGAAAAATATAAATAATGAAGAGTTAGGTATTTATGACCGTTCTTTTGATCCATTAAAAATTAAATTTACAGATGGTGTAGAAGAATATATGTACCTCTACTAGCCTTTATAAAGTTAGTTTAATATAGAAGTAATATAATACTTCTATATATAACTCGACTTTAATAAGGACAACAATTGACAACTACACTCGCGAAAAACATTAAACAAATTCCTCCTCTTCCTGATACGATTCAAGAAATTAATAGAATCCATAAAGATGAAAACTCAACACTTGAAGATATGCAACATGCTATAGAAAAAGATCCGCTTCTTATGGCAGAAATTTTAAGAATAGTTAACTCTCCAATGTATGGTATGAAGAGTACTATTACAAGTATTAAACAAGCTGTTTCCCTTTTAGGAAAGGATACTATTAAAACATTTGCTATGAGTAGTGTTGTTAACTCTTTTACTATTGATCTTTCTCCTTATGGTATGAGTGCTCAAGAGTTCTCAACAGCTTGTGATATGCAACTTGCTTTAAGTGTAAACTGGTTAGCTCGTCGTAAACCAACACTTCTCCCAATAGTAGGACCAGCATCTTTTCTTGTAGATTTAGGAAGAGTTATTATTTCTCAGACACTTATTGAAGATGATAAGGTGAGTATAATTGAACAAGCACTTTTAGCTGGAGAAGATATAGCAAGTGCCGAGAAAACTGCTTGTGGAGTACAGACAACAGATGTAACAGCAACACTTTTCTATAACTGGAATTTTGATCCAGAACTTATTCATATCATCCGTTATAGTGATGATCCTGAAGGTACACATGGTGAAGAGAGAGAAATGGCTGCGATACTTAAAGCAATAAGAGAAACTGTTATGCCAAATGGTGAGATTACAGAAGATTCTATTGCTGTTGCAAAAGATACTATTGAAGAGTTTAATTTAGATTTAGAAGGTTATGAGCGTGCATTGGAGAGACTTTTAAATCACTAGTACTTTCTCCTTTATTTTTTTAGAGTAATTGCCTATGTTTACTCTAAAATTATTCTTTCTCTGTTATAATCCAAATCAAATTACTTAAAATTATAGGATTCGTATGGTTATAAAAAAGCTCATGAAATTTGCTTCAGTAGGTGTGCTTGGATCAGTAAGTAACATAAGTATATTCTCTTTTTTGGTTTATTTTGATATAAATTATAATATAGCATCAGTAGTTGCATTTTTATTCGCTGTTACACAAAACTATATTCTTAATAAAAAATGGACTTTTAAAGATCACAATACCAAAACAAAACAGAAATTTATTAAATATTTTATCTTAAATCTTTCCTCTTTTTTAGTAAATTTAGCTGTACTCAACCTTGTTGTAATAAATTTTGATGAGGGAACATTAACAAAAATAATAGGACAAATTCTAGGAATAGGAGTTGCAATGGGATTTAATTTTATTGGTAGTTACCTTGTTGTTTTTGCAAAAGAAAAAGAAATAAAGGAAAAAATTTGAGAAGAAGAGAACAGTTAGTTTTACTTGTTTATACACTATTTAATATTATAGCAAATCATTTTGTAAAATTTTACTCAGATGAAACATACTATTGGTTATGGTCAAAAAAATTAGATTTTTCCTATTTTGATCATCCTCCTATGGTTGCTTATCTTATAAAGCTGACAACTCTTTTTAGTGATGATCCACTTTTTGTAAGACTTAGTGCTGCTCTTATGGTTTCAGGAAGTGCCTATATCCTTTATGTACTTGCCAAAAAAATGTTTGATACCAAAACTGCTATCTATACTTTCTATATCTTTATAAGTAGTTTTATTGTAATCGCAGCCTCAACTGTTATTGCACCAGATATCCCTCTGATGTTTTTTGCTTCACTTTTACTTTATAGTGCATATATGTATCTTCATGGAGATAAAAAACTTTACAGTTTACTCGTAGGATTTTCAGCAGGTGCAATGCTGCTCTCAAAATATACGGGAATTCTTCTAATTTTTACTTTAGTCGTATATGTGCTTATTTATAAGAGAGAAGTATTTAAAGATAAGTTTTTATATTATGCAATTGTTATTGCTCTACTTGTTTTTTCACCTGTCCTTTACTGGAATTATATGCATGATTTTATCTCTTTTACTTTTCAACTGCATCATGGAATGGCTGAAGAAAAAGTTTTTAATCTTCATGATTTTACGAAGTTTACTTCAGCACAATTAGTACTTTTTCATCCTTTTTATCTATTAGCTCTTTTTTATTATATTGCGAAAGATAGAGAAAGATTTAGTCAGAAAAAAGTCTATTTACTCTTACCGTTTCTCTTTATTTTACTATTTTTTAGCTACAACTCTATGTTTAAACATGCTAATGCACAGTGGGCTGGGCCAGCATATTTAAGTGCTTCTATTCTATTAGGATATTATATGGCAAAAAATAATAATAAAATACTTCTTGGTATCGCTTTAGCTTTAAGTACTGTAGTTATGTTGCTCATTAAGACACCTATTGGTCTAGATGTTCCACCAATTAAACTTTTCCTCTCACGTCTTGGAAAAATAAACAATTTTCAAAATGAAATAAAAAAGCTTAATCTTGATATAGGAAGTTATAATTATATTTTCATAGATGATTATCATGGTTCAGAAGTGGCATACTATTTTAAGAAATATAAGAATGTTCATGTATTGAGTAGTGCAAGATTTTCTAATTTTAATCTTTGGAGAAATAAAGATTTAAATGTTTCCCAAGAGTCACCAGTGAAAACAATTCCTTCCCTAGGTAAATGTCTTTATATAGGACATGATGTGTCTCATTATAAAGAAATTGCAAGATTATTTCACAATCAAAAAATTCTTGCTTCTTTTCATAAAAAGGTAGGCGATAAAGAGGTAAAGTATTACTTCGTAGAGTTTAAGAACTAAGGAGTGAAAATTCCTAAGCCTTATAATTCTTAAATCTAAAAGCCCAAATACCTATGAGTGCTTCTAATATTATCTCTTTATTCATCTTAGAGACACCGTGTTCTCTATCCATAAAAAGAATTGGGGTCTCCATAATAGTAGATCCCGTAGAGCTAAAGGCATAGTTCATTTCTATTTGAAAACCATATCCATTACTCTTTACCTTACTTAAATCTACTCTCTCTAAAGCCTTACGAGAAATAAACTTAAAACCAGCAGTCAAGTCTTCTACTTTTACACCCGTAATTATCTTGGCATACTGGTTAGCAAAATAACTTAGAAGTATTCGACGTAGAGGCCAGTTTAATACACTGATACCTTTAATATATCGAGAGCCAATAATGACATCAGCATGTTCTCTTAACTCAATCATGTCAAGAAGGTATTTTGGGTTATGTGAGAAGTCTGCATCCATCTGGACTATGTAGTCAGCACCTTTTTTAAGAGAGAGGACATAACCTTCTCTATAAGCACTACCTAGACCAAGCTTGCCTGAACGTTTTAGGAGATGTACCTTCTCTGTCTTTTTCTGATACTCTTCAACCATTATGGCCGTTCCATCAGGAGAGTTGTCATCAACGATGAGTACTTCTAGAGCATCATGCTGGGAGAGTACAGCCTCTATAATCTGATTAATATTCTCTTTTTCGTTATATGTGGGAATGATTACAATAATTTTCATAGTTATCTTTTTTATTTATTTTACGACATTATACAGTATAAATCTAAATGCTCTTTTTAAGATTAAAAAGTGATGACCTTAGTGTCACTACTTTTTAATGCAGAGGTGAGCATCTCACCAGTATGAATAAGCTCTATACCCATCTCTTTGAATTTTTCTGAAACACTATACTCATCACAACAGACTATACAAGCATTGAACACTACACCACTTACTTTTACTTTTTTTATTTGTTCTTGTAGTTCTTTATCTTGTGCTAAAAGCTTTGCAGAAGGACCCCATATCATGATGGTAGCCTCATCCCAGTACTTTCGTTCCAGAATAACAGATCCATAAAGTAAAACAAGTTTACTAGCCACTTCTTTTTCTTCACTAGACCAGACTATTAAGAGCTTATTAAGCACTATTTTTTACCGAAGTGCTTTGCAAAGTATCCAGTAATAGTGCGAATCTTTGTACGACTTATCGCTAAGACACCACTTTTAATAACACCACTTGGAACTGTGGTCCCTGCTGCTATCATTACGTTGTCTTCTATAGTTATAGGAGCAACAAGTTGTGAGTCACTGCCTATGAAAACATTTTTACCAATGATAGTTTTGTATTTTTTTACACCATCGTAATTACAAGTAATAGTTCCAGCACCGATATTTGTACCGCTATCTACTTGAGCATCACCGATGTAGCTAAGGTGTCCAGCTTTTACACCAGTGAGTGATGATTTCTTCACCTCTACAAAGTTTCCTATATGTGTGTCCTTTATGAAAGAAGCAGGGCGAAGATGTGCAAGTGGTCCAACATCAGAATTTTTAACTATACTATCTTCTACTACACTTCCTGATTTAATATGAGACTCTTTGATAAGAGTTTCTCCACAAAGGCGACAGCCATTCTCTATTATACATTCACCTTCAAATGCCACTGTAGACTCTATGTAAATAGTAGAAGGAAGTTGCATGATAACTCCCTCATTCATCCAGTGAGTTTTTATACGATCTTGCATAATCTCTTCTGAATCACTCAAATCTTTTTTAGAGTTTACACCTTTGAAATGCTCTTCACCAACAAGAAGAGGGGCGATACTGAGATGATCCGCTTTAGCCATAGCCACTACATCAGTTAAGTAGTACTCCTCTTGAGCATTGTCATTTGAGAGTAGGGGAATATACTTCTCAATGACAGCTTTACTAAACGCATAAATACCTGCATTTACAGTAGTTGTAAGAAGCTCATTCTCATTTGCATCTTTTTGTTCAACGATATATTGTACTTGGTTGTTCTCATCGATGATAACACGACCATAACCACTAGGCTCCTCTAAGTCAAAAATTGACATGATGACATCAGCATCAGTATCTAAAAAGCCCTGAAGTGCATCAGCAGTGATGAGAGGCATATCTCCATTAAGGACTAAAACCTTTTCATTTTTTGGTGCTACATTTTTCATAGCACCACCCGTCCCCGGGAAATTTTCTGCATCTTGAACAACAAAGTTAATATTATTAAAGTAGCTTTGCATTTGTGCTTGCACATCTTCTTTTTGGTGAGCTATAACTACTGTGATGTCATTAGAAATCTTCTCTGAAGCCTTGATGATATGGTAAAGCATAGGCTTTCCACTAATAGAGTGAAGTACCTTTGCTTTTGGTGACTTCATACGGCTTCCCTTACCAGCTGCCAGAATGACTATACTTATACTATCTTTATTCATTTTTATCCTTTAAAAAATTATACACTATTTTTTAGAAAATTATTTCATTCCTTGAAAATCAGTACATTTTACGAGTGAAACACTGTTTTCTATCTTGCCATTGAGTTTGAGTTTGAACTCTTTCACTATATCCACTGTCTTACATTTCATTTTTGCAGAGATGTCTGTATGCTGAAAATGTGTGTTAATAAAAAGCACATCTTTTCCAAGTGGCATACTCTTCTCCCATAGGTCGAACTGGTCAAAGCGTTTATCTATAAGATAAACTTTAGAAGGGTAGTTTCTATTGTAGTACATAGCACGAGAAGCATAGGTCCAGTTTGTAACTGCTAAGACCTCTTTTTTTGGATTTTTTATTTCGGCATTGGCTTTTTTCATAATGGTGTCAAAACCATAAATATCTCTATGTACTGATTTATAATCAGGAAAAGGAATAAATTTAAACCCTAATTCTAAATAGGCAAATGCACTTAGAATAAGACCAATTCCTACAGCAAAAATAATAAACTTTTTTGCTATTTGTAAAAAGTAAACAGCTCCAATAGGAATAAAAAGAAGATAAAAGAGTGCAGACCAGTGAGGGAGAGCAGTTTTATAGAGTGAGGCATAGGTAAAAAAGAGAATAAGTACTAAACCAAAAAATGCACTTAAGAGAAGTAAATCGTTTTTACTCCTAAAACTTCTATAAAGACCATAAAATGCGATAGGCATGAGAAAAGGGTTATAGGCAAAAAATTGTGAAATGATAGACTTAAAAAAGCCTTTCCATACAATATGTTTAGCACCAACTACATGCTGACTTTGATAAGTAAAACTTAGCCAATCATGCTGAATATTCCAAATAATTACAGGAGAAACAATAAAAAGGGCCATACTAATTGCTAAAAGAATTTTAGGTGAGTAGAACAAATCATAGCGCTTTTTAAAGAGTAGGTAAAGAATGATAGGTGGCACAAAAAGAATAGCAGTATATTTTGAAAGACCGGCTAAACCTAAAAGCAAGCCTAAAAATAGCCATGATTTTATAGAGCCACTCTTCTCTATCTTAATTACACTAAAACTGATAGGAATAATAAATAAAAAGAGTAGGGTATCAGGCATAAGCATCACAAAAAGAGCATTAAATATAAAAGCCCCGTGCAGTGCAAGTACGGCAAAAAAAGCTTCTTTTGCTTTGTGATGTATTTCGTAAGTGAGTCTATAGATATAGATAGAGACTATAAAGCCTATGAGAATAGCTGCTGTTCGAGCACCAAACTCTCCAGTTCCAAAAATTGAGGTAAAGAGAAACTGTACCCAACCAACCAAAGGAGGATGATCAAAATAACTTAAGTCAAGATGAAAAGCATAAAGTACATAGTGTGCCTCATCTACACCAAGACCTACATGAGGGGCTAGGAGAAGTCTTGCAACTGCAACTACAGTTATGAAGAGTAAAAAAGGATAGTGCTCTTTGCTAATTAAGTGCATCAAGCTTGAACTTTAATGTGTTAAATACCCATTGAGGTGTAATTATTTTGATACATTGGTTATCACTACAAGGTGTCTTTCTATGGTTAGAAGCACTCACGCAAGGAGAACAGCTCATACCTGCATAGATAGGGGTAGTAGGTCCAAGTGAGCCATAAAGAGCAGGTGTCTCTGGACCAAATATTACAAAGGTATGCATATCTGTAATAGAAGCAAAATGTGCAGGTCCAGAGTCATTTGTTAGCATAAATGCAGAAAGTGAGTAGAGTGCTGGTAGCTCTAAAAACTTCACAGCTCCAGCAAAATTAATACAGTGTTTATTATTTACATAATCTGCAAGAAGCTGTGCTCCCTCTTTTTCTGATGGTGCTCCTGTGAGAAGTACAACAATATTTTCATTTGCAGCGAGCATTTTTTTGATAACTTCACCATAGTTCTCTCTATCCCATCTACGTTGTGGAAGTAAATCTGAAGCATTTGAGTTGACTAAAACTATATGATTCTTCTCTTTGTCAAAGCCCTCAAACATTTGAGAAATAGTAGTAATGATAGAAGCCTGTTCCTCTTCGCAGATAGTTGCTTTTGCAATCTCAATCTCCTCATCTTTGATAATACGTTTAAGGTATGGTAGCTCTTGATTTTCAGAAAGTAGAGCATCCACAAGAGCGATAAAGTTTTTTGCAATATGTTGGTGAGCATTGTAAGCTACTTTATGAGTAAGAAGGTTACCTCTATAAAGTCCTTCATTGTAAAATGCATGAAAACCAACACGATTGACAGCACCACTCCCTACAGTTAAAAGAGCAGTAAAACGAGAGAAGAGTTCAAGGTCTATAACTGAGTCTATCTCTTTATCTCTACACCATTGAAAAAATTTCAGTGTAGATATTGCAATATTTTTGAGACCATCTTCATCTATAGTGTAGATATTTTCTTCTTTTACAGTTCCCAAGAGTTGCAAAGATGCCTTATTTTTTGAAAAGATAACAAAGTAAAGTTCTCCCTCTATATTATCTCTGAGTTTGCGCATAGCAGGGTCAACGAGAATAGCACTTCCCATTTCAGAGAGTTCAATAAGCAGTACATTCTTTGCTTTTTTCTTCACTGGCGGTACGAAAAAATCTAAAGTTTTTTTCGTAAGTGTCGCCGTAAATACAAGAGGTACTCCAGCAAAATAATCAATATTTCTCATTGTGTCTACATTCATTTTTATCCTTTAAGTTACTTGTTTACTTTTTATCCAGAAGTAAGATCCTGGAAGTGCACTGACGATGAGTAGTAGTCCATATAAAATACTCATAGTAAGAACCTTTGTTTGATCTGCTCCAACGAGCATAAATATTCCTATCATAGCACCCTCTCTTATTCCCCAACCAGCTAAAGATATAGGTATGATAGTGAGTAGAAAAACAGGAGGCACAGCAATTAACATTGTCTGTAAGCTTAACCCGAGGTTCAGAGCAAGAGCTAAACAATACATAGTAAGAACAGAGAAAAGGTGTACTACAACTGATATTGTAATATGCTCCATTAGTAGTAGTCTTGATTTGTACAAAGTGTTGAGTCTATTCGCTAAACGTACAAAAAGATTTAAAAATTTGTATTTTTTCAGAAATGTTAAACGGTGTAAATGAAAAAGTGCCATAAATCCTAAAATACTTAATGAAGATATTCCTATAATAAGGAGTGAAAAATCTTTATCAAAGGTTCCAAAAAAGAGGATAGAAGCTATGAGATTAAGTGTGAGTAGCCCAACAAGTCCGACAATACGGTCAACAAAAACACCAAAGAATGCCTCTTTCTTGTCATATTTTTTATGTGTTAGGTCTAAGATCCGTACAGCATCACCCCCTATACTCGATGGGAGGAGTTGATTAAAAAAAGAG
This sequence comes from Sulfurimonas sp., assembly GCA_015488615.1. Taxonomy (GTDB): domain Bacteria; phylum Campylobacterota; class Campylobacteria; order Campylobacterales; family Sulfurimonadaceae; genus Sulfurimonas. Next base: position 9,486 of record WFNM01000017.1, read on the forward strand.
CCTTTAAAATAACTACGAACATAAAAAAGAAATTTTTCCTTAAAAACAAGAAGTTGCGATATTTGAAACCATCGAAATGCAGCTAAAAGTGTAGATATTAATTGCATGAAAAGTGCAACAAGTACCCAACCTGGATGACTATTTATAAGTAGGTTAAAGAGTGTCTGAAAGTCTACTCGTTGAAATAGATAATAAAAGATTGCAAAAGTAGTAAGTAATTTGATAATGTTTTTCATAGAATACTATTCTATCAAAAGTAGATTAACAAAAATGAACTTTAGCATTTTTTTGAGAAAGATTCTAGAATTATAAAGAGATTACTTCATCCTAATAATTTTTGTGGTATTATAAGAAATAAATTATTTTTGCATAAGGTTATTAAATGGATTTAGGTACGGTCATTGGTATTGTTTTGATTATGGTTCTTCTACTTGGAGCCATGACTATGGGTGTTGGTGTTGGTGCCTATATCGATATTCCTTCTGTTCTAATTGTTGTTGGTGGTAGTATTGGAGCATTAATGATCTCCTTTAAACCAAATCAGATGAAAGCTTTTACAAAAATTTTCATGAAGGCAATTAAACCAGGGGAAGAAGATCCTGCTGAACTTATAAAAAAACTTGTTGATTTTGCAGGAAAAGCTAGAAAAGATGGAATATTAGCACTAGAGAGCGATGTGAATGATGAGGAGAATACTTTTTTGAAAAAAGGTCTTTCTATGGCTATTGATGGGAGTGAGCCTGATACTATTCGTGACCTTTTAGAGATAGAGATGGAACAAACAAGTGCGAGACATACTATTCACGGTTCTATCTTCAATCAGTGGGCTGGACTTGCAGGTGCTATGGGTATGGTTGGTACACTAATCGGCCTTGTTGCGATGCTTCTAAATATGGCAGATCCTTCAGCTATTGGACCATCAATGGCGGTTGCACTCCTTACTACTATGTATGGTGCTATTATTGGTAATGTATTTGGTACACCTATTTATAATATCTTAACGGTACGAAATAGTGATGAGAACATGCTTAAAGAGATGATTATTACAGGTATTATGTCCATTCAATCTGGTGATGCTCCTCGTGTACTTGAAGCGAAACTTTTAGCATATTTAATGCCTGTTGATCGTGTTAGTCAGTTCGACTAGAGGATAAAGAAATGGGTAAAAAAAAATGTCCTGAGTGTGAAGAGTGCCTTCCTGCTTGGCTAGCAGCTTTTGGAGACTTAATGTCTCTTCTCTTATGCTTTTTTGTACTTTTACTCTCTATGAGTTCTATGGATGCAAAAAAAGTTTCAGAAGCTATTGGATCTCTCTCTGGGGCGATGAGTGTGCTTGAAGGCGGAACAAAAACAGAGATTTCAAAAAAGCGTATTCAAGAGTCTACTCCTATAGACTCTCAGGATGAGACAAGCGAAACTGTAAATCTTGTAAAACAAGTTGCAGGTGATGCTAACGAGATGATGGAAAAGAGTGAAGGACCTACTATTACTGTAGAAGAAGCTCAGGATGGTTTTGTAATTAAACTTCCTGCAGCACTTCTTTTTAAGCCAGATAGTGCGACTATTGAGAATCAAGATGCCCTTCTTTTTCTCAAGCGAATGGCTCTTATTATAGAAGAATTACCAAAAAATATGCGAGTAAGTGTACAGGGGTATACTGACAATATAAATCCTAGTGCAAATAGTATTTTTAAAGACAACTGGGAACTTTCAACAGCACGTGCTATCTCTGTTCTTCATGAATTAGTCCTAGATGGTGTTGATCCAGCTAGAATGAGTGCTGCTGGCTATGCTCAGTATGATCCAGTTGCTACAAATATGACAAAGACAGGACGTGCAAAAAATCGTAGGGTGGAACTTCATTTCTATGGTAAAAAGAATGAAAAAGATGCAAAAGCACATTTGTCAATTTTAGATAAGGCTGCATCAAAATAATGTTAAAATATTTATTACTCTTTCTCGCTTTAGGCTCTGTACTTTTTGGTGCAGAGAATGTTACGATACCTACTATGAACTTCAATTTAGCTGCTCCAAAAACCCCTCAGCAATTAGTCTCTTCACTCAATGTTTTAGTTGTTTTAACACTACTTTTTTTAGCACCTTCTATGGTTTTAGTGATGACAACATTTACTCGATTTGTTATAGTGTTTGGATTTTTACGTCAGGCTATGGGAACACAACAGGTTCCTCCTACTCAGCTTTTAGTGATGCTTGCTATGATACTTACTTTTTTTGTAATGGAACCAGTTGGTACAAAAGCTTATGAAAATGGCATTAAGCCTTATATAGCAGAGAAGATAGGTTATGAAGAGGCTTTTACAAGGACAGCATTACCTTTTAAAAGCTTTATGATTAGAAATACAAGAGAAAAAGATTTAGCACTTTTTTTTCGTATACGTAAGATGAAAAACCCTCAATCAGTAGCAGATGTACCTCTCTCTATAGTGATACCTGCCTTTATCATTAGTGAAATGAAAACAGCATTTGAGATTGGTTTTTTGATTTTCTTACCGTTCTTAGTTATAGATATGGTTGTAGCATCTATACTTATGTCTATGGGTATGATGATGCTTCCACCAGTTATGATTTCTCTCCCTTTTAAGATACTTGTTTTTATACTTATAGATGGGTGGAATTTACTTATAGGTAATCTTATTGCCTCAATAAAATAGGAGAGAGTTTTGGATTGTAAACATTTTGGAAAGTGTGGTGCTTGTGTCGTTTTTGATAAGGGGTATAAGGGACAATTAGAGGATAAAATAGCTCTTAATAAAGAGCGATTCTCAATTTTTTTTAGTGGTGACATCTCTATTCATCGTTCCCTTGATTCACATTACCGTTCTCGTAGTGAGTTTAAACTCTGGCATGATGGTGATAATATTCACTATGCAATGAATAATACTACAAAAGATGGTGTTGTTTTCGTAGAGGAGTGTCCACAAGTTAACGAATATATTGCGGCACTTATGCCAAAGCTTTTAGTTGCGATACTTAAGCACTCTATAGGCTTTAAACTTTTTGGTATAGATTTTTTAAGTTCTAGTAGTGGCGAGATAGTTGTCTCTATGCTTTACCATAGAAGACTCGATGCAGAATGGGAAGAAAAAACAAAACTAATCTCTGATGCTCTAGGTATCTATATAATAGGAAGAAGTCGCAAACAAAAAGTAATTATTGGTCAAGATTATATTACTGAGTCCTTGACTATACAAGGTAGTGAATATAAGTTTCATCATATAGAAAATAGTTTTACACAGCCAAACGCGAGAGTTAATGAGCAGATGGTGGCATGGGCAATGGAGCAGTTCTCAGGTGCAAGTGGTGATCTACTTGAATTATATTGTGGTGCAGGTAACTTTACTATACCCTTTGCAAAGATTTTTAAGAAGGTATTAGCTACAGAGATATCTAAGTCCTCTATAAATGCAGCAAGAGCAAATATGCAACTCAATGGTGTAGAAAATATTGAGTTTCTTCGTATGGATGTTGAAGACTTTGTGTGTGCACTAGATGGTGTTCGCGAATATAGACGTATGAAAGATATTGATATAACAAGCTATGAAATACAGAGTATTTTTGTTGATCCTCCTAGAAGTGGTATGGATGAGAAATCTTGTCGCTTTGCTTCACGTTATGAGCATATAGTTTATATTTCATGTAATCCTGAGACATTAGTGCGAGATCTAGAAATACTTTCTAAAACACACGACATCATTCAGATGGCAATCTTTGATCAGTTTCCGTATACACACCATGTAGAGATGGGTGTAAAATTATTAAAAAAAGGTTCATCATGAAGCAAATTCTAATACTTGTTTTCTTATTCTCCTTTGTTCTTAATGCAGATGAGATACAGAGAATAGAGTCAATAGTGAGTGATATAGATAATATACAAAATAATTTAGACCAAGAAAAAGATAAAAATAAAAAACTTAATATAAAGTTGAATTTATACTCAAATAAAATAAAATTTTTGAATAATCAAATAAATATTTTAAAAAGTAAAATAAAATTAAATAAAACTAATGAAAAAGAAGAAGATAACCTATTTCCATGTTTAACAATGAAAGAGAAATATAAGAATGAGCAGAGTGTGAGTTATTTTAAAGCAAGCACTTTTCGTACAAATGCTCAAGTGAAAATATATGATAGTATTAATGGATCTACTGTATCTGTTTGGAATGATAAAACTTCTTTTACTTCAAACCAAAGAGCTGGAAAGTGGATAAAAATCACTGGCCTCTTTGTACATAAAATATGGCAACCTGCAGGGAAAGAGCTTTGGGTGAAAAGTTGTGATGTTTTTAATCGTATTCAGGTAAGTGAGTAATGAAAAAAGTACTTATTATAAGTGATGGAGATATTGGTACACACTTTATTCAGCGAGTAAATGAAACATACACAAGTGAGAATATCTACTATGTAGTACAGACAAAAGCAGTAGAATTTTTTGATATAAACCCTGCACGTTTTAAGTTTTATGAGTTTGATCCTACCAGCCTTTATAAGTTAGCAAACCTTTTGAAAATGGAATTTATTCAAGTTATTATAGCGATGGATTCTCAAATTGATATAGAAAATACTATTAAAAATATTCGTACTATAAAAAAACAACTTCGTGTGATAGTTCTTAATAATGGTACTCTTAAAAGTGAGAGTGCCAATGTAGTTCTCGTCAATATAAATGAGTTAATTGCCTCGCGTTTACTTGACTATCTCCCTAATGTTCCTGTTATCGCACAGAATGTAGGAATAGGTGAGGGTGAGATTATGGAGGTTTTAGTTCCTTTTGGAAGTTCTTTTATTTACCGTCATATTGGAGCTATCGCACAAAAAAACTGGCGGATAGTTGCTATATATAGAAATCGTAAACTTATTATGCCTTCACGAAGGAAGATGATTCAGCCTAATGACCTCTTAGTATTAGTAGGTGATCCTGCTGTACTGAAGTCCGTATATCGTTCAATTAAACAAGAACTAGGACAGTTCCCTGAGCCTTTTGGAACCAACCTTCTGCTCTATATAGATATGAACATTGTCAATCATAAAACTATAAAAGAGACTGTTCGTCAGGCTGCCTATGTACATAAAAAGTTTAAACATAATCTTATAATCAAGGTGACAAATCCTTCAAATATAGAAGTGTTGCAGTACATTAAAAGTTTTAGAGATCTTAATATTATAGTTAATATTGACTATAGTAGTATCGATTTAAAAGAGAATTTTCTTAAAGATATAAAAACATACCATATAGGGTTAGTGATTATAACAAAAGAGATGTTTAGTGATTTTTATGTAAGAACAGCGATGTATGAGGCACATGTACCTGTACTAAAACTTTCAGATAAACGCTTTTCTACTCTTAAGGATGCAGGAATAATACTTTCTAATAATAGAGATTTAGAAAAGATATCAGCTACTATTTTTGATATTTCCGAGCAGATGGATTTTAATATAGAAATTTATAACTATATGCAAGAGCATCAAGATGAAAAAGAACAGGTGATGGAGCACTATAATAACCTTTCAACAATCTTTTCTAAAAGTATTAAAGAGTTTAAAGAAGCAGGAAATCCTATTTCTAAACTCAAGCAAAAAGAGAACTTTATACAACTTTTACCATTTACGAAAAAACTTACTGCACGGCGTTTATACTCGCTCTTTTCAACTGATAGTGAGAAACTTTACTACAAGCTAGATGACTATCATCAAATTTTTATACCAGTACAGCTCTAATTTATTATATTCTTAGCAAAAATAAAGTATTATCTGTCATATTATATATTTGGATAGATAATGCAAGTAAACATCCCTCTCAAGCAAGTTATTGACAACTCATACGACATCACTATTGATACTATTAAGCCTGTTCACTTTGATACAAAAGTAGCTATTATTACTAACCCAAAAGTTGCTGGATTGCACCTTGGGTATTTACTTTCTAAAGTGACAGCAAAAGAGCTTTATGTTATTACAGTTCCTGATGGTGAAGAGTACAAAAATCAAGAATCAGTTGACCTAATCTTAGAGTCCCTTTTTAACCATAAGTTTAATCGTAAGTCTATGCTTATTGCATTTGGTGGTGGTGTGATTGGCGATATGACTGGGTATGTGGCGAGTATTTATCAACGTGGCATTAATTTTATACAGATTCCTACAACTCTTCTTTCTCAAGTAGATGCAAGTGTAGGTGGTAAAACAGGGATGAATAATAGCTATGGAAAAAATCTTATAGGTGCTTTTCATCAGCCAAAAGCTGTTCTTATAGATTCTCACTTTTTGACTACACTTCCTGCACGTGAGTTTGGTGCAGGTGTGGCAGAGATAGTAAAAATGGCGATAACTTTTAATAAAGAGTTTTTTGAGTTTTTGGAGAGTGCTGATCTTAAAAATCCAGAGGTACTTCAAGAGGCGATAAAACAAGCAGTGCAGACAAAAGCAAATGTTGTAGCTCAGGATGAAAAAGAGCAAGGTATCCGCGCAGCCCTTAATTATGGGCATACTTTTGGGCATGTCATCGAAAATGAAACAAAGTATAAGCACTACCTTCATGGTGAAGCTGTAGCTATAGGTATGGTCATGGCAAATGAAACAGCTGTAGCGATGGGACTTATGAATAAGGATGAGGCTAAACGTATTAAAGATTTTTTAGAAAAGTATGCGCTACCAACGAGTTATACTATTTCAGATAGTAGCTCCTTTTATGAGACATTTTTCTTAGATAAAAAAAGTTCTGATGCAAGTATAACTTTTATTATTCCTATTGGCATTGGTGATGTTGAAATCACTGATAAGTGTGATAAAGAGCTTATTCTTACTGTCTTAAACAGTTTTAAGGCTATTTAGATGAAAAATAATCTAGCAAGAGTTTTTCTGCTGTTTCTTTTTAGTCTGAGTGTTGTAAATGCTGCAGAAAATTTTAACACTCCGTCTGTAGATGCAAACATAACACTAAGTAGTGAAGAGCTTTCTGAAATACAGAGCGTTAAAGAAAATCAAGCACTAGAAGATAAGAAAAAAGAAGCTGAGCTAGCTAAAAAAAAACAGATAGCACTTTATGAGTCACAGCTTGAAAGTTTAGAGAAAGAACTTTCTCAAGAAAATACATGGTTAAAAAGTTATGCTTCATATCTGACATCTTTAGAGGTACGAACAAGTTTAAATAAAATAGAAAAACGTATAAAGTATCTCACAAAACATGCAAAAAATATTAGTCAAAAAGATGAGTTAAATGCACTCACCTCTAAGGCTACTATCTTGTCCTCTCAAGTAAATAAGCTCAAAGGGAAAAATGCTGCACCTTTTGCAAAATTAATTACACCGCCAAACATAGGTAATGTAGATAAAATAACAAATCCTTTTGATATTTTTACAGGTTTTTCTGCGATTAAAACACTCAATGCAAATTTTGAAGACTACAAGCTTAAACGTAAGGACTTAATGAGCTTGATTGTATTTCTTCGTAAAGAGAATGAGATTTATAATGAGTTAGAAAAGTTAGGTAACTCAAGTAAATTTAAAAAGATAGCACAACAAAAACAAGTGCAGTTAGAGCGTTTTGAAACTGCACTTGATACTATTAATGTAACATTAGAAGTGTATCAACGCCGTTTGGAGATTGCAGAGATAAGTATAAACAAGGGCATTGAGAAGCAAGTTTATAGGCTTGTTCGTATTGGAACAGCTATTTTAATAGTATTTTTCATCTTCTTTTTATTCAAGCTTGTTGTCAAAAAATACATCACAGATAATGAACGTTTCTATATGGCAAATAAGTTTATCACCTTTGCTAACTTTACTATTATTATCCTTATCCTCTTTTTTAACTATATCGAGAATGCTGCTTACTTAGTAACTATACTTGGGTTTGCCTCTGCGGGTATCGCTATTGCTATGAAAGATTGGTTTATGTCTATACTTGGGTGGCTTGTAATCGTTTTTGGTGGGAGTATCCATGTTGGTGATAGAATCCGTGTGGACATGGATGGAATGATGTATGTTGGAGATGTGATGGATATTTCACTACTTCGTATCACAATACTTGAAGATATTACTCTTACTTCTATCAACCATAATCGTCGTGCTGGTCGGATTATATTTATTCCAAATAACTATGTATTTACTCGTATGATAGCAAACTATACACATAACTCACTCAAGACTGTATGGGATGGTGTGAAGATTACTATTACTTTTGATTCTAATCATAAAAAGGCGATGCATATCGCTAAAGAGGTAACAAAGAAGTTCTCTAAAGGGTATACTGACATTACACGTAAACAGCTTAATAAACTTCGCCAGCACTATAGCTTGAAAAATACAAATGTAGAGCCAAGAATTTACTCGTTTATAAACTCTAACGGTATGGATATTGAAGCTTGGTATCTTACAAATGCTTATGCAACTCTAACTCTAAGAAGTGTTATTTCCACAGAAATAGTAGATGCCTTTAATGCTGAGGATGACATAACTATAGCATACCCAACACAAAAGCTTTATGTCCAAAAACAAGAGGCAATGAAAGCACCTTTTGATGAAAAGGAGCTAGTGTAATGCAAGCAAAGAAAAAAGTCTTTTTTAAAACTTTCGGTTGTAGAACAAATATCTATGATTCTCAGGTGATGATGTCAAGCATGGCAGACTACGAAGTGACAGAGAATGAAGCTGAGGCAGATGCTATAGTTATAAACTCATGTACTGTGACAAATGGAGCAGATACTCATGTTCGCTCTTACATCTCTGGAGTGGAGAAATCTAAAAGTGAGGCAAAGCTCTTTTTAACTGGATGTGGAGCACATACTAAGGGTGAGTCCCTTCTTAAAGAGGGTCGTATTCATGGTGTCTTTGGTCAGAGCGAAAAAGAGAAGATAGATACACTTCTTAAAAAAGAACAACCTTTTTATGACCCGGGTGATCTCAATCATATAGATGATGTGATAGTAGATGACTTTGTTGGGAAGAGTCGTGCATTTATCAAGATACAAGAGGGGTGTAACTTCCGTTGTTCTTACTGTATCATCCCTTTTGTGCGTGGTGATGCAAGAAGTATGAGCGAAGATAAAATACTTGAGCAAATCCAGCGTTTAGCACTTAATGGCTTTGGAGAGTTTATCCTAACTGGAACAAATGTTGGCTCTTATGGGCAGGACACAAAAACATCCTTAGCAAAACTGATGAAAAAAATGAGTCAGATTCGTGGTGTTCGCCGTATCCGCCTTGGAAGTGTAGAACCTATTCAAATAACAGATGAGTTCAAAGAGATTTTAGGTGAGCCATGGATGGAAAAACACATGCATATAGCTCTTCAACACACTTCACCAACAATGCTCAAACTTATGAATAGACGTAATGTGTACAAGCAAGATAGAGAACTTTTTGAGTTACTTGCAGAAAAAGGTTATGCAATAGGAACTGACTTTATAACTGGGCATCCCGGTGAGAGTGAAGAGTTATGGCTTGAGGGGATGAAAAATGCACGAGAATTACCAATTACACATCTCCATGCATTTACCTACTCTAAACGTGATGGTACACCCTCTGCAACTATGAAACCAGAAGTTAATGGTAAGATAGCTAAAAAACGACTTCATGAGATTCAAAATCTTGTAAATATGAAAAATTATGAATTTAGGAAGGCTGTGACTGGGGAACTAGAAGTCTTAGTAGAGTCGCAAAAAGAGGGACTTTATCACGGATTTGATCAATATTTTAACAAAATAATTATTGAATCAAAAGAGGACTTAGTTGGTAACTGGGTAACAATGAATGATTACAGTGTCAAAGAGGAATACAATTATGCTCAACTCTAAAACAAATCGTATAGCTCTTTATATTTCAGCGACAGTTATTATATTACTTGTACTTTTTGCTTTACTTCGTGACAATGCCAATTCAGTTACTTTAAGAGAAGCAAAGACTATGCTGCAAGAAAAAAATGTAAAAAAAGTTATAGCTACTAAAGAGTATGTCTATCTTAAAACTACACATGGTATTTTCAAGATAGCTTCTTCGCAGGTGAGTCCTAAAATGTTTATTGACCAGAAGGTAGAAGTTGGTGGAGATTCAAATGCTCTCATATATATACTTTTTGGTCTTCTTTTTTTAGGTTTATTCTCTTTAGTTTTAAGATGGTGGCAGAAAAAAGAGGGGCTTACATTTTCTACAAAAGGTATTTCCAAAGAGGATACTACCGGTTCAGTTGCCAGCGATACAAGTGTTATAGAAGCTACAAAAAGTGATGTAAGCTTTGATGATATTGGTGGTATAAGTGATGTGAAGATTGAGCTTGAAGAGATCATTGATTTTATGAAAAATCCTAAACGCTATAAAAGTTTTGGTGCACATATGCCTAGAGGAGTTTTACTTGTAGGCCCTCCAGGCGTAGGTAAAACGATGATAGCAAAAGCAGTTGCAAATGCTGCAGAAGTTCCGTTTTATTATCAAAGTGGTGCTTCATTTGTACAGATATATGTTGGGATGGGTGCAAAAAGAGTGCATGAACTTTTTGCTGCAGCGAAGAAAAATGCACCTAGTATTATCTTTATAGATGAAATTGATGCTGTTGGAAAAAAGCGCGGTGGCGAGAGAAATGATGAACGCGAGGGCACACTCAATCAGCTTCTTACTGAAATGGATGGTTTTGAGGGCTCAAGTGGTATAATCGTTGTTGCAGCTACGAACAAGATAGATGTATTGGATGAAGCACTTCTTCGTGCAGGACGTTTTGATAGACGTATATTTGTTGAGCTACCTACAAAACGCGAACGTGAAGCTATTTTAAGTAAATATTTAGTAAAAATACCACATGACTTAGATGTTAAAATAGTGGCAAATATGACAGTCGGTTTCAATGGTGCCGCATTAGCAGCCCTTGTGAATGAAGCAGCACTTCTCTCTCTTCGTCAAAAAGCTTTTCATGTTACGATAGAACATTTTTATGAGGTAAAAGATAAGGTGATGTTCGGAAAGAAAAAGTTACAGATGCTTAACGATCAACAAAAAGAGTTTCGCATCACTTACCAAGCTGCAAAAGTTGTTGTAGCAGCTTACTTTAATATAGCATTTGAGAAACTAATGCTGTCAAATGAAAAACTAACACCATCAAGTGATGAGCCATTTATCAAGCAGGAGCTAGAAGCACGTGTTATGATGCTTTTAGCAGGAACTGTAGGTTGCGATATCAAGTTTAAAGAACATGCTAGTAGTGTAAAGGCTGACTTAGATGAGGCAAAAGAAGTAGTGCATAAAATGTGTGAAAGTTACGGAATGGGCTCATCTTTGTTAGTAGATATGAGTGAACAGAAGCATATACTTGAAAAACTTTACAAAGAGTCTGAAGTACTTCTTATCTCCTTATCTAGAGTATGTCAAAATGTAGAAGAGGTGCTTCAAGAGAGAGAAAGCATCACCAAATCTGCTGTACAGAAGTTATTAGATGAAGTTCTTTAGTGGCTTTTCTCTTAACAATGAACAAGCCTATTTTAACGAATATATAAAAGAGGATGACTATACTGTTGTAGGCTTTAGCTATGGAGCGATAAAAGCTTTAGAAGAAGTTTTACGACTGGAAGAAGAGGGTATACGTGTAGATACATTGCAACTTCTTTCCCCAGCATTTTTTCAGACAAAAGAGGAGAAGTTTCGACGTCTTCAACTTTTGAGTTATAAAAAACATGAAGCTCTTTATATAAAACAGTTTACAAGGGGATGTTTTACTCCTTTGAGTAAATTGAATGTTGAACATATAGAAACTAAGAGTGAAGAGTTAAGGGAGTTGCTCTACTATGTCTGGAGTGAGGATGATTTTAGTCTGCTTAAAGAGAAGGGTGTTAAGGTAGAGATTTATCTCGGTGGTGAAGATAAAATAATAGATGTAGAAGCAGCAAGAGAGTTTTTTAGACATGTGGGAACACTTACTTATATAAAAAAAGCAAATCACTTTTTGCAAAAAAACTGAATAAAATAAGATTGGAGAGAGAAATATGAGCGAAATAAAAATAGGTGTAATAACGGCAAGTGATAGAGCAAGTAAAGGTATTTATGAAGATATTAGTGGTGTAGCTATTCAAGATACTATGAATGATTACTTAAAGAGTGAGTTTGAGGTGGTTTATAGATGTATACCAGATGAGCAAGATATGCTTGAAGCAACTATGAAAGAGTTATGTGATGAGGCAGGCTGCTGTCTTGTGGTGACAACGGGTGGAACAGGTCCTGCACTTCGAGATGTGACACCTGAGGCTACTGAGAATGTCTGTGAGAAAATGATGCCAGGGTTTGGTGAGCTGATGCGTCAGGTGAGTCTTCAGTATGTCCCTACAGCGATACTTTCACGTCAAACAGCAGGTATAAGAGGAAAATCTCTTATCATAAATTTACCAGGGAAGCCAAAGTCTATCCGTGAGTGTTTAGATGCAGTTTTCCCTGCTGTTCCTTACTGTATAGACCTCATTGAGGGTCCTTTTATTGAAACAAACGAAGATATACTTAAGGCATTTAGACCTAAATCTAAATAAAAAAAGAAACTTAGGGAATCCTTTTTCCCTTAAGTGTAAGAGATTCGCTTGTACTGTTTTTTAGGGATTTTTTATCAAATGTTAAATAGGCTTGTCCACTTGTTCCAAGTGCTTTATAAAGTACACCATTAACCTTTACTATTCCAATGTTATCTATCCACTTTTGGGCACCAAAGTAATATTTTTTATCTGAAAGATTACATTTACAAGATTGTTTGACAAAGTTTAAAATGACATTATTGTCAAATTCTACAGTAATCTCTTTGTTGTTTCCTCTAATAAAAAGACAAGGAGTCATAGCTTTTATAACTATTTCTTTTGAATTACTTAGCTTGTTTACTAATAATGTTCCCTTAGAGATGGAAATATTATTTACACTATCTTGTTTATATAAAATAATATCATGAGAAGTGTAAAATTGTATATTTTTTAAATCCTCTTGATTCAAAGAATAATCAGTAATCATTTGAGAAAGAAATGCAGAATTTTCAATTGTATGAATAGCAACAGACTTAGGAGTAGGTTTTTCTGCACAAGAAACAAGAAACAAGGATAAGAGACTTAAAAGTATGTATTTCACTAGGTGTAACTCCATTTTATTATTTGTAGTATCTAAATCGACTAATGAAAAAGAAGTTTTAGTCGAATGTAAATTAAACTGTACCTGCTTCATACTCTTTAATAAGTGTAGAAAAACATCCTGCAATCTCTTTCATAGTTTCAACATTTGGCTCTATGTAGATTTTATTTTTATTTTTTGTCATAGTTATTATTTTAGCATCTTTCATCTCTTTAAGATGTCTGGATATAGTAGGTAATGCAAAATTAAACTGCTCAGCAATACTTGTAACACAAGTAGCTTGTGCGATAATATCATTTTTTGGCTGTGTATTATCAATGGAACACACATATCCACCTGTAAACAATGTTTTAAATATTTTAAAACGTGTTTCATTTCCAAGTGCCTTGAAAATTTTTATCTTATCATCCATATCTAGTATCATATACCTTCCTATTTCAATATTTGAAATTATATCGAATATGTAACTATTTAGCAATTAACTTTAAATTAAGTAATTATCATTTATAATTATAGTTAATTAGCAAATAAGCTAAAGAACTTTATATGAGGAATGAAAATGAAAAAAATTATATCAGTGATTATTTTATGCAGTGTATTATTAGTTGGTGTTCAGGTAAATGCTAAGCCTTTATCAAAGATGGATTTAATTAATGAAGCAAAGAAAGAGGTGGGAGAGGTAACTCCTAAGCAGCTTAAAACCATGTTAGACGATGGTAAAGATGTTATTATTTTAGATGTTAGAGAGAGCGAACAGCATTCAGAAGGAAGTATACCTTTCGATGATTTTAACAAAGAAAATTTCCTTGCTGTTACACGGGGTAACCTTGAGTGGAAGATTAACAAAATTATTCCTGATAAAGAGGCAAAAATAGTAACATACTGCCGTAGAGGTGGACGAGGTGCACTTGCAGCAGAAGTTCTACGAGAAATGGGTTACAAAAATGCAACAACTCTTAAAGGCGGACTCAAAGGATGGGCAAAAGCAGGTTATCCAGTCAAAACAGGTCTTGGCGAAGTTATTCTAAAAAAAGGAAAATAATCGTGACTACAATTATACTAAATCATCAGCCCTACGATGGGACCGATGTTACTTGGAATGCATTGCGCTTAGCACAAACATTGTATAAGAACAATGAAAAAGTAAATATATTTTTGATGAATGATGCTGTGGATTTAGCCCGTAACAAAATGCTTAAACCAGATAGTTATGACTATGATTTAGTAGATATGCTTAAAAGCATGTATGAAAATGGTATAAATCTTCAAGTCTGTGGAACATGTAATGCTCGTTGTGGTATTTTAAAAAATGAAGCATATTTTGACGAGAGTATATCTTCAACAATGCAAAAACTTTCCGAATGGGTGCTTCAAAGTGATAAAGTATTAACATTCTAAAAACCTTATGATGAAAATATATCCAGCTCTCAATTTTTATTGAGAGTGTAAAAAGAACTGTGTAAACCTTAAAAATTAGATTCATTTGATAAACTAATCAAGTGAATAATTTACAAGGATTTACACATGAGCTTAATCAACCACGAAGAGTTAAAAAAACAATTAGCATCAGGAGAGATTACTTCTCTTGA
>WFNM01000018.1 GCA_015488615.1 Sulfurimonas sp.
AAGCTCTCTTTCTCCGCTTCTTCTATAGCCTTATAAGCTTTGTAAATCTCAATATTTTGCGAGAGTTTTGTAGAGTACTCAGTGATGATAGGGAGACTCTGTGTGTAAACCTCTTGCGTTTGCTCCGAGTTGTTGACTGCGTTTAAGTGCGAGAGTGGAGTAAAGAAGTGCTCTAGTTTTTCTTCCATCATCTGCATAGGTTTTACAAAATTTGCATAAGTTTTTTTCTCGAGAGTAAGTAACTCCTCTACTTGTTTTGTGTTTGCTCTGAGTATAGCCTCAAGCTCTGTTATAAAGTTTTCTAAATCGCATCTAAATGGTAAAAATTTTGACATAGTTGTTTGTTTCCTTTGTATTTTTTGTAATCACTCAATCAGTAACACCGACTTTAGTCGGTAATATTAGTCAATTTTATATACCGACTGAAGTCGGTGTTACTAATCTTCTTCATCGCGCTTTTGCTCTATGGCACCATACTCTTTTATGAGAATGTCATCATACTTGTTTGCATTTTTAATAAGTCTCTCTATAGCAATCTTCCCCTCATCAAAAGTGAGCGAAGAGTCAACTATGAGGTAAGAGAGATAGATACTGTTTTCGTTTATGGAGAACTGCAAGTAAGATAATTTTTCATTTTCTCTGAGCATATAGTCATAGATAGCATCTATCTTTTCACTTGGAATTGCACAGAGTTTTGCATCGCCTATGATGATGCCATTATCATAGTAATTAATGTCTATGCGAGCACTCCCTTCATCTATTCGCCAAGCTGCTTGAGAGCGGCGAGAGAGAGTCACATCTATCTCTATCGAGCTTAATATATCTTCTATTACCTTTGTTGGTCCTGTCGGTGTGTAGCCTTTTTTTCGTTGCTTGGCGACTTCGAGTTTGACACCACATTCTGGACAGTAGTTGTCTTGTATACTCTCTTCTTCTATGAGGTTTTTACAAGAGGGGCAGCGGATGATAGACTCACTACTTTGTGCTTTGTAGGCATCAAGAGCATCTTTGAGGTAGAAAAATGGCAGTGCAAATCCGAGATTGTTGGCGTTTTGGATGATGAAGGTGTTAACCCCGACAACTGCACCCTCAATGTTAAGTAAAGGTCCACCACTATTTCCCGGGTTGATTGCAGCATCCATCTGGATGTACTCTAGGTCATCTTGTAAACGCGAGGCACGAGAGACTATCCCCTCCGTGGCTGTGTAGTTGAGTCCATAAGGGTGTCCAACTGCGACTATAGTATCTCCATCATCTACATTTTTTGTAGCGAGAAGAAGAGGTGTTTGAGGGGTTTTCATCTCACACTTTATAAACGCGAGATCAAGATAAGGATCATCATAGACAACTTTTGCGATGGTGCGTTTGAGCTCTTTAGCACTCACGACTACTTCTTTGAGTCCACCGACAACATGAGAGTTTGTAACGATGAGGTCACCGATAACAAAGCCAGTCCCGCTCCCATAAGGAGTCATGATTTGCATGATGGACTCTACATAAGTCTCAAGTATTTCTTGTGTGTTCATCTTTACACCTCCTCAAAGTCTAAGTTTTTTAACATCGCATAGTACGAAGCACAAAACTCATTCATAGAAGCAAAGTTAAGCTCTTCAGGGATAAGAATAAGGTTTTTATACTTCTGTGCATTATCATCTGCAAGCTTTTTAATACGGTTAGTGATGCTCTTTTTCATAAAGCTTTGAGTCCTTGCATCATAAAGTGCCTCACACCCCATCTCTGCAAAAAATTCACTGTTTTGCACTTTTGTAAGGATATGAAATAGCTCGTGAAGTAAAGGGTTCATTCCATAGTTGTAAAGAGAATAAAACGCGATGTAGTTGTAAATAGTGGGAATAATCTGAATATAGCGGTTATTTTTATACCACTTTATCTTCTTTTGTGACTCAGCTATAAACACTACTACATCATCATAAGAGGACTTCTCTATAGGATTAAAAGTGTATTTCGCAGAGTAAAAGTTCTCTTTAAACGCAGCAAAATCCATCTCTTTAAGACTCAGTACATAGCGTTTCATCTCTTCATTTTTAGCTTCAATAGTACCATTTTCATTACTAAAGTATTCATTCACTTTTTTTGAGAGTTTTTGATAAAATGCAAACTTTGGCGAGAGTAGATAGTCTATCTTAAAAAGTATGTTGAGGTAGAGAAAAGACTGCATACCTGAGTTGTCATTTGAGGGAAGTGTAAGTACTTTTTCTTCTAGTTCCTCTATCCACTTCATAAGGTAGTCATATTTTATCTGTACCTCTTTTTTCTGAGTAAAGTCAGGAGAATCTATCTGCTGAATATGTGAAATGTCTTCAATAACGACATCTTTAAACTCACTCTTAATATGCTCTTTATCAAAGTCTGCGTTTAGTGCAAGTTCTCTGAGTGGGAAAAATATCTTCTGTGGGCTGAGGATGATGTTGTCTTGGTGAAGTTTGAGTTTTATGAACTCGCCATCACTAAAGTAGTTTGAGTAGGTAAACTGATAGTTTCTCTCTAGTATGTAGCGTTTAAGAGCGACAGTAGCACTACTACTTTTTACAATGTTTGACTCAGCATAAAGAGCCTCTTTTGTGATAGTTCCAGTAACTTTAGCAGTTCCTTGAAGTATGGTGAAGTGTAGGGTATCTTCATCTCTACTAAATGTAATGTTCTCATTACTTACATCTTTTGAAAAATTGATAAGAGAGCGAAAAAAGTACTCATAACCATCGAGTCTATTTTTTTTCTCAAATGCCTCATAAGAGCTATAAAAAAGCTCCTCTTCTTTAGGTGATATATCTGCATTTATTCCGCGACCAAAACTTACATTGCAAGAGGACTCTCTTGATGAAAAAAAATCTAACCAGCTCATTAACTCTCTTTGTTTTTTAATAAAAGCATTATAGTCAAAGACTATTTAAAAGCGATATAAATCAAGATAAAGTTCACAATTGTACTAAGAATAAAGGCACGTCTGTAAAAGAGTAGAGGCGAGCGTTCTATAAGTGGAGCATTTTTTACAAAGTAGGGCTTTATTTTTGATGGGTTGTTGAGCTCATAGGCCATCTCGGAGTAGTGTGAATAGCGTTCTTCTTTATTTATTGCGATAGCACGAAGTATGACACTATCTAGCCAACTCGGAATATTTTTGTTATAAAAACTTGGTAGCTTAGCTTCTTTAAAAGTAGGTGTTTGAAAAGGTTCTATCTCACCATAGGGGTACTTACCTGTAAGAGCAAGATAGAGTGTGACACCTATGGAAAAAATCTCACTTGATTCGCTGATAGCCTCATTTAAAAAACGTTCAGGAGAGAGAAAACTCGGTGTTCCAGCTTGTGAATCAGAAGAGAAAATCTCTGTGATGCTTCCAAAGTCAATGATTTTGAAATTAATATTCTCCTTTTCATCTTTAGCAATCATAATATTTGGCGGTTTAATATCTCCATGTATAAGGTCAAATTTGAGTAGGTACTGCGACATTTGCAGTAGAGTTGAAGCTAGTGAAACACCATCATCTATAGTGATATGTTTATGAGATAAAAAACTATCTAAATCTTCGCCTGCAAAAAGTTGCATGACATAGTAGCGGGCTGTTCTGTTTTTTGGGATAACAGCTTTAGGAAAAAAATTCGCTTTGAGCCTTTTGGCATTCCAAGCTTCTTTTACAAAAATATCGAGTGTCAGTTCATCTTCTATCGCTTCCATAGGGGCAAACTTAAGTACATAATCTTTTGTTTTTTTATGTACAAGCCAAGTTCTATCATTTTGTATAAGAGACTTTGTAAGGGTGTAACCATCGATGACATCTCCCTCTTGTAAGTTATGAGGGATAAGAAGATTTTGCATTTTAAGTATAGCAACTTCATTAGCTTTAAGTATATCAAGAACTACTGCAGTTGTATCATCTGGAAGGTTTTCCCCTTCTATTTTTGAAGCTTTTTTTACTAAAGAGTGTGCACCTAGCTCCATTCCTTTTTCAAGTGCTTCATCATCTAAAATATTGTAGAGCCCATCACTACAGAGTAAAATCTTGTCATCTTTTTGTATGCTATTTTCAAAATAGTAAGGCTCGACATCTTTGGCTATTCCTATAGCTTGTGTCAGGACATTTTCGTAACCAGGTTCATCCATAGCATGATCAGTTGAGAGCTGGTTAAGCTTGTTATTACGATGAAGATAAACACGGCTATCCCCTACATTTGCTCCATAGAGACGATTACCTTGAATGACAACTATTGTAAGAGTAGTAACTAGTTCACTGCTCTCATAGTTTACTTGAGACTCTTCATATAGAATATCGTTGATAGACTTAATAAAGGAGAGGATAGATTTCTCAAGACTCCACATTTTTGGGCGAATCTTGAGGTTGTTTAGTAGGTAGTTTGTTGTACGCTGGGCTGCTTGTGCACCCTCAGTAGCACTACCTACACCATCACATACTATAGCGACAGTCAAGTTACCTATAGTCTTGACACCGTAAAAATCATCACCAGTAAGTTCTTTGCGTTTAGCAAGGGAGAAGCCAGAGGTTTTTATATTGTTTGATGCCATTAGGATGCCTTTAAGAGTTAATAGTATATTTTACCTTAAAAGTACAGTTTTGTGGTGAAAAAGTGGAAGATTTTTACTCACAGTTAGAGAAGAGTTCTCTAACTAGAGGAGGGTTTAGAATTTATAGTCTAGTTGTACCCATGCAACTTTTTTATCATGGTTCCAAGTTGCTAGAGCTATTTCAGCAGCAGCACCTTTTGAATATGAAGCAAGTTTTACAAGACCTTTAAGATTTGTAACTCCTGGAATTGCATTTACGTAAACAACATCAATTTCTGAACCTAAATCATTAGTTGTCCCTGTTCCTAAAGCTGCATTCATTGCTACATCAGCAGTGAAATTATGGTAAATTGCAAGTACTTTACCAAAGCCTTTAGCTTTGTATCCAAGACGGATATTAGCATCCTTTAAACCACCTGTTGGAACAGCAGCAACATAAAAAACATCAGCCCAACCATTAAACTTATGGTTTGTACCTAATTTAGGATTAAAGGCAGTTTTTCCATCTGTTCCATTAGTACCACTAAGTACCTCGTAGTTCACACCTGCTAAGATACCAGAGATATTTATGCCTAAATCTAAGTTGTAGTAAGTTGCATCTGCATGTGTACTCACATTATGATATTTCATGGTTGCATCTCTTTGTATCGCATACTCTGCACGGTAAGTAAGTTTTGCAGCTGCATCTACTTTACCAGTTAATGCAAGACCTATAGTGTCACTATCTACACCTTGCTTACCTATTGCAATCATATAGTCATAAGCAGTTACAGTTAATGCATCCATTGCTTTGTACTTAGCATTTAAAAGAATAGAGCTAGTATCAGCCGTTGGAAGTGCTTTAACACCTTGGAAACCATACACATAAGCAGCTAAAAGAGTTAAATTTTCAAGATCACTGTTTGCAACATATACAGTATCATAAGAACGCTCATTTTGTCTCCAGCCAACTGTACCAATAAAACGCTGGTTATCAAGATTTATTTGTGAACGACCAGCATGGAGTGTAGTTTTCTCAGTAGTGTAGTCGATAGAAGCTTCTGAAAGCATTGCAAATTGAGGGTCTACAATTACATCATATTGAGTTTGGCTATTTGCTGTACTATTGTAATTAGTATAACCAAAGTTATTGACACTTTGAATACCGATGGTTGTAGATAAACCATCAACCCCTAAAAGACCTGCTTTGACTTTTAAATGTGTACGAGCAGTAAAAGCATTTGCTGCATCGATACCATTATCTTTAACATTTGTATACTCATAACGAGGACGAATCTCCCCAGAAAATTTAGCATCATTAAATATACTAATGCCACTTTGTGTATCTGCAGCACTTAAAGAACTCATTGAACCTAATATAGCTGTTAATGCAACAGCTGACATTGTAATCTTTTTCATTTTTTCTTCCCTTAATTTAGTATGTGAGATAAACTATCTCGGTAAAACTTAGTCTCTCTAAGCTTTATAAAAATAGTCAAATTTTATACATAAAAGAGTATTTTTATACAATTTTATGTATAAAAAATAATCAATTATTTTTTTCCGCCATAGGTGTGATTGCCGCACCTCTTTCGTTTTCTATCGTCTCTCTATGTTCTGCCATCTTCACACGAACATCATCCATCATGATTTCAGAAACATTATCTTCTTTTATCCAGTTGACTTCATCTACATGCCCACCGTACTCATCACCCAAAGCTTCGATGTTTGTGTCTAACTCTTCAAGAGAGTTACAGAGCATTATCTTGCCATCTACTGTGTCTTTAAGTTCAAGAAACCAAGTCTCAAGGTCATCATTTGCACAGATTTTTACTTCAAATACTACAGCCATTATGAATCCTCTCTTAGTTTTGCAGAGTCAAACTCATTTGCAAATGCCACCATGTCATCGCGTTTTTTCATGTCGCCATTATAAACTACACGGTCGATATCTACATCTGCTTCATTTAAGATCTTAGGCACAGCATCACGGTTGTCTATGAAGTCTATCTGCTCATCAAGCTCGTCTTCACTGTATGCCATCTGCATATCAGCAGCATAAACAAAAGGAATAGCTTCAACAACACGAAGCTTTTCAAGCTCCTCTGAAACACCTTTTCCCTCTATGGTAATAATGACTCGACCCTTTTCATCATGCATGTGATAATCACACACTTCACAAGCTTTTAAGTCTGCAACGACACTCTCTAAATGCTCTGGAACGGTTTGAACTACTATACTTGATACATTCATTGTAAAATCCTTTTATTTATATATGACTCTTCGTTTTGCTTCTTTGTTAGCTGCTCTCATCTTATCATATAAGATTTGATATTTTAATTTATTAGTGTAATTTATAGGATATCTTAGTGATTTATACTCAATCAATACACCATTTTTATATACACCTGAGACAATAGCTTCAACCCAGTAAAATCCCTTGTCTTTACGAAGGTTTTTTACAAAACCTTTCCACTGCTTTTTTTTATCTAAAGTAGACCATAAGTCAGTAAAAACAGAAGAGGGCATATCAGGATGACGTACAAGTGAGTGCTTTTTCCCCAGAAGTTCTCCGAGTGTGTAGCCACTTATTTCACAAAATGTTTCGTTTGCATAACTTATATGTCCTTGCAAATCTGTACGGGAGATGATTAGTTCATCTTGTGGTACTTCTGTTTCTACGAAAAACTGGCTTTCATTAAACTCTTGCATTATTTTATTCCTCTTTTTATTTTGTAAAAGTTAATAGTTTTAGCGTTTGAGGCAACATAAAACTCATTTTCACTACTAAAAATGATTTCAGATACTGTCATTTTATTGCCTCCAAAATTCGTAATATCACTTTTTGTATCTGTATTAAAAAGGGTGATAGTATTCTGTTCATCACTTGTATAAGCTGCAAGTTTACCACTTGGTGAGAGACCGACACCAAAGATAAAAAAGTGAGATTCTTTGTAGTAACTACTATTTTTCTTAAGATTATAGATAACACAACGTCTATCTTTTCCTGCTGCTGCAATGATATTATTCTTAAAGGCTACATCAAAAACATTATCTAAGTTCTCTCCTTTGAGTGATTTGAGGAGTGTAGCATTTTTCGTTGCATAGAGATGTAGTTCACCAGACTCATCAGCTATGATGACTTCTGATTTATCTTCATTGAGGGCAAAGTTAGAAAAGGCGGATAGAGAGGCTTGTGTTCTCCAATTCTCTTTATGTTTGGCTATATCATAAGAGATAATGTCGTTACCTAAAAGTGCTATAAGGAGAGTGTTCTTATCTATAAATTTAGCTTTGGCGATTGAGAGTTCTTCAGAAGCAGAGATAATTTTAGTGAGAGTGCTATTTTCATAAAGATATATCTCCCTATATCCTCTACTTGCTTGTGCTAAGATAAGCACTTTCCCATCAAGGTAATCTATTGAAAATATTTTAACTGTAGAAGTTTCACCTAAAAAGTTTTTCATCTTTTTTAAAGTGATTCTTTTAAGTATTTTTTTACTCTTGAGTGAAAAAATATCTACAATACCTACTGATGTCGCTGCATAAAGCTTCTCTGGAGCTAGAAAAATATCTGTTACTCCTCCATCGGCTTTATATGAAGCTGATGGCATCTGCAGCTCAGAGGCATAAATAGAGGAGAATAATAGTAGTATTACAAATAAAGTTTTCATGCACTCTCCTGAATTTTTATGGCAAATGAGGGACAACGACTTATACAAAAACCACAATTTGTGCATTTGTCCGTGTTTATAGTTGGTTTGAAGATACCATTAAAATCAATAGCATCTTCCAAACAAGGATCTTTACAAGAAAAACACATCACTCCCTCCCAGCTCATACAACTTTTTTGTGAAATGATGACATTAACATTTATCTCTGCTTTGTTCTCAAGAGTAAGAACATTTGGTGTACAGGCGATAGCACACTCATCACAGTAAGTACAGCCAGATTTAGAAAAATCTAAATGAGGTGTCTTATCTTCACCAATGATGATAATTTGCTCTTGACATGAAGTGGCACATAAACCCTCACAGTTTTGACACTTAATGTCAAAAGCATTTTCATCTCCAAAGTAGGGAGGTCTGATAAATAGCACTTCTTCCTCTACTTTTGTCTCTTTTACAATGTTTTTAAGTGATGAAGAGAGGGAGCTAAAAAGCTCTCTTCTCCCTTTATTTACTGGAATCATAAGTGTTTATACCTTGCATAAGTCTATCACCATTCCATCTAGATGTAGTATTGCCATCTGGGTCTGCATAAACAGGTTCAAAATTATTTGGTACTGCGAGAGCACCTGTATCTTGAGGTGCATGACATTGTGTACAGTTGTATCTTCCACCATAGAGCTTTCCATGTGTTGACTTGATAGAAACATTTTTAAGTGTTTCACTTGAAGTGTTCTTAATTACATGCCCATTTTTTTCAAGTGTACCATTTGCAGATATTGTTGTCTTCGGTCTAAAGTCCATAAAGTGTGAAGGAGGAATAGGTGTGGCACCCATACTCGTAGCCACTTCTGGCATGTGACAGTTAAGACACTG
>WFNM01000019.1 GCA_015488615.1 Sulfurimonas sp.
ACATTCTATCCGCTTCATCAAGAACAAAAGCTTCTACATCTTTTAAACTCAGTCCACTCTCTGTATGCTCCATCAAACGCCCCGGGGTTGCTATGACTATTTCCACACCCTCTTTAAGTTTTTGACGCTGTTTTTCAAGATCTTTTCCACCGACTAAAATCATGATATTTATCTTCATGTTTTTCGCATATTTTTCTAAATCTTCATAGATTTGGATACTTAGCTCACGAGTTGGAGAGAGGATAACTACACGAACACCCTTTCCTTCTTGAGGTTTACGCAAACGCTGTAGAAGTGGTAGACCAAATGCAGCAGTTTTTCCAGTTCCAGTTTGAGCTGTGGCAAAAACATCACTCTTTGCTAAAACCAAAGGAATAGCTCGTGTTTGTACAGTAGTTGGGTTTTCATACCCCAAGTCAGCTATCGCACTTAGTAGTGGCTTTATAATTCCTAGTTTCTCAAATGACATTTTTACCCTTTATACTCTTTATATTAGTGTAATTTTACCATATCTTTCTTAGAATTTAGACAGCTACTTCTACAAGGCAAATTCTATATTTTAATTATTTTGTGATATAATTATGTTTTATATTTAATTCACAATTAGGCAAGAAAATTTTAAACATTATTAGAAAAATTATTCATTATACACTTCGCCTTGGTATTCAAGATTCCGACAGTGAACAGCTACGACTCAAAAAAATATCTATTACCATGGTACCGGTCATTATAAGTCCAGTAGGATTTATCTGGTCCCTCATATACTTTGGATTAGGAGAGCATTTTTCTGCCTCTATACCAATGTTTTACACTCTAGCCTCTATCGTTACAGTATTTATTTTTAGTAAAACTAAAGATATTGTTTTTATCCAAAAAGTACAAATGACACTTATTCTTTTTCTACCATTTATACTTATGTGGTCACTTGGTGGTTTTTTCCAAAGTAGTTATATCTTTATCTGGGCATTTTTTGCACCTGTGACAGCACTTATTCATGACAAAGGACCAAAATCTCTTTACTGGTTATATTCATTTATAGGACTTGTTATATTTTCTGCTTTGATAGATCAGTGGCTTGAAAATATTGTTCATATTAAGATGAGTGCTATTGCAATAGAGATATTTTTTATTCTTAATATCAGTATCGCCCTTTCTGGTATCTACTTCCTCATCCGATACTTTACAGAGGAAAAAGATAAAAATACAGATGAGCAACTGCGCATAAAACATGATGCTCTCCTTGAAAAAACAGCTGAGCTCAAGCGCCTTCTCTATATAGACTCCTTGACTGGTTTAAAAAATAGAAATGCCTTGCATAATGATATAGATACGGATACAAAAAGAGCTTGTATTTTAATAAATATCGATAATTTTAGTCATATTAATAATCTTTATGGTGAAGATTTTGGAAATAAAGTTCTCCAAGAGTTTGCACATTCACTCTCCTCTTTTTATAAAAAAGCTACTCATAATACACTCTATAGATTTAGTGGTGATGAGTTTGCCCTTATTACCAAAGAAAGGGATGTAAAAAAACTCATAGAGAAAGCAAATGCACTACAAAAAAGATGTAGTGAATCTTCCATAAAGCTAGAGGATCAAGAGATCTCACTTAGCATCACAATAGGTATATCAAAAGAAGAGAACATTCATCTTATATCTACTGCGAATATGGCTATATTTGCAGCAAGAAAAGAATCTAAGTCCTTGAAGCTTTACACGAAAGAACTCTCATTAAGCAATGAGTATAAAAACAATCTCAAATGGATAAGAGAGATAAAATCTGCGATAGCCGAAGATAGAATAAGGATGTTTTATCAACCAATTATAAATCATAAACATCCAGAGAATAAGAAGTTTGAGACACTTATTCGACTTATTGATAAACAAGGGAATGTAGTTACTCCATACTACTTTTTAGAAATAGCAAAAAAAGCAAAACTCTATAAGCAACTTACAAAAATTGTGATTACTAAGAGTTTTGAAGCATTTAAAGATAATGATTATGATTTTTCTGTTAATCTTACCATTGATGACATTTTAGATCCAAAGATAACTGATTTTATTCTAATAACCTTAAAAAAATACAATATCTCAGAACGTGTAATTTTTGAAATTGTTGAAAGTGAGGGTATAGAAAATTTTGATGATATAGAAGCATTTATCACTATAATAAAAGCATATGGATGCCGTATCTCTATAGATGACTTTGGTACAGGCTACTCAAACTTCGAGCATCTTATGCGTCTACAAGCTGATTTTATCAAAATTGATGGTAGTATTATAAAAGAGATTACTACAGATAAGCGTTCTGCCCTTATTACCTCTGTTGTTGTTGCCTTTGCAAAAGAGATGAATATACAAACTATTGGCGAGTTTGTTGAAACAAAAGAAATAAATGACAAGCTTATCGCTCTAGGTGTCAACAATTCGCAAGGTTATTATTTCGATAAACCCTTAGCAACACTTGAAGGTTCGCATAACAATGATTAGAAAACAATTAAAAAATACAATAAAAAGCGAGAAGCTCAAAGCTTTTATTAAAAAATCCAAAATACCAGTGGAATTTTTATTTCCAAATAGAAAAATGATAACACGAGGTGTTGTCCTTGGTCTATTTATAGCATTTATTCCAATGCCTATGCAGATGGCTGCTGTATTACTCTTTATGCCATTTTTCCGTTTCAATGTCCCCATCGCTATCGCTATGGTATGGATAACAAATCCTTTTACTATGCCACCTATCTATGTTGCAGAGTACTATACTGGTGCATTTTTTCTTGGAAGCCAAATTACTGATGTACAGATGAGCTTGGAGTGGTTTAAGAATAATATTAATCATATTTTTATTCCACTTTATACTGGTGCTCTATTTTATTCTATAAGTAGTGCATCTCTTGCTTACTGGGCGGTAACACACTTCTGGAAACGTTCGGTACACAGAGATAAAAAGATACACCCCAGTAAACGCTAAAAGTTTTTAAAAAACCTTTAAGATACTCCTAAAAAGTTAAGTGGGTTTATCTCTATAAAATAGTAAGACACTGCTCCAATCCACACTAACATAATCAGAATATGTTTGATGAGAAAAGAGGACTTAGAAATCTTATGGCGGAAGAGTGCCATACTTAAGCTTGCTCCTAAAAATCCACCTAGAAGCGAAAAAACATGTAACTCTTTCTCACTTATCCTAGAGCTGCCCACTCGTGAACGGTACTTATCAAAGCTAAACACTACAAATGCAGCAACATTCATAAAAATAAAGTAAACTGCTATAAACTTCTGCACTACTTCTTAAAACTCCAAAACATTAAACCAAAGCCTGCAAGCAGAAAAGGAATACTCAAAGCCTGTCCTGTTGTCATCATCAAAAAGCTCGTATCGTAGTCTGCTTGTTTCACTTTGACAAATTCTACAAGCAGACGTACTGTGAAGATAAGTACCAAAAACAACCCAAAAAGAAAACCATTTTTTAGAGAGTTGCGCTTTGTTGTGTAAAGATATGTAAGAAGTAAAAAGATAAAAAGATAAGAGAAAGACTCATAAAGTTGTGCTGGATGGCGCGGTAGTAGGTCTACACGAGTAAATACAACTGCCCAAGGCACATCAGTAGGCTTACCCACTATCTCAGAGTTCATAAAGTTTCCCATACGAACAAAAAAGCCAAAGAGTGCAGTAGGAATAGCGACACGATCGAGTAGCCATAAATAGTTCAGTTTATATTTTTTAGCAAAAAGATACAGAGCTATGAGAACACCTGCTCCCCCACCATGAGAGGCAAGACCACCCTCCCAAACAGCGATAATTTTTGCTGGATGTGCAAAATAATAAGAAGGATCATAAAAGAGCACATGCCCTAGCCTTGCACCTACAACTATGCCGATTACTACATAGAGAAACATAGACTCTAACATCTTTTCATCTTTACCCTCTATCTTGTAGACCCACTTCATAAACTGTAGTCCAGCTAAAATCGCAGAAGCGAAAAGTATACCATACCAAAAGACATGAATAGGTCCAAAAGAAATAGCTACAGGGTTAGCACTCCAAGTAAAATATTCCATCTTAGCTCCTTAGTGCTTCAGCAATAAGCTCTATTGGATTTTTAAATATAGTTGTACTTTCTACACCCATAGAGTTGTTTATTTGCATACGACAGGCAGAACACTCAGCACTCACTATCTCAGCTCCAGTTGCTTTAATCATCGCAGCCTTAGGAATACCAGCGGCTTTTGCAAAGTGGTACTTCTCACTCTGCATAGTCACCCCACCAAATCCACAACAAGTGTTTGGATCACTCATCTCTACTATCTTATAGTTTTGACGTATGAGATTTCTTGGCTCTTCATGGATACCTTGCATCTTTCTTGCATGACAAGGGTCATGATAAGTCACTATCTTTGGTGTCTGCTTTTTACTCGCTAAGAGTGCTTCAAGCTCTGTATGGTTTTGTAACCACTCAGTCGCCATATAGACCTTAGACATAACAGCTTTTGCACGAACTTGCCACTCTGGTTGGTCATGAAAGTAGTGTTCGTAGTCTATTTTAAGCATAGCAGAACATGTAGCTTCAGGAACGATAATAGCCTCGACATCCTTGCTAAATCCCTCAAAGTACTCGATATTGAACTTCGCATTGTAATCCACTGTGTCAAAGTCACCAGTAAAGTAAGCAGGTGCAGAACAGCACTTCTGGCTCTTTGCTAAAAAGGCATCAATCTCAAGTGCCTCTAAAATCTCTAAGAGTGAATCTCCTACATCTTTGAAGTTGTAGTTTCCAAGACAGCCTATAAAAATGGCCACTTTTCTTTTGCCACCATTATCTATATTTTCAGGGTGTGCGTTTAAAAAAGATGTTTTTTTGAGACTTGGAAGCAATCTATCGGCTTTAAGCATAGGCAGATTAAAACGCGAGTGCATAGAGTCTATGTCGGCTTTTATCTTAAAGCCACATGTTTGAAATACCCAGCCCATCTTAAACGCGAGGTCATTGAGCCAACGATGGCGAAGAAGTAAAAAGAAGGCTTTTTTGTACCATGCAATACCAAACTTTTGGGCGATATCTGAACGTACCTGTTCTATAATCATATCTGTTGGAAGAGATTTTGGACAGACCTCAACACAGGCAGTACATAAAAAACACGACTCAAAAATATCTTTGGCAGTTTTATCTAACTCAAGATTTCCGCGTTTATAAGCTCCTAAAAGGTCGATGAATCCACGTGGGCTTGTTACCTCATCTGCGTTTACATTATGAATGGTACAGACAGGTATACACTTTCCACACTTGACACAGTCATCTTGAATCTTATCAAAACTAAATATATCTTCTAAATTTTTATCCATTTTTATACCGTTTTAGAAAATGTTTTTTTGCTTGCTTTGTGTTGGTGCATATAAGCATCAAAAGGCATTGCAATATTACGAATAAGTAGTGTTCCTGTCTCGCTACAGACGATACTTTTATCATCCATAGTAAGCAGATCATCCTCAGCAAAAGGCTTAAGTTCTTCAAGTGCATCTGCAAAGTAAGTAACAAAGTCAACATCAAAAAGCTTATTAAAACGCTCTATATCTATCTTGAAGTTACTCATAAGCTCCATAATGACATATTGACGAATCTGGTCATCCGCGTTTAAAACAACACCGCGTTCAAATGGTAAGCGTCCAGAATTTATAGCCTCTTCATACTCTGCCATCACTTTGAAGTTTTGGTTGTAGCTATCAGCACCCTCACCTATTGAAGTGAGTCCAACACCTATGAGGTCAGCTCCACCTTTTGTTGTATAGCCTTGGAAGTTTCTATGAAGTTCGCCCTTTTCTATCGCTTTAAAAAGTTCATCTTCAGGTTTTGCAAAGTGATCCATTCCTATCATTTTATAGCCATTTGATGTTAAGAAGTCTATAGTATACTGCATAATTTGCAATTTTTCATCAGGAAGAGGAAGAGTAGTCTCATCAATCTTTCTCATAGTTTTTTTCAGCCAAGGCACATGGGCATAGTTAAAGACTGCAAATCTATCTGGGTTAAGAGTTATAGCTAGGGCTAATGTCTCTTTGAAGGTCTCTAATGTTTGAAAAGGTAGTCCATAGATAAGGTCTACATTTACTGAGAGCATATTATATTTACGAGCTAAATCCATCGCATCTTTTGTGATGCTGTAGGGCTGAACACGGTGCACTGCAATCTGCACTTTTTCGTTAAAGTCTTGAATACCAAAACTCACACGGTTAAAACCAGCTTCACTCATCACTCGCATCTGCTCTTCGTTGATATGGCGAGGGTCAATCTCACAAGATATCTCAGCACCCTCTATAAAGTTAGGGAAGTAAGATTTAATCTCGTTTATGATAATTTTAAGTTGCTCTGCACTAAAAAAGGTAGGAGTTCCCCCACCAAAGTGCATCTGAATAACTTGGCGTTTACAGTCAAGGTGCTTTGAAAGAATCTCTAACTCGCGTTTTAGGTACTCCATATAGCGAAGCATTTTGTCTTCTTTGGAAGTAAAGACAACACTACAGCCACAGAAGTAACAAGCATTTTTACAAAAAGGAAGGTGAAAGTAGAGACTTAGAGGACGAGAAGAGTCTTGGTGCTCCATCTTTTTAATGTAGGTATCATACTCATAAGCATCACTAAACTCTAATGCAGTTGGGTATGATGTATAACGCGGCCCCGGTTTTGAGTACTTTAAAAATTTTGAATAATCTAACATAAGAATCCATTGTATTTATTTAATTACCGCGATTATCTCTAAATTTTGCTAACAAAGCGATTAAGCCCTATTTATTAAATATTATTTTCAAATTTTTTCTTCATTTTTGAATACACAAAAAGTGTAGCCAGTACACCTACTAATATTCCAGCTAATAAATCACCTACATAATGTGCATCTGCTAGAACCCTAGCGGCTAAAGAGATGAAAGCTATTGGTACCCAGATATAAAACTTTTTTGGAAACAAAATCATCATATAAGTAAATACAGCTGCTGTTGTTGTAGCATGTCCCGATGGCATAGATTCATAAAGTGCGGTATGCTTGAGTAACATTGTTACTTGATAATGTAGATTTTGAAGCCAAGTAAAATGTTCATTTTGTGTAAATAAAAAGCCATATACATTTTCATTATGCTCTAGTGCCCATGGTCGTGCTCGTCCTATAATTATTTTAAGTAAAATACTCATAAGACCTGAGAAAATATTTACATATAGCAATAATAAAAATCTATTTCTATAGAGTCTATTACTTTGAATATAACTAAAATAGAGCATTCCTAAAATAGCACCTCCTATATACCACTGTGATTCACCTAGCATACTTAATCTTCGCCCAATGTTTTGATAGGTCTGCTCATGCTTTATAAAATAGAGTGCTACATCTTTATCCACATAAAAATATGACAAGACAATGAGGATAAGCATAAAAAGTGTAAAAGCAATAAGCTGTATTTTTGAATACTTCATCAAAGACTACCTTTATTTTACGAATGTTCCAGCTAAACGCTGGTAAACTTCTGAGTTTTGAAGTAGCTCTTGATGCGATCCACTTGAGACAATCTTACCCTTTTGTAAAACTAAAATCCTATCTGCATGCTCAATTGTAGTAAGTCTATGTGCAATAGTGATCGTAATTTTATCCTTTGTATATTCATCTAAAGCTTTTTGTATACGTTTTTCACTCTCATTATCAAGTGCTGATGTTGCTTCATCAAAAAGTAAAAGTGAGGCATGTTTATAGATAGCACGTGCGATAGAGATGCGCTGACGTTGCCCTCCTGAAAGATTTGATCCAGCTTCACTCATTATAGTTTGAATGCCCTCTTCTAGTGCCATTGCGAAATCATAAGCATCTGCAAGTCTTAGAGCTTCTATAACACGCTCTTCGTCGATATCTTCTTCTCCATATGCAACATTTGCTGCAAGGGAGTCTTGAAAGATATAAACTCTTTGTGAAACGAGAGAGATGTGATGTTTTAAAGAGCTGATTGTGTACTCTTTTATATCTGTATCATTGATTTTAATACATCCCTCATCAGAGTCATAAAAACGCAGTAGCATAGAGATAAAGGTGGATTTTCCACCTCCACTATCACCTACAAGTGCTATCTTCTCTCCATTATAAATAGTAAGATTTATATTTTGAAGTGCATATAACCCTTCATAAAGTAAAGAGACTTTCTCAAACTCTATCTTTGTAATATCTTCACTTAAATGCTTCTTGCCATCTCGAATACTTGGCTTCGTATCTAAAAGTTCAAAAACACGCTCACTTGCAGCTATGGCATCTTGAATTTTTGCATAGGTACCACTCAATTTACGAATAGGTTCAAAGACAAGCCCAACAGCTGTAATAAATGCAGTAAACTCCCCAACACTCATTCGCCCCTCAAAAACCTCTTTTCCACCAACATAGATAACTGCTGCAAGTCCAGAAACACCTAACATTTCCATAAGCGGTGGTACTAATGCACCTACATAAACTGTTTTCATATTTATCTTAAAAAAATGCCAATTTTGCACACTGAAACGCTTTAGCTCAAAAGCTTGTGTATCATTCGCTTTAATAATCTCACTATTATTAAAAACTTCTGTTAAACGTGTCACTATATCTGCATTTTTCTCTTGTGAACGGTGGGAGTATTTTTTCAATTTTCTAGCTATTGACATCAAAGGCACAATAGCCAAAGGTAACACAATCAGTGTATAAAAAGAGAGCATAGGACTAAGATAGATAATATAACTCACAAGTGCTATAATGGTTAGAATATCTCGAAATAAATCAGGGAGAATATTTGCCACAAAGGTTTGAATACGTCCTATGTCATTTGTTACCCTTGAGATAAGCTCCCCGCTACGGTTTACATATAAAAAAGCCATATCCTGTGCGATAATATGAGAGAGAAGAAGTTCTCGAAAACGTGTAACAATACTCTGTCCTATATACTCCATAAAAATAGTTTGAATATATTTTCCAACAGCTTTTGTAGCATAAATAGCAATAAGTCCTAAAGGAATAAGATAGAGCATTTCCTTTTTCTTGGCGATAAACATATCGTCCATCAACGGTTTCATAATTTGTGCACTTGCAACTGTAGATATACCAATCAAAATACCACCAAAAATTACAAGCATATAGTAAAATTTATACTCTTTTATATAAGGCCAAAACCTTTTTATAATCTCTTTCAATATTTCTCCGATTATTATTAATTCCAGCATTATATCTAAGTAAATCTGATATAATTTTAAAAAAGTTTAATGAGAAGTTATGAAGATACCCTTACATGTCGCTATAAGAAAAAAAATCTCTCCACTGTTAAACAGATTTCTTGCTCTGTTTTCAAATAACACAAGCCATAAAACAAGCATAGATAAAAACGAGATAGCGACTATTGTTCTTATTCGACCAAATTATCGTATTGGTAATCTTATATTTTTAACACCTCTCATTAATGAACTTGCTATACATCTTCCAAATGCAAAGATTGATGTCATTGTGGGAATGAAACTCGCAGGTAAAATCTTAGAACCTATGCCAAATATTAATAAAGTTATAGATATTCCAAGAAAACTTCTTATGCAACCTATAGATATGCTTCGTTACATTAAACAAGCTAGATCAATAAAATATGACTTAGCTATCAATGTATCAGGTGGTTCAACGAGTGCACAAATCGTCACGACATGTATAAAAGCAAAATATAAAGCAAGTTTTTATGATAAAAAACTCTGGGCACACTTCACACATGTTCAAGAAAGAGGTATCAAACATTATAAGCATATGGGACTAGAGTCTTTAGAATTTTTACGTTTTTTTAACATAGATTTCCCAAAAAAACAGCCTTCACTTGATATTAAACTCACAGAAGAAGAAAAGCAGGAAGCACAACAAGCTCTAAACCAGCTCTTAAAAAAGAATAATATAACTGCAAATAAAAAAATAATTGCTATTTTTAGGAATGCTAGATTTGACAAAAAAATTCCTGATACATGGTGGGACGAATGGGTAAAGTCACTCTATAAAGAAAATGAAAATTGTATCATCATTGATATACTCTCACCAGACATTCCAACTAAACTTAATGATAAAGTTTTAGAGTATTCTAATAAAAATCTCCGCATTCTCGGTGCATTTTTTCAAGCTTGTGATCTCTATGTAAGTGCCGATACAGGACCCATGCACCTAGCGGTTGCATCAAATGCAAAGATACTAGCCCTCTTTAATAAAACAGATATAGAAATCTACGGGGCATTGGGAGAGGGCAACACGACTATAGATATAGAGGGAACTTCTCCTATTGTTGTAGCTAAGACTACTGCAGCATTCATATAGCCTTGAGTGCAATCTAAACCCTGTTATGCATTAGTTTGATTCAGGATAGTGATTCTATGCCTATTATGTATTTCATTTGTGAACTTAAAAAAATATTTATATTTATAGTTTCTTGTGCTGATTTTAATAGAATTTATGTAACAATTACGACTATATTCACTTAAACAAATCTATAAGGCGAGAATGCACAAAATAAATTATACAAAATATATTAGTTTTTTGCTTATCGCTTATGCTTTTAGTTTTCCCATATCTAAAGCACTGACGAACCTGTTAGAAGTGCTTTTAGTTCTTCTCTGGCTTCTTGAAGGTAACTGGAAAAAGAAGTACAATCTTTACAAAAGCAATCTTTTAAGTATCTCTATTATTTCACTTATTGGGTTTAGTCTACTTTCTATCTTATGGCATGGACATCCAGAAGAATCGTTAAGGTATATTGGTAAATACCATCACCTTTTGATTATATTTATTTTTTACTCTTCATTCGATAGAAAGTATACAAAACATGTTTTTTCTGCCTTTTTTCTTGCTATCTTTGCAAGTGAGCTCATCTCCTATGGAATATTTTTTGAGCTCTTTCATTATAATAATATTTCTCCTAGTGACCCTACTCCCTTTATGAGCCATATGACATATAGTAGTATCCTTGCATTTACAGTAAGTGCCCTACTTGTTA
>WFNM01000020.1 GCA_015488615.1 Sulfurimonas sp.
ACTACTCTAGTCTCTATGTCCGCCTGAGGGAGTTCGCTCTTTATCTCTTCACATCGACTAAGTGTTCTACTTGCTAGAACTATTTTGCCAAAAGTCTCTGCATTTTGTACACACTTATACACTGCAACACGACCGACGCCACCTGCTCCTATAATTAAAGTTGTTTTTTTCATTAAAAGTACTCTCCTTCTATACAAGTTTAAATGCTAATGCTAGAACACTCATCCAAATCATCACCATAACTATAAGACTGAGTAGTACCATAGTTGCACCAACATCTTTAGCTTGTTTGGCGAGTATATGATAATCAATGGTCACAAGATCAACTACTCTCTCAATAGCAGAATTAGCAACTTCAGCTAATATAGGGATGAAAAGAGATAAAAAGAGTATGCTTGAGTATGCAAAACTAATAGGCAAATTCCATGCAATAATGCCTAAAACAAAAAGCATCAAAAGTTGCCACTTAAAAGAAGTCTCATTTTTGACTATATCTACAAAGCCCTCAACTGCATATATACCATTTCTCAAAAGATTATGTTTAGGTTTATTTAGTTTCATATTTTTCCTTCATGTTTTGAATAACTTTCTGTAATTCTTCTGCTGTTGTCTCTTTTGGAAGTGCTGTGCCATAGTAAATACTAATAGCTCTGCGTTTATAAAAGGCTTTCTTACCCTTCTTATATCTTGAAAAACTACTTCCAAAAACACCATCTATAAAAGCAGGAATGATGACACCATCATACTCAGGTTTTATAAGCTCATACCCACGATAGAAACTGTTTAATTCTCCATCAGCACAAATTTTTCCCTCAGGAAATATTCCTACTATATGACCTGATTTTAATCTTTTTTGTGCTTCCATCCAAGCATCTTTGCTAGCTTTAACTGAAACTGGAATTGTCTCACCTTTTTTGAAAAAAGCATGAAATCCAAACCAATGATAAATATCTTTATCCATCATATAATTTATATGGCGTTTGAGTGGTAACTGCAAAAATATCCAGTCTAACCAACTTACATGATTACTAAGCAAAAGTACAGCACCTTCTTTTGGAATATTTTCTAAACCGTGGTAATGGTATGTCTGTCTTAAACTACCAAAAATACCCATAATAGCCCAAAAGGTATCTACTAGGTAGCGTTTTAGTGTCATATAACTCAAAAAGAGTCCAATCAATCCCATAAGATAGAAGAGTAGCTTTGTATGCATGCCATAATATGCAAATATAGTTGTCAGTGCTAAAAATGTAAACATAAAAATATTTTGTATAAAGTTATTTCCTGCGAGAATAGTTCCTAAATGCACACGAGAAGCAAGATACTGAATACGAGCATTGAGTGGTACCATAAGAAAACCAGAAAAAATTCCAAAGAGAAAAAAGAGAATAGCCATAAGAGGAAGAGACTGTACAAAAGGTACGCTAAATACAATAATTGTCACACCAAAAGCGCCAATACTCA
Organism: Sulfurimonas sp.; assembly: GCA_015488615.1. Taxonomy (GTDB): domain Bacteria; phylum Campylobacterota; class Campylobacteria; order Campylobacterales; family Sulfurimonadaceae; genus Sulfurimonas. The sequence goes on from WFNM01000020.1 coordinate 1,465, forward strand.
CAAGTCCCATATTTATAAAATACTTAGAGTAACTTGATGCCATAATAGAACCCACAACTATACCAATCCCAGCTAATGCCATAACACCCTGAACATAGATAGTATTTGTAATACCTAAGTCACTCTTCGCATACTCTCCAAAGATAGCAAGCACTACTTGAGAGATAGACCAAAAAAGGCTTAATGCTATAATAGCTTCAAATATCTCTCTTTTACGGGTAACAGTTTTTAGATTTTTGCGAAGATAAGCACCACTTAGATAGCGCTTGAGATGGAAGTGGCGTTTACTTGCCTCTTGCATCTTGTTTGGTAATTTTGAAGCAAAAAACCACTCTATGATAGAGCTACCAACTAAAAGCCAACCAAGAGGAGCGATAGCTTGTAGTATCTCTTTTTCATTTATAAATGTATCACGATACATCCCCTCAAAAAGTACAGTATAAAAGATGATACCACCAAGAATAGCTACTGTTGTAGTTGCTTGAATTGCTGCGTTTCCACTACTGATGTACTTTGTACCTACAAGTTCTTTTATGTAACCATACTTTGCAGGTCCATAGATAGCACTCTGGAGTGCGAGTAAAAAAGTCATGGCAAATGCAAAAAGAAAAAGTCCATTATAGTAGGCATAAGTGATACCAAGAGTAATCACAACTGCAAAAATAGCAGAGTACTCCATAATCTTGTTTTTAGGAAACCTGTCGGCTAAAAAACCAGAAGGTGAAAAAACAAGAATAAAAGGCAGAAGTATAAGGGCATTTACTATAGCAGTTAAGACCACCTGAGTATTACCATCATAGACTTTAAAAATAGTATCTTGGATGATAATTTTATGTCCTAAATCTGTAAAAGCATTTAAAAATATAACTACTATGTAGTTTATAACACCTACTATTTTATACATTTACACTTCTAATTCTGAAGCTAAAACGGTACTCCAACCTTCATAAAAACCTTGATTTTTCTTAATTATTTCAAAAAGTTTAGAGATCTCTTCTTGTAAAGTTTGGCTAGTAACATTATGCTCTTTTACAAGGGCAATACCGTGCTCAAACTCTTCGCTACTTATCTCATCTTTTAGAGTGTAACCCTCAATGTCTAGGGTATTTATAAATCTATTTTTTTGTGTAGGAAGTTCAAAGGAAATATAATGTTCTACAGGGCGAACTACTTCTAAATCATCATCTTCTTCTTGGAGCATAAAAATAATCTTTTCACTCTCTATATGACAAAGTTCTAGCTCACTTGGTTTAAGGTTTTTATAGTGAAAGTCCCACTTTGTGTCACGGACAACACTACTCTCATAAACATAGTGACTAGGGGAAAGTATCTTTGTGACAATAGCATCTAAATCTTTGGAATCATTTGCATAAAAATAAAGCTCACTCCAGCCATCAACAATACGCATACCGACATATTTAGTACGATCTTCATGCTCTAATGCGATAATAAGTGCTTCTTTAGTTTCAAGAAACTCTTCAAAACTTTCACTAGCCTCATCAGCACCATCGAACTTGATGAAGACACTAAATAGCCATGGATTATCACTACTATAGGCAAAAGCATTCATATCAACTTCTAAATGGACTACACTATTTTCTTCAATTCTTGTAAATAATTCTCTCATATTCTCTCTATTGTAAGTTTTCTAAGTAGATTATATCAAATTTTGCTTTGAATTAGGAAAACCTAATCTAGTTAAAGTAGATTTAATACTTATATAACTATAATTAAGTATAATCACTTCAAATAAGTAGGTAGGTATGTTTAAAAAAACTTTAGTAATAGATGCCGATACAGATTTTACAGATGTTTTAAAAGAGAGCATAATAAAACAAATCAATACTCAAACTACGATAGTCAATGACCTTGATAGCGATATCGAAGAGTTCTACTCTTATAACTTATATATTATTCGACTTCATGAAAAGACAGAAGAGCGAATAAAACAATTAGCACATGAAGATAAATTTATCATTATTATTACAGATGAGGACAATAAAGAGGTTCGTAAAAAAATACTTTCATTTCATGTTTCCGACTATGTCGTTACAAACTCTGTAGCTTCTGCAAAATTTGTTGCTAAGGTAGCAAAACGTCTGCAAGATAATGCAAAAAAAACTGTACTTGTTGTTGATGATTCAAAAGTTGTTCTTACTCAAATATCTATGTTACTCGAAGCACAGAACATTAACTACATATTGTGTCATGACGGACAAGAAGCATGGGAGCTGTTAAATGCTAAGAACTCTAAAAAAATAGACCTAGTTGTAACAGACTATGAAATGCCAATCATGGATGGCTACAACCTTGTCAAGAAAGTAAGAACACTTTACTCATTTGAAGAGCTTCCAATGCTTGTACTCTCTGGAACAGAAGATACTTATATGATAAGCCGTTTTTTAAAAGTTGGGGCAAATGACTACATCACCAAACCCTTTATTAATGAAGAGTTTATTGGACGTGTAAACAATACTCTTTTAGTTGTCAATATGTTTAATGAGATAAAAAACATGGCAATGACTGACCATCTTACAGGTTTGCATAACCGTGTTTACTTTTATGAAACAGCGACAAAAGTTCTTAATATAGCCAATCGTGCAAAACACCCCTCAGCAGTTGCTATGATAGATATAGATAATTTTAAAAGTGTTAACGATACTTACGGTCATGAGGTAGGAGATCAAGCACTGATTCATGTTGGAAATATTATGCAAAAAGCACTTCGCCGATCTGATATTCTTGTCCGTTTTGGTGGAGAGGAGTTTGTAATACTCCTTCCAAACTGTCCACACGACCAAGCAATGAAAATAATGCAAAAGCTTTGCTCCTTTGTAGCAAAGTCAGAACTCAACATTGGTCATGACACTGTACTTAAAATAACAGTATCAGTAGGTGTTACTTCCAAAATCCTTGATGCTGATGCTATGATAGAACAGGCTGACAAATACATGTATACTGCAAAACAGAATGGAAAAAATCAGGTTTATTCAGAAGAATAAGCCCTGTTTTCCACTCTTTCACACTCAATCCGCACTCTTAAAGCTTGTAAGTCCTTTTTTCATAATGCAAGGTTTTGAGGTCTTTGCTTATGTCAAGCTCATCTCATTCGGACTTTTAGAGTTTTTACTGCTCAATACTTTTGCACTACTCTTTGGCTCTGTCTTTTCTAAACTCTAGAACTATTCTAGTATTAAGTTTTCTAGAGATGTAAAGAGTTGATTACTTGCCTCTTCCATAATTTTAAAGTTTTCAATAATATCCGGAATATTCTCTTTTTTGTATACAGTCTCATTTCGAACATAAGACATATTTTTCATCACTGAATCATGAAGTATTTTATGAGGTTGTTCTATATCTTTGTATGATGGCTTATTAGCAAAAAATTCTTTACCATCATTTTGATACCATTTTCCAAAACGACAGGAGTGATGATCTACAACATCTCCTTCACAAGTTTCGTTAATAACAGCAGAATAAGCATGAGACTTAAACACGATATGATCTATCTTAGCGATAGAGACTAAAAAGATATTGTCTATAAGTTTTGCACTGTCTAAAGACTCTTCTGCCATATCACTAAATGTTCTTAAAGCACTGTCTAAAGTTCCCATCTTCTCATTTGAATCATTTGCAATCTTTGTCATATTTTCAGACTCTTCTTGGATGCTTACTGTCTCTTGCTGAAGACTAGATATGGTGATAGATATTTCACTCGTTGCCTTAGCTGTTCTCTCAGCCAACTTTCGTACTTCATCGGCAACAACAGCAAATCCACGTCCATGCTCACCTGCACGTGCTGCTTCTATAGCTGCATTGAGTGCAAGTAAGTTTGTCTGCTCTGCGATATCTTTAATGAGATCAGCAACAGTAGATATCTCCTGAGACTGTGTGCTTAAGGCATCTATACCTTCTGCTGTTTTTGATATACTCTCTCTCAATTGCTCAAAGTTACTTTGTACTACATCTACAGACTCCAAACTCTCTAACGATGCCTTACTAGTCTCTATGGATGTACTTACTATCTTTTTTGTGACTTCATTCCCATTTTCTATATCGCGTTTAATCTGAAGCACACCACCCATACTTCCACCACCTATATGGTTAAAAGCACTACTGAGTTCTCCTTGAATCTTTATCTTAACACCAGACTTCACACCTTCTATAGCATGGTTTAGTGGTTCTATATTACTTGCAAATGTTCCTTTGAAACCCTCTTCAAAAAGACAAGCACTTCTATCCCCATCAGCAGAGAGACTCATCGCTGTTGATGTGTCTCGCATAAGTGCTTCCATCTGATCTAGAAGGTTATTATAGCTCCATGCAATATTTGAGTACTTAGAGTCTTTAGGAATATTGGTAATTCTATGTTCAATATTTCCCGAAGCACCTTCACTCATTCTTGTATTTATTTTTTCTAGTAGCTCGGACTCTTCTCGTGACTCACTTTTGAAGATTGATAATAAACTCATCGTAACTCACCCCTTTTTCATCTAGTATAGTAGTTAAATATTTTGCAGATTGATCGACACAAGAGGAGTTTTCAATACGTAAAAGTTCTTTATAAAGTCCTTCAATAGCCTCGATACCTTTTTGTGAAGGTTTTCTTCTTACTGAGAAATAGCCTATTATGTTGTTATTTTTATCAAAAGAAGCGGTTACATTAGCAAATACCCAGTAGTAATCACCATTTTTAGTTCTGTTTTTTACATAAGCATTGATAAACTTTTTTGCCTGGATTCTTTCCCACAGAAGCTTAAATATTATCTTTGGCATATCTTTATGTCGTAAGATATTATGCGGTGCATTTAAAAGTTCACTCTCAGCATATCCCGACATCTCAATAAAATATTCATTACCGTAAGTTATTCTGCCTTTTACATCAGTTTTAGAGACAATTAATTCATCACTTTTCATGGCTATTTCCATCAAAATCCTTCTTATACTTAATTAATTTAAACTTATATATATTTATTAAGTCATTATAGCAGTTATTTTGTAAATATCATTATATTTTTACTCACAACCTTCTTTTTATCACTTTCTAAAACCACATAAGCTAAGTCAAGTGAGTCTAAAAAAGTATAAGCTTTTTGCTTGGGCATAACACTTGAGGCAGTTGCATAAGCATCTAGGTCTGCATTTGGTAGATGAGAGATGAGTGTTATGGAGATGAAGTTGTTCTGTGAGTGTTTTTTTTTTGGGTTTATGAGATGGTTATTTTTCTTGCTCTTTACATAGCGGTTGTAGTTTCCGCTCGTGCTTATACCTATATCTGGCTCTTTGGTTGTAAAGCTAAGTAATGGCGTTTTAGAGAGAGGATTATGTATCTCTATAGGACAGATACCTAAACAGCGGATATCTCCACTAGCAACCACTCTCGCGTTTATCCCCCCTGTCTCTGAAGTACTTAGATACCTTATCTACTCCAAAGCCCTTACCCATTCCTCCAAGGTCTATTTTGACACCCTTTTTTAAAGTTGCGGAAATCTTATTAAAACTAAGCCTATCAAGTGCAGTAGAGCTATGCTCAAGCTCATAAGAAGAAGGTAAAAGTACCCATAAGCACCTGAGTTCTGCTTGTAGTTTCTGCACTGAGCAATGTCAGAAATGTGAGAAGAGAGAAAAAAAATTTCAAGAACTTAGATCTCTATAACTTCTTTGACCTCTAAACCAAAACCACTTAGCCCTACTAAATCTACTTTTTTCGTAGAAGTAAGAAGGTTCATCTGTGAGATACCAAAAGACTTGATAATCTGAGCACCGATACCGAACTCTTTTGGAGCTGCATTATCTTGGTGTTCTGTTTTATTTATAAAAACTAAAAGACCACTATTTTGCTTGAGATACTCTATTGAAGTCACAAGATTATTATATTTTTTCTGATTTAAAAGAAGGTCGATGTCTGGCATAACATTATGCACACGCACATTCGAGACCTTTCCTGTAGAGTAAAATTCTATCGCTGTATGCTCTATGCCATCATGGTCAGTAAAAGTATGTTGTTTAACTTTTACACCGAAAAATTCAATCTCTACTTCATTCTTCTTCTGTACAAGAGACTCATTTGCAAGTCTATACTCAACTATATCTGAGATAAAAACAGTCTTGAGATTGTGCTTCTCACCGAAGATGTCTAGGTCATCACGACGTGCCATCGTTCCATCTTCTTTGATGATCTCACAGATAACACCGGCTTCACTTAGCCCCGCTAAACGGCAGATGTCTACACTCCCTTCAGTATGTCCCGTACGAATAAGAGTCCCTCCATCTTTGGCAATAAGAGGAAAGATATGCCCAGGTTTTACAAGCTCGTCAGGCTTAGCTATAGGATTTGCAAGGATTTTAATAGTATCATCTCTCTCACCTGCTGAGATACCAGTAAGTGCATCTTTTGCATCCACAGAGACTGTAAATGCAGTCTCATAAGAAGAGGTATTAGAACTTACCATAGGGTTAAGCTCTAGTCTTGTAGCTATTCCCTTAGAGAGTGCTACACAAATAAGCCCCTTGGCATTTGTCGCCATGAAGTTTACATGTTGTGGTGAACTAAATGCTGCGGCATACACAAGATCACCCTCATTCTCTCTATCTTCATCATCGATCATTATGATCATATTACCTTTTTTAATCTCTTCTATTGCTTGTGTTACTCTCTGTATCGGTGTCATAATTTCTCTTTTAGTATTTGTTTATTTTCTGAATTATAGTCAAATCTTCATTAAAAAAAGGAATTTATAAATAAATAAATAAAACCTTGACAAAGAAAATAAAAGAGACTATAATTCCGTCAAGAAAAGACAGACAGACTTTTTCTTTTTAAAATGTCGCGGAATAGAGCAGTTCGGTAGCTCGTCGGGCTCATAACCCGAAGGTCGCAAGTTCAAATCTTGCTTCCGCAACCAATTACAAATAAAACCAAAAAAAGAACTTTTATAATATTATATAGTCTTTTCAAAATGTCGCGGAATAGAGCAGTTCGGTAGCTCGTCGGGCTCATAACCCGAAGGTCGCAAGTTCAAATCTTGCTTCCGCAACCAATTACAAATAATTCCCTAAACAAACTTTTAAAACATTTTGCCACATAAACTTATGAAGAACTACCTCCATCATAATCTCCATATCTATTTTTTAGCTGTGCTCGCTTTGCTAATATTTGTACACTTTGAGTGATCTCTTCTCCGGCTATATTGTAGTGCTCATGTAACTTCTCTAGTGATTCATCTATTTTACTTGCGAAGTTTTCACTTAAAGCATCTATCTTTTGTGACATCTCCAGAACCTGTCTATCTTTGCTTTGTGCTAAATCTTGTGAGATAAGAGAGAGCTGAGACTGTGATTTTATATAATCTAACTTTACTAGCTCTACATCATGTATAATCTCTTTTAACATTGTATAGACATCATGTAAATCGCTATTTTGTAGCTGAAGTTCTTTCATTTTATTAGAGGAAAGTACCATCTGCTTCATAATTATCTCACTCTGTGTTTTAATAGATTCTAATCTCGTTTCACCCTCTTGTAATGATGTTTGTAGACTCTCAGTGTGAGACTTTAGAGTTAATATCTGTGACTCAAAAGCTTTTGTAACTCCGGAGAGCTGTTTAAGAGTTTGTGCAGTGATACTTTTTGCTATCTCATCAGAGATAGTTTTCATACTATTAAGTTTTATTTTTAATTCATCTATGTCATCACTCATATCTACCCTACTCTCTACAGCCTTTTGAAGGAGTTGGTTAAGTTTATTATAATGATCTTGTTCTGCTACTCTCAGAATATCAATATGCTTATGCACAACATTATCAAGTTCAGGGAGTTGTACCTCTGTGAAGTATGCAAAACCTTTACTCACATCCTTATGCCATGCTTCCATCTCATCAAACTTATCTATAAACTTTGTCTGGTTAAATTGAATAGTATCAAGAGCTCGAATATCTTCACGAAATTTTACTCGTATCTCCTCTTGAGAGCTACGTTCAGCTTCTTGAGAAGAAGTCATCTTCATCTCTATCTCAAGTATAAAATCTTTAAGCTGTGTTATCTCTCTCACAAGCACTTTGACAAACTCTTCTTGTGTTCTTGCATTCTCCGACACCTGTGTTTGGTGTAGAACATTCATCACTATGTATAAAAGTAGTGCTACAAGAAAGGGGAATATAGACTCTCGAAGTAATAATATAACATCTGTAGTATCAGGGTTAATAATAAAGTGCACAAGAGAAGCTATCGCTCCTATAGCTATCATTAAAGGAGCATAGTTAATTTTATTTGGGCGTTTAAGTATTATTATCTGGCGTAAAAAAAGCAGTGCCATAAAAGCAAATGCTAAAAGTAAGTCACTATTAAACATTGGTGTCTCCATGTTTTTATATGGGACTATTTTAGCATAATAATTTATAAAACTATAGTGAGTATCTCTTTTGGGTGTTCAAGTTGTACTAGAAAGTCAGTTTGAGGTGTAAAACCCCATGTAGCAAAGAGTCCTTTTATTTTAGCATTTGAGGCACTAAGCATATCTTTTGAGTTATCTCCTACCATCCAAGCACTGTCTTTTGTAGTATCATATTCATAAGAGTCTAAAATTTCAAAAAGCATCTCTGGATTTGGCTTTGAATGATTCACTTTATCTGCACCTACAATACTATCAAAGAGTTCTGCAACCCCTAAAGAGCCTAGCATAAGTTTAGCAAAGGGAGTTGGTGCATTTGTGGCTACTGAGAGTTTTACACCATGTTCTTTTAGTTTTTTAAGCATCTCTTCTACACCCTCATACAAATATGGGTTCTGAGTACATTGCTTAGTATAGTGTGCTTCAAAGGCAATTTTATCTTTTTTCACATACTCTTTCGTGCCATAGAAAAGTTCAGGAAGATTTCTTACTTCTTTATTAATTGCATTGACTATAAACTCTTCACTCAATGGTTCTAAGTTGTAATGGGCTTTTCGTATAGAATTTATAGAGAGTGTGATGTCTTTTTTTGAGTCTATTAGTGTCCCATCCATATCAAAAATTACTATCTTTTGCATTACTTCATCTTCTCATATATTTCACATATAGCATCCACAAAAAGCGGACTATCATTAGAGCACTCTACTACTCTGTACTCACGAAATCCAAGATTCTCAGCTATCTCTCTGTACTCTACTTCAAGCTCAAAATCTGTTTCCGAATTATCTATAGTAAATGCGATAGGCACGATGATGATGCCACGGTTACGAACCACCTTGAGTTTCTCTTCTAATGAAGGCTTTAACCACTCTAGTGGCCCTACTTTTGACTGGTAAGCAAGATGTGTTTCATGAAAGTTCATATCTTCATCTTCTAACATATTTTTCAATATCTTAACATGCTTCATAATATGGCGTTCATATACATCTCCAGCGTCTACTATCTTCTGCGGTAAACCATGAGCAGAAAATATTAAGTCAAAGTCCCGGTAGTCATCATTTCCAACACTTTTTTTGATATTTTCTATCATGGACTTATTATAGCTCTCATTTTCAAAAAAATGTTTTCTCTCCACTAAAAGAGCATCGTTACCATTAAGGTGGTAGCACTCTTCAAAATCTTCTAAAGAGGATTTTGTAGTAGTAGTTGAATACTGAGGATAGAGAGGGATGAGATAAATCTTTTCGACTGCTGCTTCATTTAAACGCGAGATAACTTCCTCAGCAAACGGAGGAGTATATCGCATCACAAAATCCACTAAGACATCTTCACCTAGTTTTTCTTGGAGCTTAGAAACAAGACTTTTAGTATATCCTACTATTGGGGATTTTCCACCTAGCTGTCTATAAATCTCTTGAGAACTCTCAGTACGAGAAAAGGTTATCATACCTCCAACAAATTTACGTACGAGATCACTCTTCATAGTTAAGATATTTTTATCATTAAACATATTTTTCAAAAACATCTCAACTTCGTTAAGATTGTTTGGACCACCCATATTGAGAAGGATTACTGCTTCTTTTGCCACTATATTCCCTAATGCATTATTTACTAAATAAAATTGCAGAACTATAGCATAAATAAGATAATTTGTATGTGAAATTAAAGTTAATTAAATATTATTAATTGAAGGGTGGATGGGGTAGAGGGATTCGAACCCCCGAATACCAGTACCAAAAACTAGTGCCTTACCGCTTGGCGATACCCCAATATTGAAGAAAGTTCCAAGTTGCTAATGCTTCTTTTTACTTATGCCGAAATTATAGCAGTAAAAAATAAAAAAAAGCTTAAAACTGAATCCCTTTAGAAAGATTTTTAAAAAAAACTCAAATATCTATCTATTATAAGTCAATAGCCATTATCTCTTCTGCAACCGAATACTCAAAACTATATAAATTTTTTCTTTTTGAGTGCCATAATTATGGTATTATTTTAAAAAGAAATTTAAGGAGATATTTCATGAATGACACAACTGATATAACAACACTAAGCATTAGAATGGTAATTTTTGTAGTAATAGCAGGGATTTTTTTCTTTGTACTGAAGAAGAAAAAATAAAGAGAAAGTTCTCTTTATTTTAAGTAAATTTATTTAAGTTTACCATTTCCATAATGTTTAAAAAGATAATTTACAACAATAACTTTATCTTCTTTCGAGATTGGAGCTTTAAAGTGAGTAATCATTTTATCCACTTTTTTATCCCAAAAAAGGCGAGACTGCGGTCCTTGATTTATGATATACCCAAAAGAGTGACACATAAGACAGTTTGCTTGAACAGCATCAAAACCTTTACCCATTTTTATCTGATATGAGATATATGGAACTTCAACATCACTTTTAACTTGTGCAAAAAGTGAACCTACTGTCAAAATAGCTATTAATAGTAATTTTTTCATCATAATCTCCTTATACCACTTCTACTGTTACAACATCTATACCGTTGTACATATAACCACCATGATTCCATGGAACATTTTTAGCAAGTGGTTGCTCTTCACCTAAGCGGTTAACAGCTTTTGCCATTATTGACACTTTACCATACTCTGTCGGTTTAAACACAAATCTAAATTCAGTAAAAGCATAACGACCATTTTCCTGTTTAAGGAGTGCTTCTTTCCATGTTTTACCATTATCAACAGAAATCATAACTTTACGGATACCATGTCCATCATCAAATGCCACACCACGAACAACAATATGGGAATTATGATAAATTTTCATACCTGTTTCAGGATAGGCTATTACGGACTTTACATTCATATGAGTAATTGGTTTCGTTTTTTTAGCAAGATGATCTGGTGTTTCACTCTCGGTAGCATTATCAGGAACACGGTAAGCCATATCCATAAAGAAAAGATGTTTATACTTATCTGTAACAGTAATATTACTAAGCATTTTCACCCAGCTATCAGAGTAGTAACCTGGCACTACTAAGCGAAGAGGAAAGCCATTTAAGTATGGTAAATCTTCACCATTCATTTCATAAGCAATAATAACATGATCATCTAATTCAGTAAGCTCTAGCTCACGAACAAAGTTAGGAGTTTCAAAGTATGCAGCTTTTTCAAGACCGTTAAATCCTATCCAATGTGCATTTTTCTTGAGTCCAGCACGATTAAGAAGATCTGAAAGTCTTACACCTTTCCATTTAGCACAACCCATTGCACCGCTTCCCCATTGGATTCCACCAGTAATCGGAGTGAATGCTGAACGGCTATTACCACCACATTGTAGTACAGATGTAACTTCTACTTGCTCATAGTCACTTTTAAGCTCTTTTAGTGTTATATTTAACTCTTTTTCAACAAGTCCATTAATTTTAATAGTATATGAATCTAAATCTATATGAGTTGGAATATCTGGAAGGTGCCATCTTACAAAGAACTCATCATTTTCTGTAATACCTCTTACAAATGTCGCTCTAGTAGACTCTAAAAGAGGTGGTCTATCAGAATAGGTAATCATTGGACGTTTTTCTGGAAATGCCATGTTTGACACTATTTGTCCTATCTTTGGTTGGTGAGTTATACCAGCATTTAGGTTAGTACCTAAAATAGCAGCTGATGCAACAATGGAAGTTTTAAAAAAGTCTCTTCTTTGCATAAGTTATCCTAAAATTTATAATAATGTGTATTATACCTTTTTTAATTTAAAAAAAGGTAAATAATTTTTTCATAAAAACTGTTTAAAAAATACTAGATATATTCAGGAAGTAAACTCTTGATCTTTTTATATATTCGCTCGAAATCTGTTGAGTAAACTCTAGTTTGTGCTATACTCGTAATAAAGTTCGTATCACGATTAAAACGCGGTACAAGATGCATATGAATATGTTCTGCAATCCCTGCTCCAGCAGGTGCACCAAGATTCATTCCAATATTCACACCGTGAGCTCCAAAACCCTCTTTAAGAAGTCTTACACCTTTTTGTGCAAGCTCTGCCATATGCAACCAAGTCTCAGGATCTAACTCTTCTAGCTTATCAGTATGAAAATGGGGAATAATCATAAAATGTCCAGGAGTATAAGGGTACTTATTCATCACCATAAAACAGTACTCATCTCGATAAAGCACATATGAGTCTTTGTCTTCATCTTCATTCTCTGAGATGTGACAAAAAACACAGCCTTCTATCTTCTCCCCAGCTATATATTCATCTCGCCATGGGGCATATAAAACATCTTCCATCTCTTAACCTTTTTTTTAGTGCTTTACTTTTCTATTTAAAACTTTTTCTACAGATTTTATCTTTGTTTGAAGTCTGTTTTCTGTGTTTTTACGGATGTCAAACTTAAGTGACGAGTAAACACGGTCGCAGTCGCTTACTTGCTCATAAGCGAGTTCTATAATACTTAGTGCCTCTTTCATACTTGTTGCCTCTATCACAGTTCCCATGGGAGTAAGCTGATAAGGAACTCCAGATTTATCTATAGCATCTATTATTTTACTTACTTGTTTTGAAACTGAAGAATCTTCTCTTCCATCACTCGATGTGGGAAACATACTGAATTCTAGTAATACACTTAACATATTTATAATCCTTAACTGTTTTTCTAAAGATTATATCAAAAGAGTCTAAAGACTATATAACATAAATCGACTACTTACAAGAAGGCAAAAACTAAATCAGGGAAAAGAACAACTAAACCTAAGGCTAAAAGCTGTAGCAAGATAAAAGGGATAATTCCCTTGTAAATCTCCATAGTAGTTACACTATCTCCAGCTGCACCTTTCAAAAAAAAGAGAGAAAGTCCAAAAGGAGGTGTCAAGAAAGAGGCTTGAAGGTTCATAGCTATAAGCACTGCAAACCAGATAGGATCTATCCCAAATGCAGACATAACAGGCACTAAAATAGGTACAATGATAAAACTAATCTCAATAAAATCTATAAAGAATCCAAGTATAAAGATAGCAAACATAGCCACCCCAATGAAGATCCAAACATCCCCAATATCTTCACTAAAAAACTCTAAAATAAGATCAGTTCCACCAAGCTCGTTAAAAACAAGACTAAAGGCAGTAGCCCCAATAAGAATCATAAAAATCATACCTGTAAGCTTCATTGTCTCAAAGAGTGCATATTCTACCATCTCGCGAGAAAATGTCTTGTTTAGAGCTGAAAGTAAAATACCCCCAAGAACTCCAAACGCAGCAGACTCTGTAGGTGAAGCGATACCAGCAAAAATACTTCCAAGTACAGAAATCATCAGAAGTAAGGGAGGAACAATAGCTTTAAGTAAATCAAATAGTGTGACTTTCTCATCGCTTATTAGTGCAGGTGCATCCTCTTTTTTAAAATAAGCTCGAATGAGTATATATGTGATGTAGAGACTAACAAGTGTAAGTCCAGGAAGAACAGCACCCATAAAAAGATCACCCACACTCACACTCATAACATCCCCTAAGACAATAAGAATAATAGAGGGAGGAATAATTTGTCCAAGTGTTCCAGAAGCGGCAATAGTCCCACTTGCAAGAGACTTGTTATACCCTGCATTTATCATTAATGGAAGTGCTATAACACTCATCATAACAACTGATGCTGAGACTATTCCAGTAGAAGCTGCAAGTATAGCACCAACTAAAACCACACTTACACCAAGACCGCCACGAACCCCCTTAAACATAGCAGACATAGAGATAAGAAGTTTTTCAGCCATACCAGACTTCTCTAAAATGAGACCCATAAGAATAAAAAGAGGTACTGCCATAAGAGTAGTGTTGCTCATAATACCATAGATGCGAAATGGTAAGATATTAAAAACATCAAAACTAAGTTCAGGTATGAAAAAAGCAAATATCATAGCAACACCACCAAAAGCAAATGCTACAGGAATACCAAGTAGAAGAAGAATAAGTGCTACGACAAACATCACTAAAGCTATCATAAAGATCTCCACTCTTGAAGATTTTTATAAAGCTCTTCAAAAGCTTGCAATGCTAAAAAGAGAAAAGCTAATGGCATAAGAGATTTAACTATCCAGCGATGAGAAAGTCCACCAGGATCAGAAGAAGCTTCACTTTGCATAAAACTTAGTTCAGTAAAATTATACCCAATATAGATAATTAAAAATGCTAAGGGCAGAACAAAGAAAAGTGTAGCAAAGATATCTATTAATTTTTGTATCTTTTTAGAAAAGTGTGTATAAAAGATATCGACCCTAACGTGAGCATTATGCTTAAATGTGAAAGAAATTGATAGTAGAATAATAAGATCAAAAAAGTGCCACTCTAACTCTTGTAGTGCAGTGGAACCAGAAGAAAAAAGATAACGAGCAGTTGCATCATAAAGAATAAGAGCTACTAAAAGCATAAGAGTTAATGCAATAATATATGCAACATATTTAGAAAAGTTTGTAAATATTTTCATGCTAGAACATCCTCTAATTTAATAGTAATATTTTACCATAGCTTGAAGTGTTTCTTCCTTTTTTATATCAGATAAAATTTCTTTATCTCTATAATCATATTTCAAAACCACTTGGAGATTTTGAGAAAGTCTAAAACCTTCAGAAACTTTCATAAGAAGCTGTCTCTTTCCATTATCATACATTCGTGAAGTAAATTCTGAATTAAGATTCATAAATTTATACTTGTCTATACTAAAACCAACACTACCACCTAGTCCAGCATGAAATCCATCGTCAATATAGAAGAAAGGGTCAAGCATAACATATATATAGGCCAACTTATTTCCCCAGCTGTATCCTACTCCAACACCACTATAAAAAGCAGCATTTTCGCTTAAAAAGTTTCTATCCCAACCTATTTTAGTTCGCCAAGAAAAGCTTTTAAAAAAAGTACTTCGTTGTGCTAAAGAGACTATAGAAAGAATAGTTCCTTTTTCTAATGCAAGTTTTTTTTCATCTAACGAGTAAGAGAGTAAAAGATCCAAAAACTCAATCTGTGTTCCCCTTAGAAAACCGTAATTACTATCTTCTAAATCATGATATGCTACACGATAACCTAAGAAGGTGAGCTTCTCATCTTCTCTCACACCTACTCCAGCAGTCACTCTTAAAGCTCTATGTCCATTTATTGGATTTGCAGGTGTTTTTATCTCCATCTTTTTTGCAAGTCCTAATTTTGCTCTTTGTGTTGTAAAAGTATGAAATTTTGTCAAGTATTGTGCTTTGGGAATTTTCCCTCTCCCTAGTTGATACTCAAGATATTCAGTACTTGCTTCTAATATATACTCTTTCTGCTTTTTACTAATCTTTTTATTTTTTACTAATTGTTTTACATCATAATCACTGTCAACTAATGCAATCACTATATCTAAATATTTCTCTTTAATAAGGGCTTCATATTTTAATAGTATAGTTCTTTTTGATGCACGGTACTTATCTGACACTACCATTCCAGCTGCTTTGACCTCATGTATAGTCTCCATAGGAGCAACCTGATAGAAAAATTTATCTCGAAGATGTACAGTTGGTCTTGCTATCTCAAGCAACCAAAGCATATTATACGAACAGTTTTCTGTAAAAAAATAATAATATGAGTGTATATCATTAAGTTCCCAAATATGTTCAAACATTATCTGTGTCTCTTCTTCTGTAAGATTAAGATTATACTCCCAGATATCTCTCTGCTCACCATCTCTATACTCTTTCAGTTTTTCATAATAAGGTAACAGAGAATAACTACCATAATAACCACCAAAAAGCCCTTTAATAGCAAAAACAACACCATTTTCTGTTTCTGGGTTAGCATTTGCTGAGTAGTTTACAGCATAGGCTATAAGGCGAGAATCATAGGAAGAATTTATACGTAAAAAAGTATGTCCAAACATAGAAGCTGGGGAGTTTATATGTGCAGATGGAAAGACGATTGTTACTGATTTTGGATCTACTCTATTATACATTTTTGTATAGGATGGGCAAGAAGCAGTTGGGAAACTTCCCATATTGATCTCTTTTTCAAGCCATCTATAGCGTGCTGGAAAACGACAGATACTAGAGTTATCATCTTTTATTTCATCGCTAAAAAATGCTTCTAGTGTCGCGTTTAATTCACTTGATGCATTATTTACACCATTTGGAGATAAAAAAAATTTTTTATCATCTATCTCGCTCTTTCCATTATTCATATGCAATAAAAGTTGCCAGTAGTACTTATCTGAGAGATGTAGGGATTGTGCCTTATTTTTATAGGTTTGAACACTTGAAGCTTGAATAAGACTAGTATTAAAAAGTATAAAAATAGAGAGGAGAAAATATTTGATTTTTATGACCTTGTAAAGAAGAGAGATAAGAAGAGTTAAGCATAAATGCTTAACTCAAAGCATTACTATATAGCAGTAGTAGAGATGTTGTCTAAAACATCAGCCATTTTAACTGACTTAGATGCATAAATATTGTTGTAGTTTGCTTGAAGTGCAGAAGCGAAAGATGCTTTATCTTGAACATTTAAAAGCTCAGCTAATGTATCAACAGACTCACCATGACCAACAGAAATTTCTTTTGCAAGAGTGTCCATATTTGATGCAACAAATTCAGATGCTCTTTCATTCATAACAAATTTAGTTTTTTTACATCCTAAAGTACCTGAAGTGATACCAAAAGTTTGGTTACCTGAAGTACCATTTGTTGTAGACTGTAGTGCTAACATAACGGCAGAAGAGTCATCTTTAATGAGCATAGCACCAAGACCACAACCTGTTTGAGTGTTTGCTGCCATTGCAGAAGAACTTAATGCAACTACTGCTGCTAAACTTACTAATACTTTTTTCATTTTTTTTCCTTAAAAATTGAGATAATTTATTCTATACTAATATAACTTAATTTTTTCTGTTTTAAATAAAATTTGGTGCATCATTTGCAAAAAGGATAATATCGCCGGATTTTGTCTGGTTTGCAAGTACTGCTGTGAGGCTTGTTTTATCAGCTAGCATAACTTTTTGTTTAACATCTAAGTGCTTATTAAAAAGCTCTGCATTTAAAGAACCTGTCACTATCACTATGTCAAATACTTCATTTATCGCATTTATAAGTTTGAGGTTTAACTCCTCTGTACTCTCTACAAGTCCAGGGGTTACTATGACTTTTTGTCCACCATCATGGAGTGAGCAGAGTCGTACACCCTCTAGCATTCCATCTATGTTGCCATTGTAACCATCATCTAAAATGAGTTTTCCTCCAGCTTTTATCATCTGGAGTCTATGTTCTACTGGTTCTAGTTTTTTTACAGCTCTTGTTATTTCTGCATCACTCATACCGAACTCTTTAGCTATGCGAACAGCTACAGCGATATTCATAGTCTGAAATGAGCCTAAAACATCAGTATGTAAATTTAGGCTAGTCTCGTCAAAGTTCATGCTAAAGTCAGTGCCATCTAGTCCTGCATTTATATCGCTTAACTCATTGCCAAAAAAAGTGACCTTATCATGAGGTTCATCTGTAACAGATGTATGTATAAAAGCTTTCTCTAAGCACGGTGATTGCATAATCTCTAACTTTGCAGCTATGATATTTTTTAGTGATTTGAAGTACTCAATGTGAGCTTCACCAACGCGACCAACCACAACAGTTTGAGGTTCTACAAAGGTAGTGATTTCATAGATATCTCCACTCTCACGAGCACCCGCTTCACAAATGTAAATCTCTGTATCCTCAGGAAGTGAGTTGTTTACATCACCCATTATACCGCCAAGAGTATTGACACTTCTTGGTGTTGCATAGACCTTGTACTTTTGAGAAAGAATTTGTGCTACAAAGTTTTTGATACTTGTCTTGCCATAACTGCCTGTGATGGCTATCACTTGGAGCTTATCCATACTTGCAAGTTTTCTTTTTGCCTGTTTTTTATAGATCATGAAGAGATATTTTTCTATAAGATAAGAGCCGATATATGCCAGAGCTAAAGGCATAAACACACCATACATTTGGCATGAATCTTTGAGAGTACAAAGCATATCCTGAAAGAGTGTTAAAGATACTAAAAGTATAAGAAAACGCTTCACACGCCAAGTAAGTACGAGTTTCTTATCGAGTTTCTTATACCAAAAAATGATAGCAGGTAAAAAGGCAAAGAGAAAAAAGATAATAAAAAACTTCCCTGTTGTATAGTAAGCTATAAAGGGAATAATAAAGTACATCACATGCCACTGTGGCTTATGATGCTTAAGTACAACACGGGAGAGACTATAATTATACCACTGTAGATTAGTTATAAGATACCAACCCAAAAGTGTAACGAAGATTGCATTTATTCCAAAGTTAATTAGTGTTTCAAATTCTTCCATATTATTCTCCCAAAGTTGCTAAAAAAGTCTCTTCTGTCTTTTTCATTATATCTTGTGCATTTTTTATGAAGAAGAAGTGATCTCCCTCGTAAACTTCTAATTGAGAATCTTTTATAAGCTTTACTATCTGCTCGCCTGAGCTTAGTGGTGTCGCAGTATCCTCAGTTGCGAAACAAACAAGTGCTTTTCCTCTAAACATTAAAAAATCATTACTAAAATTTTCATTAACAACATTTTTAAAAGTTTCATACATTGGACGACTAAGCTTTTTAGCATCTTCTGCTACAAAAAGAGATCGAAATTTACTAAGTCCAAAAAAATTAAAGAGTTTTGTCATAGCAATTTTGAGCTGTATAGAAAGTGGTTTTGGCATGTAGATTCCAGCACTTGCAACGAGAACTAGTACTTTTGGATCAAGAAGAAGTGCTACTTTACCGCCAAAAGAGTGCCCTAAAATTATGTCTTTATTTGCATTTATATAAATCATAAATAATTCCACTACTCTTGCAACATCTGCTGTAGTTAATGCGATAGGACATGTTGAATTTCCAAAACCAGGTAAATCTATGTAAATATGACGAAAAGCTTGCATATAAGGGCTAAAAGCACCTTTCATCATCTCTTTATTACTACCCCAACCATGGAGAATAATAATATCTACTTTGGCTTGAGGATTAAGAATCTCATAGCTTATATCAAAAGTGTGCTGTAGATGTTGAATAGACTTGACAGCCATTATTTTCCTTTTGCTTGAGAAATTGAATGGATGTAGTCATAACTTACTTTTGCTTTTGAAGCATTAGGTAGAGAGGTGGCAAGTGCTTTTATAGACTCAGGAAAATCTTCAAAAAGATAATTCGCCATAGATCCAGGTATAGGGTTTATCTCATTGAGTAAGACTTCACCATCAACTACAAAAAAATCACAACGGATAAGTGCCCCCTCAAACATTCCACGATACACTTTTTCAAAATTTGACTTGAGTTTTTGAATAAGCACTTCACCAATCTCTGCACGACTCACTTGTTCTGAACGTGAGAAATCCATATACTTCTTCTCGAAATCTAAAAATTCCTCTTTTTGAGGTTCTTCTACTATAGAAAAGTGCATCTTTCCCCCTGCCATATAACCAGCAAGATTATACTCTTTAACACCCTCAATAAAAGGTTCAACTAAAACACTACTGTCAAACTCAAATGCAGTATCTAAAGCATAGTCAAACTCTGACTCTTCTCTTACTATACTCACACCGATAGAACTTCCTAAAGAAGCGGGCTTTACAATGATAGGCATAGAGAGACTAAGATTTGTTTCTACATCCTTACTGAAGACCTCATAAGGAACACTTTTCACACCGATAGCATCACAGAGATACTTCGTATATCGTTTATCATAAGAAAAAGTACAAGCCTCTTTACGTGGACCGATGAACTTAATATCGTAAAAGTCAAGGAGTGAAGAGATAGTACCATCTTCACCATCTCCACCGTGAATTAGGTTTAAAACTGTATCAGAATGCATAGTAGAACCTAAAAATGATTTTTGTAAAAACCCACCATTTGTAAGAGTAAGTTCTGGCATTTTTTTATGAAGTTGTTTACTAAATGTTGTCGCTTTCATCTTACCTGCATCTATAAGATAGAACTTATGGTCTCCATCACAAAAGACAAAACTCAAATCAAAACTATCTAATTTCTCTTTTACTGTTATAGCACTAACAACACTGATCTCATGCTCAAAACTCGCTCCACCAAATAAAATCGTTAATTTCACTATATATTTCCTTTTTCTTTCTAAACTGTCTGTAGTAATTTTAAAGCACCCTTGACAAGTGCTGCTGTATCGTCACCCTCACAAGCTGTGAGTGCCTTCGATATCTTATCTTTTTTGAAGCCAAGTGACTCTAAGGCTTCTGTTGCCTGAGCAAATGCAAGAGTCGCATTTGCACTGCCATCACTAGACTCTATAAGCTCAGTGTCAAAACCAGCAAGTTCCACAAGGATGCGCCCTGCTCCTTTTGGTCCTATACCTGGTACTTTTTTGACACCATTTAAGTCTTTGTTATTTATCACTGTTGCGAACTGAGAAGGAGTATATGTCGAGCATATAGCCATGGCAACTTTAGGCCCTACCCCATTTATCTTTATGAGCCGTGCAAACATCTTTTTTTCATTCTTATCTATAAACCCAAAGAGAAGTGAAGCATCTTCACGAATAATTTGCGAAGTAACAAGCGATACCTCAGCCTTGCCTAATGCCGAAAATGTTTGCAGAGAGATAAACACTTCATAGACTATACCTTGCACATCTACATGCACAAATGCAGGTTCTTTGTAAACTATATTGCCTTTTATACCTACTATCATTCTTTAACTGCCTGTATTTCAAATTTTTCATCACCTAAATCAACTATACCAAAAATCATTTTATCTGATCCTTCTGCAGGTTTATACACTAAATCCATAGGTGGATCTACGAGCTTAAATCTCACTTCATTATAGCCAATCCATCTATCTCTGTTTATAATTCTTGCATTAAAGATATTATCTTGAAAAGAAGAAGTTCTTGTTGTGTGCAAAAGTAGATTGTCTTTTTTTGCAGCATATTCCTCTTGAAATTCTTTTAAACTATCTTGAAGTTGCATAAACTCTTTATATTTTTTCACAAAACTTGCTGGCATTTTTACACCATTTTTTTTGTAATGCATCAGCCGTTTTTTTATTTCTATAAATGAGTGAGTCCCTTCTTTTATTCTTATCTTTAAAGATTTTATCTCTTTTTCTAAACTCTTTACAGCATTTGATAATGTATCAATTATCTCTTGGTTATTATCAAGACTCTCTTTTATATCTTTTTGAAGTAAAGGATCTATAGTGAAAATATTTTCACTTCCCTGCATCTTTTGTATCTCTATAGTTTTTGTTGCTGTAGCATGTACATGCGAAGCACAGATACCAATAAATATCTCTTTTGCACGAATATGACCACCTAAAGCTTGAGTAATTTCAGCACTATCAGCTTCAACTATTCCATGTTCTAGCCTAGTAATATGTACTTGTTTTCCAACAGCTGTTCCCTTATGGACATTTACATCAAGCGTATCGGCTTTTATATAAGAAGTTTTATGAGTTAATCCACCGACAGTTGCTTTAAGTGCCACTACATGAGCATTTGAACCAACATTACCATCTATCTCTATCTCACTAACTTCCACTTCCATCCCGGAACCAATGGCATCTTTATATGCATCTGACTCATTAACATTAAGATTAACATCAGAATCAACACCACTTTTTATAGAGCCTGTAGTTTTAAAACTAATTGCTTCTATGTCCATTTCGCGTTTAATAGTATAGGTATTATCTTCAAAAGAGATATAGCCATTTTCTTTCGCGAAGTACTTGATACTATTTTCATCTTCTTCTATCCCAATAGTCTCATCAATACTAAAGCTAATTTCATGAGCCACTATAGGAGCTTGAGGGATAAGGTATTCTCCTCTACAGTTACGCCCAGGTGTACCCTCTTTTGGTTTTATGTACTCTATGAGTAACTCATCTTTTTTGACACCCTCAACAAAACCTCTAGCGGAATAATCAACTTGCTCATTGTCATCTATACTTTTTTCATTATCTTTATAGTGTAGTATCAGTGCATCATTTTGTGTCGCTGTTGGCTCAAAACCTTCTGCGACAAGAATAGTTTCTTTTTTAGTAAAGAGTACATTTGCATCTACTCTTACCTCTGCACTAATTTTAGAAACTATATCTTTAAGCATCTCATCAAATATATTTACAAAAATACCAGCACGAACCTTTCTTTTATTAATCAGATTTGTTAATTCTTTGGAAATATTATCGATTAAATCTATTTTTGAACCTTTTGCAACACTAATGTAAATTTTGCACTTACTTGCATTTGCACCAATAGACAGAGTAAGATCAGGGAAAGGATTGTAAGAGTTTCGAGATAAAGAGAATACTTCTATCTCATAGGTCTGTTTTATCTCAAAATAAGGGTTTAAAAGAGCTGTCTTATCATCAAGTTCATAAAGCTCACGGCTCTCTATCTTTTCCCATTCGGCATCCGCTGAGACATCTGTCATACGAATATATGTAAAAACTTCTAAAATTGTAAAATCTAAGGTATCTAGATTAACATTATTAGACTGTGCTATTTTTTGAAGTACTTTTGCAACATTAGGAGTTCGTTCTACAGTTGGACGAATAACTGTTTTCTGTGAAGTAGTTTTTGAAGAGCCAAAAAGTGCCATAATATTTGATACCAAACTTATTTTAGATTTATTTTGAGTCTATTTTAACTAAAAGTTTGTTAAAATGGAGTAAAACCAAATAAAATATCGACAAAGAGGCCTATGTTTAAAGCAATATTTACTAATAGTTTTGGAATTCTTATCTCACGTATTTTAGGGTTTGTAAGAGATTTACTCACCGCTTCAGCACTCGGTGCAAACATTTACAGTGACATCTTTTTCATAGCGTTTAAACTCCCTAATCTCTTTCGCCGTCTCTTTGCAGAGGGTGCATTTACACAGGTCTTTATCCCTGCATTTGCTAGAACTAGACATAAGGCCGTCTTTTCAGTCAACATCTTTTTTGTCTTTGTTTCTATCATCCTACTCATTACCTTACTAGTTAACCTCCTCCCTGCTCTTTTCACCAAAGCTATTGCAGTAGGATTTACTCATAAAACAATAGAGATAGCAGCTCCATATGTAGCTATAAACTTCTGGTATCTCCCTCTTATCTTCTCTGTGACCTTTTTAAGCGGGATGCTACAGTATAAGAACCATTTTGCCACTACTGCATTTAGTACAGCCCTACTTAACCTCTCGCTTATCGGAGCACTGCTACTAAGCCATAACAAAGAAGAGAGCGAAATAATATACTATCTTAGTATTGGGGTTGTGGTTGGTGGGATACTCCAACTCATCGCTCACATCATCGCTATTTACAACATGGGGCTTATGAAGCTTCTCTTTGGCGGAGTAAAATATCTAAGTGTCAAAAGTAAAATCATCAAAAAAGATATACAAAAATTCCGACGTCATTTCTTTCCTGCCATGTGGGGAAACTCAACAGCACAAGTCTCTGCGTTTTTAGATACATTTCTTGCCTCATTTCTAGCGACTGGGTCTATCTCCTATCTCTACTATGCCAACCGTATCTTTCAACTCCCACTAGCTCTTTTTGCCATCGCTACATCTATAGCCCTCTTCCCAAAGATAGCAAGGTATCTAAAAAATAATGATGAGGCAAAAGCAAAAGAGAACCTTAAAAAAGCCTTCTGGTTCTTGACGTTTGTACTCACTGCAAGCACTATAGGCGGTATCATCCTCTCTCGTGAGATAACATGGTTACTTTTTCAACGCGGTGCTTTTACTACAAGCGACACAGCCAATACAACAGCTGTTTTACAGATGTACATGATAGGACTCCTACCTTTTGGACTCCAAAAACTCTTCGTGCTCTGGCTCTATGCAAAAGAGATGCAGATGCAAGCCGCAAAGATAGCTACACTCTCTCTTGGCGTTTATGTAGTGATGGCACTTTCATTCATCTCTCCCTTTGGAGTAGCAGGTCTAGCTCTTGCTTCTACTTTAGGTGGTCTTGTAAGTTTTATCTTTACTATAAGAACTTTTGGACTCAGTAACTTTATGGAGATTATCCGTTCTAAATATACTATTTATCTTCTCATTGGAGCTATACTTTTTACTTTTATACTTCTGGCATTGAAGAGTTTTGTAGAGCCTTTTATTTTTAGTTAGCACTTTGTACTATTATTGACTCATTTCCCCATTAAAAACACATCAATTTTTTAAGTTTCAATGCTTGATTCCATGAAACAGTGTATTTTTAGCCCATTATCTATAAATACCTCATACAATTTGGGTCAAGGGTGAACCAATACTTCAAAGTAAACCAAATGGTAATAAAATCAAAGCCATTCAAAATTTGACGGGTCACGAAGATGCATGTTTAGATTTTGCAATTGAGCAAAGAGATGTTGCCATACAATGTGATTTTTTTCCTCCTGAACTAATTAAATTAGCTGGAGCATTAGGACTAGGTAAGGTGGGGAGACCATTATTTGACGATACTTGCATTAGAACTCCTTCATATTCCAATAATCAAGCAAGAGTTATTCCCACTTCTTTAGCATACTTTTATAAGCTACTTTATACTATAATTTCCTCACAAATTAAGCTATCAACAGGAAGACTCATTTATGTACATTTTTGACTCAGTAAAAAAAGAAAAAAGAGAATTTATCCCACTTCAAGAGGGCAAAGTAAGCCTCTATGTCTGTGGACCCACTGTCTATGATGATGCTCACTTAGGGCATGCCAAGTCTGCGTTAGTTTTTGACCTTCTTACTCGTGTACTTAGTGCAAATGCTCTTGATGTTACTTATGCTAGAAACATTACCGATATTGATGACAAAATCATCAAAAAAGCTATAGCACAGAAGAAAGACATTAAAGATATTACAGACTTTTATACTGATGCATTTCATAAAGAAATGTCAGCTATCGGTGTGAGCCGTCCTGACATCGAGCCTAAGGCTACAGAGTCTTTAAACGCCATGTTTGAGATGATGCAAAAGCTCATAGACAGTGGTCATGCTTATACTACAAAGGATGGTGATGTTTATTTTGATACAGCTAGTGATAGTGAATACCTAACACTCTCTAAACGTGTGCAAGATGAAGATGATAGACAAGAGCGTGTAGAGTCATCAAGCCTAAAGAAAAATCCTGCTGACTTTGCTATGTGGAAGTCTGTTAAAGATGGCTCACTTACATATGACTCTCCTTTTGGAGCTGGGCGTCCTGGATGGCACTTAGAGTGTTCAGCCATGATAGAAAAACACCTCGCCAAACCAGATACTGCGTTTGCAGTAGATATCCACGGAGGTGGAGCTGATCTGCTTTTCCCACACCATGAAAATGAAGCGGCACAAACGCGATGTTCTTCTAACCATGAACTTGCAAATTATTGGATGCACAATGGTTTTGTAAATATAGACGGCGAAAAGATGTCTAAGTCTTTAGGCAATAGCTTTTTTCTTAAAGATGCTCTTAAAGAGTACGATGGCGAAGTCCTACGTTTTTATCTTTTAAGTACACACTATAGAAGTAACTTTAACTTTAACACTGAAGATTTAGCCACAGCTAAAAAAAGACTTGATAAGATTTACAGACTCAAGAAGCGCCTTTTTGGTTTAGCTCCTAACTCTGACACTACAGAGTTTCAAACTAAACTCCTCGAAGCTCTTAGTGATGATATGAATGTTTCAACAGCTCTAGCCCTTATAGATGAGATGCTCTCAAACGCCAACGAGACACTTGACACGGCTGGAAAGCACAAAGCTCTTAAAAAAGAGACCATTTCTAACTTAGCTTACATTGAAAAGCTTTTAGGTTTTGGAGTGAAGAATCCTTTTGAGTATTTTCAGTTTGGAATGGATGAAGAGACAAAGTCTGCTATCGCCACACTAATGGAAAAACGAGACACTGCCAAAAAAGAGAAGAACTTTGAGGAGTCGGATAGACTTCGTGATGAGATACTGGCGTTTGGAGTTTCCCTAATGGACACTCCAGCTGGAACATTTTGGGAAAAGGTATAAAAAGTTGACAAAATAATCTTGTTTGATAAAAGAAAAAATAATAATTAATATAATATAAAGATTTATTGTCTTATTATAATGTTATACATAGGAACAGTGTTTATAAACTAGCTGAAGGATTTAAAGAAATGGGTTTTTTTACAAAAAAAGAAGATAAATACAATTTTGATTTTGTTGCTATTGAGATACAAAGCATACTTAAAGATACAAGTATGGTTGTGTTTGATAAAGAAAAAGATATTTTACAACAAGGAAATATGGAAGAGAAGATTAAAACACTTTTCGCCATTAAGGATAGAGAGATTTTCTACTGGGAAGAGTTTAAAAGAACTTATCCTGTAGGAATGTTTTCAGTAACACCTGAGAGAAAGTTTCTTGAGTGGAACTCTACTTTTGCATCTTTAGTTGGATGGAATGACCAAGAGCTAGGTATTGCAAGTGGAGCGGGTAAAGTACTTTGGCCTTCTAAACCATCAGAGTGCCAAGTCTGTAAACTAGTCAAACAATTTGATATGAATGAGAAAAAAGCGGGTTATGGTACTGCTAATGTTGAAGATAAACATGGCACTATTATCCCTGTTTATGTCTATATCATCCCTGTATTTATAAAAAATAAACTCGATAGAACTTTTGTAATTATACGAGATAGACGCGAAGAGATTGCTAACAGAAAAAGCTTTTTAGCACAAGAGACCGCACCTATTATTGGGAGACTTCAAAGACTTCAAGAAAAAGACATTGCAGAACTTATACAACTCAGTGATGACTCTGAACTTAAAGCACTCGAAAACCCTATAAATGCCATTATCACAACACTACAAGATATAGTAAATCAAATAGACTCTTCAACAAATGATGTAGATACAGAATCCAGACAAACGAAAGATATAGTGGATGCTTCTGTTGCATGGGCTTCTGGAGATTTTCAAGAGACACAAAGTGCACTAGTTGAGCGAGCACGATCTCTTGAATCTTCAACAAATGAGATAGAAAATATGGTTGGTCTTATCAAAGATATCGCAGATCAGACGAATCTACTTGCACTAAATGCGGCAATTGAAGCTGCACGAGCTGGAGAGCATGGTCGAGGTTTTGCAGTTGTTGCAGATGAAGTACGTAAACTCGCCGAACGTAGCCAGCATGCAACCACAGAGATAACTTCTACTATTTCAGTGATTAAAGATGCTACTTTTTCTATGGTTGCCGATATTGATCAATCAAACAAAGATAGTGAAAAGCTTGTAGGTGAACTCTCTAAAATTAGTGCAAATGTAGACAGTATTGAAAATCACATCTACACACTTAAAGATGCAGTACAAGGATTTAAATTATAATATGGCTGAAATTTTAGAAGGAATGAGTAAAGATGTCATTATGCATCTTATGAATCCACACAACTACGGAAAACTAGAGAATCCTACTTGTATAGGGATAGCAACAGATGAGAAAACTGGAGAGTATGTTATCTTTTATACACTCCGTGAAGATGATACTATCAAGGATGTGAAGTTTGCCACAAATGGCTGCCAAGACACAGTAGTCATAGGATCAATGTACACAGATATGATAATGGGTGAGAGCATTGAGTATGCTCACTCTGCTTTAGGGAAGATAAAAGAGAAACTCGGTGTTATGACAAAACAGCAGCAGATTTGTGCAGAGATAGTTCTCAATGCTTTTGTAGCATCTATGATAAACTTTGACAACCTTGCAGAGGGTAAAGAGGAAGAAGCACACATCATCAAGATGACAGAGAGTTGCGAAATAAAAGAAGAGGAAATAATAGATGAACAGTAGTATTTACCAAGCCAAACATGAACTTTACCTAAGTATAACTTTTGCCTCTTTTGCCATCAAAGATGAGGCAATAAGTTCAAGACTTTATGAGTTTTCACTCATCGCGTTTCGCCATATGAAGTGGATAGGTGAAGCTATCTTAGCGGATGGTGGCGACTATAACTACGATAGAGATATGACTCTATATAAACGCGAGAGTACATTTGAGATACTTAAAGCTTTGGTTGTTGAGATAGAAGCATTTCAAAAAACGACAACAGATTCCATCCTCTCTCAAAGAATAAAAACAGATGATGAGTATCTCTTAACTTACCTCTCTTCTCTTTTGTGTGATAAGACAAATGACCAAGAAGTGACTGCGTTTAACATGCAGAGAAAATGGCTAGATAAGAACCTCGACCAAGATCAAATTGATGCACTAACTCTCTTTTTGTTTGAAGAGTCTTACAAGGAATATGAGCTTATACTTGTCTATGCCTACATGCAAACGCGAACAAAAAATGCTCTAGAGTTTAATGTCTTTGAAGACCTCATAGCAGAGTCACACTTTCACCTCAAATCTTTTGGAAATATGATGTCAGTTATGGGCATACTAGCCCTTCCTCGTGAGCTTCATGAGATGACTTACATCGTTAAAGATTTAGAAAAATTTGTTACAGATGGCATCGCTGAAGAAGAAGCTGCAAAAGTAATGTGCAAAGAGCTTAGTGACTCTATAAAAGATGAAGAACTCTCTAAATTTTTTGACTTTATCAACTACCAAGAGAGCTACCATATTGAACTCATGAAGAAACTCCTAAACAATAAATAGTATTTTTAATTCCTTTTTTACTACTTTTTAGTTGAAAAGGAGTAATATATAGTATAAATAACAAGGAAATACTATATGGAAAATATAAACTATGATATTTTAATCAAAAGAGACAACTCAAATGATTGAAACCTTTTTTCTCTATGCTCTCTTTGTAGCAATTGCTGTTTTTTTACTTTACTTTTTAGGAGTAGCTCTAGCTCCTTATGCCCCTAACCGTGTAAAAAATGAACACTTTGAGTGTGGACTTCCAGCCTCTTCATCGACTCCAAAAAAAGCAAACTTTGGCTTTTTTGTTTATGCAATTATGTTTATAGTTGCAGATATGACGGGACTTTTTTTCTCACTTTTTGTCTTTGGACTTGACAGACATGCTTCACTAATAGCAAGTGCTTTCGCACTCATCATGGCTCTTTCTATCACACTCGCAATGCACGAACTTCAAAAAGAAAACAAGGAAAACAATGCTTAAAATACTCGACTTTTTTGACTATGCCAAGAGTGAATCTCTCTGGATGGCACACTTCTGTACAGGATGCTGTTCTTTAGAGATGGCAGCAGCGATGGGGCCGCGTTATGACTGGGAACGTTATGGCTACCTCCCAACACCAACGCCAAGACAGGCTGATGTTCTTATGATAACAGGTTTAGTAAGCAAGAAAATACTCCCCGCACTGCTAAGAACCTATGCACAGATGCCTGAACCTAAGTATGTAGTCGCTATGGGTGCTTGCTCTTTTGATGGTGGACCTTATAACGAGTCACTTTCAGTTATCAAAAATCCTACAGAGATTCTCCCTGCTGATGTTTTCATCGCTGGGTGTCCTCCTAAACCTGAAGCTATTATAGAGGGTTTAGAGCAAGTCAAACAGAAGATTAAAAATGGCGAACCAAGTGCAGCAAGCCAAGGTGGTCTTTGGAAAGAGATGGATTTTTAGATGAATAATGTACGTAAAATAGTAGAAGAGTTCTCTTGCGAATATGTTGAGGATTATAAAAAAATATGGCTCAAAGCAAAACTTAACTCTAAAAATGATTTGTTAGCACTTGCACAAGCTCTCAAAAAAGAGGGGCTTCGTTCACTCTCTACAGTATCGCCTACAGACTTCTTAGAAGAGAATATCATGGAGCTAAACTACTTTTTTGAAGATTTAGAGACTAAACGCAACCTTTGGCTTAAAGTTAATCTTCCTCGTGAGAGTGAGGGATGTAAGATAGAGTCACTAACACCTCTCTTTCCTAGTGCAAATTGGCATGAGAGAGAAGCTTTTTCGATGTACGGTGTGGAGTTTTTAAATCATCCAGACCTTAGAGAAATCATCAAAAGTGAAGATTTTAAAGGTGTGTACCCTTTTAGAAAAGATTTTGATTGGGATGCTCATGAGAAAAATCAAGTGCAAAATGTCCAGCAGATTGTAGATGCCTTTAAAAAAGAGCAGGAAGAAAATGAGCTAGAGTTAGACTCGGACTCTTCTGAGAGTATCCTCAACTGGGGACCAACGCACCCAGCAAGTGGACCCATCCGTCTTCGTGTTCATTGTGATGGCGAAGATATAATCAGCATAGACCCTGACATCGGTTATGTCTGGCGTGCCTTGGAGCATTTAGTAGAGAAAAAAGATTTTGTGGGGGCTATTGTCTCCGTTGAACGTCTCTGTTTTATGGATAACATCAACTCAATGGTAGGCTACTCTATGGCAGTTGAGGAGATAGCAGGCATAGAGATTACTCCTTTTGCTTCATGGATGCGAGTTCTGCTCGGTGAAGTGGCACGAGTCTCTTCACACTTTATGGGTCTTGGTATGTTTTTTAACAACATGGGGCTGCATACTTTAGCGATGTGGAACATGGACACAAGAGAGTTCTTTTTAGACTTTTTAGAGTCCTACTCAGGAGCGAGAATAGCCACGGCTTCTATTGAACCAGGTGGTGTTCGTTATGGTTTAGATATGAGTATGCTTGATGAACTACAAAAAGCACTTGAGAAGTTTGATGCGAGTGTTGGTGAAGTTGAAGCCATCTTTGTAAAAAATCCAACGATGAAACTCCGCTCAGACAATGTCGGTATCCTCACAAAAGAGGAAGTCCATGAGTTTGGTCTCAGTGGTATAGTTGCTCGTGCAAGTGGTGTCAAAACTGACATCCGTATAGATGAACCTTATGCTGCTTATGGTGAGCTTGATTTAGAGTATATCACACAAGAAAAAGGAAGTGCCAAAGATAGATTTATGATGCTTTTCCGTGATTTAAAACAGTCTGTAAAGATCATCAAACAGGCAAAAGCACACATAGAAAAAGCTGTAGCTGATGGTGAGATGAACCCTACAAAAGACCACATGGTGAAGGTACCAAAAAAACTACCAAAAGGTGAAGCAATAAGCCGTGTTGAGTGGGCAAGAGGCGAAGTGCTTATGCACCTAGTGACAGAGGAAAAAGCCAAGTCTCCTTATCGTTTAAAGATGCGAGCACCAAGTTTTAACCATACGATGATGCTTGATCACCTGCTTAAGGGGCAAACACTCTCCGATATTCCACTTATTTTTGGAAGTCTCTATATTTGTCAGGGAGATTTAGATAGATGATAGACACACTCTTTTCAGCCTTTGTTTTCCCGGGACTTCTTTATGTTTTACTCTGGACTATTGGGCTTTTTTGGTTTTTTAGAAAATTTATGGCGGCCCTGCATAAGCGTGTAGGTCCTAGTTTTAACGGAAAGGGAGGAAGTTATCAAACACTTTTTGATTTGAGTAAACTCCTTACCAAAGAGAGCATTACCCCTGATGGAGTAAATCCTTATCTCTTTTCTATTATGCCACCTCTAGCTCTTATCATCGCTATGCTTCCTGCTGCATTTATACCGTGGATGGATAGCTCTGTGGTAGTAGATAGCAACTATGGTCTTTTAGCACTTGTTATCCTCATAGGTATTGAGCCATTTTTACTCTTTTTAACAGGTTTTGGCTCAAACAATAAGTACTCGTTTCTTGGTGGTGTGCGAATACTAACACAGTCTATCTCTATGGAGACAGCGTTTTTCTTAGCAGCACTCTCTCCTGCCCTACTTTTTGGAACGATGAACTTAACTGAGATAGTCCAGAGTGGTACTTGGCTAAGCTTTCTTATACTCCTGCCTGGATTTGCTATGTACTTTGTAGCACTCTTAGGTTTACTAGAGCAGCCACCTTTTAACATTCCAGATGCAGAACAAGAGATAGTGTATGGTTTTTACACAGAGTATAGTGGGACAAACTACTTCTTACTCAAACTTGCAGAGTTTGCAGAATTTATGGCTGTTTTTGCAGGGGCAACTACACTTTTTTTAGGAGCCTACAAGGGTATCTTCTTTGATAGTTACTTCTTCTTTTTTATGAAAATGTTGGGTATTGCAGTAGCTATGATGACTATTCGTGCGGCAACGCCACGTATTACCTTAGCACAAATGCTCTCTTTTTCGTGGAAATATATGGTACCCCTTGCACTGCTCAACATCGCATGGGTACTTTTTGCAAAAACACTCTGGTTTATGGGAGCATAGAAAATGGTACTTGAAATATTAAACAGAACATTCAGAGTGGCAAAAGCCCTTATGACACCATCACCTGCCAACAAAGATATACGCTACGAAGCTATGCATCATCCTGCACGTTACCGTGGAGAACATAGAGTCGATTATGAATCTTGTATAGGATGTGATAGTTGTAACAAAATCTGTCCGACACATGCCATAACGATGAAACATCTTCCACTAAAAAAGCAAAATATCGTACCAGAGGTCAATCTCTCTATCTGTATCTTTTGTGGGTTATGCGAAGATGTCTGCCCTACAAAACCTGAGAAATCTATCATCTTAAGTGGTGGTCGTTATGATATGCTCAGTGGTGGATGGCATGAAGATCAAACTGATTTTTGGGTACATAACGATGTTCCTCAAAGTTATATAGATTCGCGTTTAGAGGAAGAGGAAGCTGCTCGTGTCAAAAAAGAGCTTGCTGCGAAGAAAAAAGCAGCTGAAGCTGAGGCAAAGAAAAGGGCTGAAGCTGGCGAAACGCCAAAAGAGGTGGAGAGTGGTCTGCCAGATTTTAACAAGGGAGTATTAGAATGAATATAGCTCTTTTAAGTGCCGTATTGCTTTTAGCGATAGGCTCATTAGTCATAAAAAAAAGTGTCCCAGCTATCATAAGTTTTATCCTTATGATGTTTCTCTTAGGTTTTTACTACATCAACCTCGATGCAAAAATGCTTGGACTGTTTCAGATTTTCATCTACACGGGTGGGATTATGGTGCTTATGCTCTTTGGTGTCACTATCATAGGAACTGAGTTTCCAAAATCAAAGGCAAAACCATTTAACGCGGCAGCGGCATTTCTTCTTTTCGTAAGTATCTCGGCTCTCTTTTTAAGAGGTGTCGATACTCTTACAGTAGCACTCAAACAACCCGTAGAAGATGTAAATCTTTTCAGTGGTGAGTTTAGCGATTTTGTTATCATTTTCGCACTTATCGCCTCATCATTACTCTATGCTACTGTAAAAATGAGTAATACACTTAAAGCAAAAAGGAGTAGGTGATGTTTGAAATAGAGATGCTTTTTGCCTTTGCTCTTTTTGCTCTTGGCGTTTATGGAGTGAGTTCGAGTAGAGATTTTTTACGGATATTTTTCTCGCTTGAGATGCTTCTCAATGCAGTCATCATGATACTAGCAATCACG
>WFNM01000021.1 GCA_015488615.1 Sulfurimonas sp.
GATTTGTTTGGAATCTCTTTTGCCATCTCTTCTATGATTTCGCTTGATTCCTCTGTTGTTTTTGCATGTACCATAGTAAAAAGATTATAAGGCCAGTTGGCATACTTTGGTCGGAGGTAGCAGTGGCTTACCACACTAAACGCAGCTGCATTAGCACCTATGGCTTCTCCTTTTTCTTCATCTATATCCCATACTACCATCGCATTAGCATTGAAACCTGCTTTTCTGTGGTTAAGAATGGAAGCAAATCTTCTCATGATGCCAGCTTCTTGTAACTCTTGTAAAATGTTAAAAAAAGTTTCATAATCTGTACCAACTTCTTCTACTATCTTCGCAAAAGGTTCACTCACCATGTCGATGTCATACTGTGCTAAACGGATAATGTCACGATGGAGTTGTGTGAGTTCTATCTCTTTATGAACGACTTTTTTTACCTTCTCTTTTTTCTCATCTTTTCCTGTAGTGTTAAGTTTAACATTTATTTTGAAAAGTTTGAGTGTTGGGAGCATTATGTACTCCTCGGCATGTGTGAGTTTTGCAATGAGAGCTACTGTTTTGTCTAGTCCTAGTTCGCTTGTAGGGGGTACACCTAGTGTAAACCAGATGTTAAACTCGTGGTTACGTTCATAGTTATGTGAGATACCAGGATGTGAGTTGATGATTTCTACTGCACTGTCTATGAGTTCAGGAGCCATTTTAAGTGCGACAAGAGAAGAGCTGTAGCCTAGACGTTTAGTATCAAAGATAGCAGATGTTTGTCTGATGATGCCATCAGCTTTTTCTTTTTGGAGGATAGATAAAACTTCCTCTTCACTCATATCTAACTCTTGAGCTATTGCTTCAAAGGGTTTTGGGACAAGTGGAAATTTTTTTTGTATTCTTGATAATATTTCGTTTTTCATTTTATAAGTTTTCCTAATTTATTTTAGACAATTGTAGTCTATATTTCGTTAATAGAGTTTGATATATATCACTTTTAGAGTTCTTTGAGTTTTGTAGAAAAGTAAAGAGAGATAAAGAGCATAAAAAGTGTAATACTATAAAGTACATTGTAGTTAAAAAAGTGTAATAAAAATCCACCAAGCAGAGAGAAAAAGAGACCAAAGGAAATGATATTTATCTGCAGGGCAATGTAGACTGGTCTTTTATGCTCTGGGGCAAGGGCTAAGATGAGATTACCAGAGGCTATACGGTTGCCATCTATAGCTCCCCCAATGATAAAGAAGATAAACATATACTCTTGGAGGGTGGAGGCTATAAACGCAGTGGCTATGGCTACTATGTAGAGGCTTATGGAGATATTTGCCGTGAGCTTGTTATATCCTCGCCCACTGAGTCTTCCCCATAAAAAATTGCTCAGCATCGCACCAACCATCTGAGTAGTGATAAGCGAACCAATGGCAATACCATCTAAATCAATCTTCGTTTTTGCATCGAGGATGATAAAGGGTAGGGATATGAGATAAGCATAAGCGAGCAAAAATGTAGTGAGCTGTATCTGTAACTCTTTGTCAGACTTTAAGAGGGTAAAAGAGTTATGTAAAAACTTTCTAAAGGAGTTCTCTTTTTTCATGGTTTGTGTTTTTGCTGGCTCATCAACAGTAGCAAACGCGAGATACCCAAACGCCATGATAAAAGAACTAACTATAAATAAATAGCCATAACTTTGTGGAGCAGGGAAGGACTCTAGTATAAACGCAGCTAAAACTCCACTCATAAGCCCACCAAGAGCACTAAAAAACTGTCTATATGCCATAGTCTTGCCACGAAATTTTGGAGAGAAGATTTTAGCGATGATGTCTTTAAAGTAGATAGCCCCAAAGCCTGCACTAAATGAGAAGATAAAGAGACCAAGACCTATACAAAAAAGTGTAAGATTTGGAGACTCTTTGCCAAAGAGAATGATACTTACACCTATGAAAAACCAAGCTAAAAAGCGTATGATAAAAACACGACGAATGTATGGGAGCATATAGGTGTAGGTTTGTGCTTGAAACGCAGCAAAGAGTTGCACGAGAATAGCTCCACCACGAAGCAGGGCTGCAAAGAAACCAACAAGAAGAGAGCTTCCGCCAAAGTAGTTGACTATAAGAGGTAAGATAGTAGAGGGTTCAGCGATAGTTGTCCCAATGGAGAGAAAAAAACCATGTAAAATATTTCTCACATGGTTAGAAAACTTATCCATTGAGCTGTTCATAAGCCTCATCAATAGAGATTGCTTTTTGTGTTACAAAAAGAAAAATAGCTGCATTTAATCGTGCGAGTTTCATATACTCATCCGAAGGATTTTGGAGTTGATCAAGAGATTCTTGGAGTGTTATTTTATCCCATGATTTCTTATAATGAATTCCATAATGCTCAGGATCAATGATGAATTCTTCAAATCCATTTTGCTCAGCAATCCATAAACGCCCCTTACTAAAGAGTTCAGGTGTTCCCTCATTCCCTTGTATAAGAGCAAATCGCTTGTAACGCTCAGCAAAGATTGCTACATATTTTTTGACATAGGGTTTATGAAAAACACCTGTGATACCATAGTCACTCTTTGTGACATGAGGGAGTTTTTCTAGGGTGTTAAAAGCACTACGAAGCCCAACTCTGTTGCGAATCTCTGTAAGCTCATGAAGCTCTTTAAAGTAGTCTGCTCTATCAAAATAGTGAACATTTGAAGAAAAATCTTCATTCTGAGCAATATCTTTTATGGTGATACCACCCTTTGCTGGTTGCATATCATCACCCATCACAACTAAGCTTAAGTCACTCTCTTTGAGTACCTTTGCTACAAGTGGAAAGATATAAGGATTTTTTGCTTTGCCATCAAAGGGATAGCCAAGTTCTATAGAGTTTGTGAGCTCTTTAGTTTTGATGAGTGCATCACATGAAGCTAATGCTCCACGAAACTC
Source organism: Sulfurimonas sp. (assembly GCA_015488615.1). GTDB lineage: Bacteria > Campylobacterota > Campylobacteria > Campylobacterales > Sulfurimonadaceae > Sulfurimonas. Next base: position 2,904 of record WFNM01000021.1, read on the forward strand.
TTCAACTGTTTCAGGTTTGAGCCTCCAGCCAAGAAGAAAGGCTGCTATCTCCTCGTTAGAAATATTCTTATTTAAGATTTGAGCCATCATATCTTGACTCTCTTCATAACTTAAGTCTCTATTTCCCTTAGGTCCTGTGCCTACGGCATGTATGTATTTAGTAAATTTCATAATATTAGTTCAGTGCCTCGCTTATGATGTCTTGCAGATCACTATTTTCTGGGAATAGTTTAAAAGAGTGTGTGCTAAATGTAATAGTAACTGCATCATTAGAAGCATCACCAATTTTTTCTGCGATAAGTTCATTGTACTTAAACGGAGTAATTCTCCATTTATTTTGCTTAGCAGCCTCAGTAATAAGTGTTGCTACTTTTTTTTGAGTAAGGTTCACTTTTGTTATTTTTCCATGATCTTCTGGAAATGTATGTGTCATAGAACAAGCACTTAGCATGAATGCTGTTATAAGCGATATTAAAACTTTTGAAGTAAGAGTTTTCATTTTTTATCCTTTTTATCTAAAGTTTATTTTCAAACCATTGAAGTTGGTCTCTTAGTGAGACGACTTTACCAACAACTATAAGTGCTGGAGTTGGGATACCTTCTGCTTTTTGCACGATGTCTGCTAGTGTGCCAACAACTACTTTTTGCTCTTTTGTTGTTCCTCTGGAGATAACAGCACAAGGGTAGTCACTAGGCTTTCCTATCTCCATAAGTTTTGTAGAGATTTTAGGAAGATTATGTAGGCCCATCAAGAAGATGATAGTATCATCAGTTTTGAAGTTCTCCCAAGGAATCTGGGACTCTTTTTTGTTTGGTGACTCATGCCCAGTTACCACACGAAAGCTTACAGCCACACCACGATGAGTTACAGGAATTCCGGCATAAGCAGGAACACTAATAGCCGAAGTTATCCCCGGAATAATTTCATAGTTTACACCATGTTGGTGCAGATAAGCTCCCTCTTCACCACCACGACCAAAGACAAAAGGATCACCACCTTTTAAACGCACAACCACTTTATGCTTAAGTGCATTTTGATAGATGACATCATTTATCTCATCTTGAGGGAGAGTATGTCTTCCATCTTCTTTGCCCACATAGACAAACTCGCAGCCATCTTTTGCCATATCAAGTATCTCAGGGTTAGCTAAACGATCATAAATGATAACATCTGCTTCGGTGATAACACGGTGTGCTTTCATTGTAAGAAGTTCTATATCACCAGGTCCAGCACCTGTTAGGTAAACTCTGCTCATTATTTTTCCTCTTTATAGATAAAGATACCAGAAGGTTTTTTGATAGTAAAAATCTCGCGTTTTAACCACCATCCTTTTGTATCTATGATGACTATTTTGTTGGCATCATTTACAGAAACCAACAAGCTAGGTCTCTCTGTAGACCAACGTAGATGCAGCACTTTTCCATTAAACTCAAATCTCTTTATCACTTTGAGTGTCGCAGTATCTATTATCTGAATCACTGGAAATTTCTTCCCACTAAATGTAACTGCAAGATATTTTTTATCTGGAGAAAGAGATGTGAATACAGGAAGACCCTCTGTCTCTATGGCTGTTTTAAACTTAAAGTCAGGAGTATAAACAAGTACTTTGTTATCTCCAACTGCAGGAATGAAAACCTGAGAGTTACTTATACTCCAAAAACCAAAGTGTGGAACTTTAAGTACAGGTTTTCTATCATCAAGCAGAATTTTTATCTTCTTATAAGAAAGTGTATCTAAATTTACAACACCAAACCATGGACTCTTAAAGAAACCAACTATGAGTTTATCTCCTTTAATCATCGCATCAAAAGGCATAGTTCCAACATCTTTGAACTCTTTTTGCAGTACAAACTTTGGTTGTTTTGTCCCTGGATGGATGTTTTTATAGATAGCTATGGCATCATTGTCCATTTCTGCAAATACAAGATAATCTTTGTAGATTTTTATACCAACATTACGAGAGCCTGTTTTTATTTTCTCAATAGGTTTTAAATCTCTTGAGAGAATATCTACACTTTTGTCATCGTAGTTTGCCACTGCCACATAGTTTTTATTTATGACAAAACCAATAGCACTTTTAGAAGTTTTATATTCGGCAAGTTTTTTTTCACTTCTCGGGTCAAACTTAACTATATAACCATCTCTACTGATTAGATAACCATCGTTACCGTAAAATTTGATGACACCATGGTTCATATTATGCATGTTTTGCATATGAGTTCTTGGTAGACCATCTTCTATTACCGCTACAGAATTACTTTCGCGTTCGACTACAAAAATTTTCTCTTTTGCTGGTAATGTTGTGTAAAGTGTAGATGCTACTAAGAGCCCTAAAAATAGTTTTTGAAATTTCATTACAGTGTTTCTCTCTCTTGTTTTGTTAGGTAGCATGATGGATCTTCTGCCCATATGTCACCGCTTATTGCATAAGCACGAGCACGGCTTCCACCATTGCATATATCTAGTTGCTTACATCCACTGCAGATACCACTAATCTGCGCTCTTGGATGTACTCGAAGTTTATCTAAAAGTTCCCCACTTTGCCAAATATTTCCAAAATCTTGCTTCATAATATTACCAACTGTAAGAGGGAAGAATGGATCTGGCCGTACATCTCCTTCACTATTTATGTTGAGAAGTTTACGTCCTGCTGAATTACCACCCCATTTTACAAGCCTCTCTCTCATTTTTTCTTTAAGTTGAGGATATTTAGAGGCAAACTTCTTGTAAAACATCACGGCATCCATCTCCATATTTCCAGTGACTATCTCTATATCTCGCCCTGTATCATAGTACTCAAAGGCTTTGTTTAAAATGAACTCAACAGCCTCTCTTCTTTGCTCTTTTGTCAAGTCCATTTTGAGATTATCTAAACCACGCCCTGAGTAGACAAGATGTGAGATATATATTTTTGGAATATTTTCTTTCTCAGCTAGGTCAAAAATATACTCGAGTGAGTTGATAGTATCTTTTGTCATAGTAAAGCGAATACCAACCTTTGCACCCGTGGCATTTGCAAGTTTTACTGCTTTGAGTGTCTCTTTAAAAGCACCTTTGAGTCCACGGAAGTAGTCGTGAGTTGGCTCATCGCCATCTATACTGATACCTACATAGTTAAAAGTGTCTACGATTCTTTGCACATTACCTTTTGTAAAGTAAAGCCCATTACTTGAGAGATAGGTGATGATTCCATTTTCTTTACAAAAATCAGCTATCTCAAAAAGATCTTTTCTGGTAAGTGGTTCTCCTCCTGAGAAGATAATAAACTTCACACCATTTTCTTTCATCTCTAAAATGGTTTTTTTAATCTGCTCCGTTGTGAGTGTATCTACTTCATCAAGAGTCGATTTTGAATAACAATGTAGGCATGAGAGGTTACATCTGTTTGTAAAGTTCCAGATAGCTATGCTGCCATCTAAAACTCTCTCCTTTTTATCTTCAACTACTGAAGCAATGAGGTTTGAAAGTCTAAACATTATTTTTTTCCTTTGTATGAAAGAATATAGTCACTTATAGCATCTAACTCTTTGTCTGAAAGATGAAGTTGTGTCATCACACTGCGTTTATAGCCAAACTGTTTATACATTGATTGGGGAGAGATAATATATGCAATAATCTCTTCTTTCGTTCTTGAAGCTGCTATTTGATTAAAAGGAGGTCCAAATGCCATTGCTGTTTGATGATGACAACCCCAACAGTATGTTTCAAAGACTTTCTTACCATTTAATTTATCTGCATGAAGTAGGGAGAATGTTAATAATGTGAATAGAAAAAAGTGTTTCATGATAAATCTCTTTTTAGATATTTTTTTTATGAGTTTATTATAAGAAGTATTAATAAAAAAGAGGTTGATTTATGTCAATTTGAGAAGAAAAAAAGAGCTTCTCTCCAAAAGGAGAAAAGTTTAGAAAGAATTAAGCACCTGGAATTGATTGGCGATGCTCAATAGAGTAAGTGAAAGTTGGTGTTGTTAAGCCTGTGATATATTTAACAAATTTACCAGTTTTAGCTTCATAGATACCGATACGACCAGTATTCCACTCTGAAACCATTGTCCATTTACCATGGTTTGCTGGTTCTGCATGTAAAATTCTAGGAATAATAGCTTTACCATTTTTATCTTTTACAGTAGGAACTTTCCAACTATAAAGAACTTTATGTGTTACAGGATCAGTTATAGTACCCTTCTTTGTACCAACTGTAAGAATTCTATCAACTTCTAAAGTTTGCTTATTGATAAGTGTAATCTTATTCCAGTTTGTTGGACCACCAAGAACATTGTCAGACCAGATAAATGGAGTGTGCTCACTTGTTCCAACAAAAAGACCACCACCTGCAGTTTTTACACGTGCTACAACATCCCAGTGGCTATCCCAGATAACACAGTCTCCCACATTCATGCTGTTTGTAGCATAGAGTTGGCCATATCTGTCGTTATACCAAGAAGATCCCTGACCTGGATGCGGCTTGCTTCCTGGACCAGTGTAGACTTTAGCAACTAAAGCTTTTGTTTTGAAGTCAACTACACCTATAACATCACTACCCTGTGATGCTTGCATGAGGTAACGACCAATCTCTTTACCTTCGTTTTCAAAACCATCATGAAGAATCTTACCTATGTTTGGAATATCACCAACGATAGGGTAGTTCTTTTTTGAGTAGTCAACAATGTAAACATGTCCAGCATCTTTGAGTGCAAAGGCAATATAAGGACCATAAGGTGTATCATAGACACCAGCTACTCGAGAAGGCTCAATATTTCCATCCATATCAATAACACTAGATGTTGGATATACTTTAAGGGGCTTGAGTGTCATAGCATCCATAAGAATAGCACCACCTGGTACATAGTTCCCGGCCATAAGATATTTACCATCTGGTGAAACTGCTAAACCGCGAGAATCAGTTCCAACTTGGATCTCTGCAATTTTTTGCTGACCTTTTGAAGCGAGGTCAAACATTGTTACTAATCCAGAACGAGAGATAGAGTAAGCATAACGTGGCTGGCGTTTGTTGGTTACGGTAACATGCACAGCAAAACCTGCAGGATGGCGTGAAAGTATTTTTCCTGTTGTTCCATCTATAAAGGTGACACGCTCAGCATCTCGTTCCGTTACAAAACAGATGTCGGTAACTTTTTTTACATCTACAGCATGAGGATATTTCTTCATTAGTGCCATTCTGTTATTAAGCTGTTTCCATCCTGCTTTGACAGCACCTAAGGTAAGAACTTCAATTTTTTTGCCTTTAAAGTGTTGTAGATAATCAACCATTTTTTGTGCATCGGCCTTGTTCATTTTTTCTGCAAATGGAGGCATCGCTGTACCTGGTCGACCATTCAAAATAGTCTCAACAAGTGTATAACTGTTTTTTTTCTCTAACTGTTTTGGGCGTAAGTCTGAACCTACTCCACCTTCATGGTTTGGTCCGTGACACCCTTGACACTCTTTTTCAAACATTTTTTCAACATTCATATTTGAAGTTCCAGCAAATAAGCTAGAACCTACTAATGCAAGTGAAGCTGCAGATATAACAAGTTTATTAAGTTTCATTTTATATCCTTTTATTATATAAAAGATAAAATAAGCTCCTCTTTTTAAAGAGGACTTATCAACACTTTATTCTTCATTCTCTAAACGTTTTTTCTCTTGGAAGTAAATAAATATCATAGGCAAAATAATAACCGTATGAAGAAAAATCGTTAAGGTTAAAGGTCCTTGGTTAATCCAGCCAAAAAAACTGGGTACAACATCTGTAAATGGTTCAAACATCTTCTTTCCTTATCTTTCGTGAACTGGATTTTTACCAGTTGTAAGTAAATCTTTTGCAAGTAAAAGAAATCCTAAAAATGTGATAACACCCATGATAAGTCTCCAGTCCATAGCTTGTGTAAACCATACACCACTTTGCCCATCAAAGTATGCAGCCCATGTAGCTCCCATCTGTGCACGAGAGACGATAACTTGTACATATCCTGCGATAGTCAAGGCAACTGTCATTCCCATAACACCGCCTGTAATCATACTTACTGCCCAGATAGAAGTTTTTGTGTTCTTCATGACTTTTATGCCATTTTTTCCTTGAACAGCGAGGTACATCATACCAACAAGAATAGTCGCATAAGCACCAAAGAATGCTAAGTGACCGTGAGCTGAAGTAAATTGTGTACCATGGGTATAAAGGTTTATCTGTGGTAGTGTGTGGAAAAATCCCCAAACACCAGCACCTAAAAAGTTACCAAAAGCATTCAGTACAAACCATATGAATGCAGGCTTGTTCGTAATAACTGAAGTCTCGTCACCATTAGCATTTTGTGCACCTTGAGTTTTACCCCAGTCATAAAGAACATGCACGAACATTGCTACGAGTGGTAGCGGCTCTAGTGCTGAGAAAAGTGCTCCGATTTCCCACCAGTACTCAGGTGTACCGATCCAGAAATAGTGGTGACCCATACCTAAGATACCAGAACCAAAGAGCATAGCAACTTCGATCCATAACCACATCTCAACAACTTTACGGTGTGCACCAATCATAGTAATCAAACCATAAGCAGCGATAGCACCAACGAAAACTTCCCAAGTTGCTTCAACCCAAAGGTGAATAACCCACCACCACCAGTACTGATCAACTGAGATGTTATCTGTAAAGAACATACCAGCAAGGTATAAACCGGCAAAGGCAATCATATCTGCCATTAAAACTGTAACGATACCTGTTTGCTTGCCTTTCATTCCTGTTAAGAAAAGATTTGCTACAAATGTAAGTGCAACAACAACGATACCAATATCAGCCCAACGAGGTGCTTCAATGTACTCGCGACCTTCGGTGATAAACCAGATAGTTGTATCAGATGCAGGTCCAACTTGAATGAGAAGGAATACTAAAACAACTACAACGATAGCAGCTACAAAAACCCAGTAAGCTAATTTTCCCACTTTAATACCAATAGTCTCAATACCTGTCTCATCTGGAAGCAACCAGTAAACAGAACCAAACATGGCAAAAACCATCCATACAACAAGTGCATTGATGTGAAGTATTCTTGCAATTGAAAAATCAAGTATACCGTATAAGAAACCAGGCATTACATACTGTATAGCTGCAATAAGACCAAAAAGTAGTTGAGCACCAAACAAGATAGCTGCAAAAGTTAAATACCAAGTTGCTAACTGTTTTGACTCTGAAGTTAAATGATTATTTGCCATTGATTGCTCCTTTCATTTTTCCAAAGTTTCTTGGAAAACCATTTGTATCTATAGAAGACATTTGCTTTAAAAATGCCACAATACCGATAGCCTCTTTTTTCGTGATACCAAGATTAGGCATTTGACGAGCATGTGTTGGATAAAGCTCTGGATGTTGCAAAAACTCTGCCATCGCTTCTTCTTTACTTAACTCTTTTCCAAGAGTTCCACCAATAATAGCTTGCATCGTACCATCTTCCCACATTGGATCTAACCAAGATTTTGTTAAATCAGGTGCATAGTAAGCACCATTTCCAAGTAGTGTATGACAATCCATACAATTTTTTGCTTGTGAACCGAGTTTTCCAAGGTGTAGCATTGCTCTTGCCTCTTTTTCACTCCAGTCATCACGACCAAAAAATTTCTCTTTTTCTTGAAATAATGAATTGCCTTTTCCATCATTTCCACCGATAATAGGTACTTCAAGACCGCGTTTAGGACTTCTTTCATATGTTATCTTATAGTTGATAACTGTTGGCCCAGGAACTCTTTTAGTAACTTTATTTTGTATATCTTTATCCGTTCCCATCGAAATTTGTGCCGATGTATCAAATGTTAGCCAAATAAGCAATATAGCTGCAAACCCTGTGACCCATGTTGCTGAACGTTGCCAGAAACGGTTGTCACTCCAAACAGATTTATTTGCCATCCTCTTCTCCTTGTGTATCATGTTCATTATTTTTGTGAACATTGTCTTCCATATAGTAAACAGCAAAAGGAAGTAAAAAAAGTCCTATTGCTGCTACTACTAAAGCTTTTGCAGTAAAATCGCCTACATGCATCAAGCTCCCCATGACATAAAGACAGTAAGCTGTTAAAGTCCAGAAACCATAAGCTATAATAATAGCCCATGGTTTTAGATATTTTACCTTTACTGCCGTATATATACCAACATAAACCCCTCCAAAAATTAATACTAAAGCAGATGAAATAAAGATAGGTAGAAAATCAGCTAATGCTATCTCAGGTCGAATCATTAATGGATCTATCATCTGTATGCCTTTAAAATAATATTTTTGAACTCTTAGAATTCTATTACCTTCTAAAAGTTAATAGATTGATATATATCAATAATTCTAATAAAAGAGACATTTAGAAGCTTTATTTTTAAAATGATTATTTTATAGGCAAAATATTACAATATATGATTAATTAATATACACATTTGTTGCTTATTTAAGAAGTTTCTTGATATATGTCAATATGTCAGTGTAGAAATTCCTATAAAATATTTTCTAGTTTACAAAATAAAAGGAGACAAACAAATGATATTTACAAGTTCACTCGAATTATTATCGTTTCACTGGGTTGCTTATAGTATATACTCAGTAATGATACTTTCAGTTATTGCTTGGTTTGGGTATAACCTCACTAGAAAAAATAGAAAATCAGTTTTTCGTATACCATTTTACTGGTATATGGCATTCTTAGTGGCAGGTGGTGTAGGACATCATATATTTACATATAACACAATTCCATGGGTATCACAAGATATTGATAGGCACAATATTACACCTGATGCAAAATATGAGTTTAAAATAAAAGGTCATAAATGGATAGGGTTACCAAAACAGGTTCTTATTCAATGTGGTGAGACAGTAGAGTTTGATGTACATAGTGAAGATCTTGTTTATGGTTTTGGATTGTTTCGTCAAGATGGTTCATTGGTAATGCAGATGCAGGTTAATCCTGGCACCGATGTCAATGGAATACTTGATTCTAATGAAATTCTTTGGACATTTAATCATAATGGTGTTTTTAACTTAACATCAACTGAATACTCTGGGCCATTACAATATACAGAAGATGGAAAAGACTTAATGCTTGTTAAAAACTTTGTAAATGTAGTAGGATGTAAAGACAATAATGGAGGAAAACAATGAGTTTTGCTAAAAATTTAGTAAATGGTACAAACTTTGACCATACGAGTTTAAATGCTCTGCAAAAAGTAACACTGCGTGCTGTTGTTATGGCATTTTTATTTTATGGTTTAGTGGCGATTGAGGGAATGATTATGAGAATGGTAGAAGTGGGGCATGTTCCATTTAATCCACTTCCTGAACAATTTTTTCATCCTGAACACTTTTTTTCTATTATGACAGTACATCCTATTGTAGGTATTTTTGGTTCTACTTATCAGCTTGTTTTTGGTGCTTTTACATTTTTAGTACCATATCTTACAAAAAAACCGCTCTATAGTGTGAAGGTCGCTAATGGGAGTTGGCTGCTTATTACTATAGGTACAGCTCTTGCATGGATAGCTGCATTTGTGTGGAATTATGCACCGCTCTACACACTTTATTGGCCACTTCCTGCAGATACACATCAGTTTAATGTTCTAGGTGGTATCGTATTTATTATTGGTATAGCACTTATTATGGTGGGTACTTTGCTTTTTATATATAATATATATGCAACAATTTTTGCTCGTGTTGGCGTACATAAAAATAAAACAACAAAAGAGTTACTTATCTCTGGTTTTGGTATTGATGGATTTTTAAACCTAATCAACAAGCTTCGTGGAAAAAAGCCTTACTCAAAAGAACCTGCTCTTGCACTTCCTGTTGTCGCTATTTTTCGTGGTACGGTAGATACTTTCTTAGATGCACTTGTGATTTTAGTTGCAGGTATATTAATTTTAGTTTATCTTATCTTTGATGCAAGTGGACATGCACTTGATGTAACTGCAATAGATGCACTTTTGTATAAAAACTTCTTCTGGTGGGGGCTTGACCTAGTTGCTGATGGGCTTGTACTTATTTATGTTGCTGGTTCTTGGTACCTACTAGCTACTCTTATTACTGGGCAAAAGTTATTTATGGAAAATGTAGCTCGTGCTGCACTTATGCTTGAGCTTCTTGTCTCTTGGATGGTATGGTCTCACCACCTTCTTGGCGATCAAGGGCAACCAGAAATGATGAAACTCATAAGTGGTGAGATGGTTACAGCATTTGAGTTACTTACTCAGGGTCTCGCACTTTTTATCACTCTTGTTACATTATGGAAAGCACGTCCTTTAAAAATGACGATGGAGTTAAAGTACCTTCTTGGTGGTTTAGCAGGTTTTGGTCTTGCCGTTCCTGCAGCTATCATTCAAGCAGATATGGGTATGAACCGTGTTTTGCATAATACTCAGTGGATTATCGGTGCTCATGTTCACATTGCACTTATCGTTGGGCTTTATATGACACTCTATAGTGCAGTATATGTACTTTGGCCACTTGTTACGAACAACACTAAGTTATATTCACATAAGCTTGCGAATCTTCATTTTTGGTTCCACCTTATAGGTGGTATTGGTATGGGTGCATTTATGGGCATGGCAGGACTTGATGGTATGCTTCGTCGTCATCTTTATGTTCATGGAGAGTTTAACCCAGATATGATTTTTGCAGCTTTTTTTGGTAGTATGTTAGTTATTGCTTGGGCCGCTTTCTTGTCTAACATTATTATGAGTGTTGGTCTTAAAGGGCTTATTGGTATCTTTTTACCATCAAAAGATAAGACACAATCTTATGGGATTGAGGATAAGATAGAACCTGCAGACGATCCTGCATTTGCAAACTAAAGTTGCAGGGATATTTATCCCTACAACTTCTAAAAGAACAAGGAAAGAGTATTGATAAATGTACAAAGAGTTGCTCGAGAGATAAAAACGGTCGGACTTTATGATCTTGTTATGCAAGATATTCAAAGAGCTATGAATAAAAAGAAATTAAGTGAAGAGGAAATATGTAGGGCACTTCATGACAACCCACACTTACTTGAAGATTATATGCAGACTAATGTGGAATACAATCTTTCGAATATTCATCTACGAGATATTGAAATAAGTGATTTAAAAAATGATTGCAAATCAAAAGCACAAGAGGTTAATGCAAACTTAGTAAAGCTTAAAGAGCTAGAAAAGTATACACTTGACTTTGAGCAGAGTGCTACTCTTGTTATCATCTTTTCAATCGAGTTTTTTGTTCTCTTTTCTGTACAGTATTTTATAGTGCTACTCAACTTAAAAGAGTGGCAGTCACTAATATATGCTCTATTTGCTTCAACGGTGGCAATTGCTTACTGGTATGGCAAAAAAGAGAGCCGTCTTTATGCTAAAAATAAAAAGATATATGATGAACTTTATATGCAGACACTTAAACTTATAGAGGAGCTTGAAGAGAGCGGCTGTATACAAAAGAGTGCGTTGATGATAGAGGAGTGTGAGGAACATGTCTAAGCCCATAAAGGTAAGTTTCGACTGGAACAAAGAACTCGCCCTTAAAACAAGTAAGCTCTACTATGACTACGATATGCGCCACTCAAATAAACGCTATATGGGATGGCTTTTTGTTGGGCTTGTTCAGTTTGGTATTGTTGGTGCATTGAAACATGATAGCTACGGAATACTTTTTGTTTCTACCTTTCTCGTTACATACTGGTACTATGGTAGATGGTATTTTAGAAGACGAATGTTACACCGTTTTTATGAGAAAAATACTCCAAAAAACCTAAAAGTAACTTTTACAATTGATGATGAAGGTCTCCATTCTGAAGAGGAATTGATTGGATGGGATGTTATTATCAAAGTGATAGAGCTTGAAGAGGGTATATTTATTCAAAACAGTGACAATGCATACTATTTTGAAAACTCTGCGTTTATACCACGAAAAGCTAAAAGTGCTCTACTTACAATGGCAAAAGAGAAAGGAAAAATTTGATAGATTACTTTTATATAGGCTCAGTAAGTGTTTTTGTGGTTGTCTTACTCGTTATAGGGTTTGTTATGGATAAAGAAGATTTGAATGATTAAAAGTTAAACATACAATAGAAATTTTTTTAATCTTTACAGAGTATAATTTCATGACTTAAATATGGAGAGAAATTATATGCAAACGCCACTCGAGAGCTTTATAGACCACAAATCAGACACAGGTATGCAGTGTGGTTCATACTCCATCGACATTCCAAAACTCAAAGAGGGCGAACAGTATCGTTTCCACTTTGATGCAGTTGCTTGTGTAGGGTGTCGCTGTTGTGAAGTGGCTTGTAATGAGCAGAACAATAACCCAGCAGATGTGAAATGGCGTAGAGTTGGAGAGATGGAGGGTGGAGAATTTCCTGCATTTACACAGCTGCTTAACTCTATGAGCTGTAACCACTGTATAGATCCAGAGTGCCTTAAAGGGTGTCCTACAAACTCCTATATCAAGATAGATGAAACGGGGATTGTTGTACATGATGATGATGTCTGTATAGGCTGTCAGTACTGTACTTGGAACTGTCCTTATGGTGTGCCAGTTTTCCATGAAGAACGAAATATCGTAACTAAGTGTGATATGTGTCATGAGCGTCTTGATATTGGTCAATCTCCTGCATGTGTGCAGGCTTGTCCTGCAGGGGCTATCGAGATAGAAGTTGTGAATGTACAAGAGTGGCTTGATGGGCAGATAGATGAGCAGGCAAATATGCCTTTTCTCCCTGATGCTCGTATTACAAACTCTACAACTCGCTATACACTTCCAGAAAATCTTCCCGATAATATGAAAGAGATGGATGAACATATACTCAAACCTGCGCATAAAGAGCTTCCTCTTGTCTTTATGACTGTTCTTACTCAAGTCTCTCTTGGTGGTTTTTTAGCACTTTTCTTAGGGGATGCGATGAGCCTTTTTGGTTTTGAGGCAACAAACTGGATTATGGCACTTTTGGTTATGCTTCCATCAGCTGTAGGACTTCCTCTTTCAGCACTTCACTTAGGCCGACCATTTTTAGCAATGACTGCTATGAAGAACATAAAAACATCATGGTTAAGTCGTGAAGCTGCTGCTCTTGGTGCTTTTACAGGGCTTATGAGTATAGTTGTAGCGATGTACTTTTTTGAAGTAAATGTTATTGTCCGTTTACTAGTAGAAGGAGTTACTTTAGCCATTGGTATTTTTGGTATCTATGCACAAGCAATGATTTATCGTATTAGAGCCCGTCCATCATGGGACAGAGTGACTACAAACTTGAAGTTTTTTGGTGTAGCTTATGTGGGGATCTTTCTTCTTGCATTTTTAAGTTCACTTCTTAGTTTAAGCGATGCTGTTGTTCCTCTTATAGCTATGGGAATGTTAGGGGCACTTGCACAGCTCTTCTTTACATATGAAGATATAAGAAGTCTAGATACTATTAAAGAAAATGAATATCAGCTACAGCGCACAAAAAGAATCCTTAATGAAAACTTTGCAAATATTAAAGTAGGACGATTAGTAACACTCATTGTTGCTGGAGTTTTTCTTCCATTACTTGCTTTAGTTTTTGCAGGAAGCGGCTCTTTTGGAATTACTTCAGTTGTTCTATTTTTTGTATTAGTTCTAAGTTTTGCAAGTGAAATCAGCGATAGATTTCTCTTTTATACAACTGTCGTTCCTCTTGGAATGGCAGGTGGTTTCTTTGTAGGAAAACAACGTTCTTAATTCTAAAAATATCTTCTTGTGAGGTATTTTTGGATTTTATGGTACACTATATAATATAAAATCATATATCTAGGTTGTCCTATCAAAACACAAAGTAAGACTAAACGCCAGTATAATAGTTATGTAGCAAATGAGACAATAGAAGACTATTCTCTACGTTACACACCAAAATCATTTCGTAAATTTTCAGAAATAGTTATTGCAAATACTGCTATGGGAAGTATCTCTTTTTTAGCCTTAGAAGCCATCGGTGCTTCGATTGCCATTAGTTATGGCTTTACTACTGCATTTTGGGCTATCCTTACTTCTGCTGTCATCATTTTTTTAACAGCTATTCCTATTAGTTATCATGCTGCAAAGTACAATATTGATATAGATTTGATTACACGTAGTGCTGGTTTTGGTTATGTTGGTTCTACTATTACTTCGCTTATCTATGCCTCTTTTAGCTTTATTTTCTTTGCACTTGAAGCGGCTATTTTGGCACAAGCACTTGAACTTTACTTTGGTTTATCTCTCTCGTGGGGTTATCTTTTAAGTGCTTTAGTTATCATTCCTCTTACTTTTTATGGTATCACATTTATCAATAAGTTACAACTCTATACACAGCCTATTTGGTTGATACTTCTGTTTCTTCCCTTTGTCGCAGTATTGATGAAAGAACATCAGGCTATGGAAAATTTTCTAAACTTTAGTGGCAGTATCTCAGGCGATGCAGAGTTTAGTATCTATTACTTTGGTTTTGCATTAGGTATTTCGCTCTCACTTATAGCACAGATTGGGGAACAGGTGGATTATCTGCGTTTTATGCCACCACTAGAGAAGAAAAATAGAGTTAAATGGTGGTTTGCAGTCATATCTGCTGGTCCAGGTTGGGTACTCCTTGGTTTTTTAAAACAGATGGGTGGGATATTTCTAGCCTCTATAGTTCTTCTGAGTGGACTGAGTTTAGCTGATGCTAAGACTCCTATTGAGATGTATCACATAGCTTATACTTATGTTTTTGACAACCCTAATACAGCAATATTAGTTGCAACATTCTTTGTTATTCTCTCTCAAATAAAGATAAATATTACAAATGCTTATGCAGGTTCTTTAGCTTGGTCAAATTTTTTCTCTCGTGTTTCTCACTCTCATCCTGGTCGTGTGGTCTGGTTAGTCTTTAACATTGCTATTGCTCTACTCCTTATGGAGTTTGGTCTCTTTGATGCCTTAAGTAAAGTACTTGGTCTCTACTCAAATGTAGCTATCGCTTGGATAGGGGCAATTACTGCTGACTTAGTGATAAATAAACCCTTAGGTTTGAGTCCAAAAATAATAGAATTTAAACGTGCATATCTTTACAATATTAATCCTGTTGGTGTGGGAAGCATGGGAATTGCTTCTGTAGTTGCTATCTTAGCATTTATGGGTTTCTTTGGCTCAATGATGCAGAGTTATTCTTCCCTAATTGCACTAGTTTTAGCCTTTACCTTAGCACCATTTATAGCTTGGCTAACAAAAGGAAAGTACTACATAGCTAGAGAAAATAAGCTAGTTTTAGAGACAAAGGTATCTTATATTTGTGAGATGTGTGCTACTGAATATGAAAAAGAAGATATGGTTTACTGCCCTTTACAAAGTGCTAATATATGTTCTTTATGTTGTTCCTTAGACTCTCTTTGTCATGACTCTTGTAAAAATGATACAAAATCTACACTCTTGGAAAAAAGTTGTAAGCTTGTCTCAGCACTCTTTTTTCATGTTATTTCTCCTGTAAGTGCTAAAAGAATTTTAATTTTTATATCTTTAAGCTCTTTTATACTCTTTTTAATCTCTATAAGTGCATGGATGATCTATGATGCTAATGTAGAATATATTTCAAAAAGTTTCGCACATGTCCTTGAGGATGCATTAACAACACTTGTTTTAAGTGTGGCAATTCTTATTTCTGTTTTAGTTTGGTGGGTATTACTCCTTCAAGAAAATAGAAAATTGGCAGAGCAGGAGTTAGAGGAAAACAATAGAATTCTTGGTGAGTCAAAAGCAGAACTAGAAGATCAAAAAGAGCTTTATAGTTTGGTTTATGAAAGTACAGAGAGTGGAGTAATGCTTTTAGATATAGAAGAAAACAAATTTATAGCAATGAATGAAGCTGTGGTGAAAATACTTCAGTATAACTCTAAAGAGGAACTGTTTAATATGTCTCCTTCTGAACTCTCTCCTGAGTTTCAGGCAAATGGAGAGACAAGTTTTGAAAAATCTTATGAGATGAATATGTTAGCCGTAGAACAGGGTTCACACAACTTTGAGTGGATTAACCTTACAAAAACTGGTGAAAAAGTTTATGTAGATGTAACACTCACACCGATAATACTCAAAGAAAAACAAGTTCTTCATGTTGTTTCAAAAAATATTACACAGAGGGTTCTACATCAAGAAGAGTTGTTAAAGAAGAAAGATGAGTTGGACTATCAAGCACACCATGATATACTTACTAATCTCCCAAATAGGCTACTTTTTAATGAGAGTCTTAAACATGCTATCGATCATGCAAAACGAGATGAAGCAAAGTTAGCAATCTTTTTTATAGATTTAGATAAATTTAAAAACATTAATGATTCTCTTGGTCATCAAGTAGGCGATAAGGTACTTATAGAAGTTGCAATAAGACTTCAAAAAAGTATACGAGAAGAAGATACTCTTGCACGAATTGGTGGGGATGAGTTTACCATTTTTATGCAGAGCCTTCACAAGTCCGAAGATGCCTCGCATTTAGCAACAAAAATAATTAATATCTTTAAAGAACCTATGCAGATAGAGGGGCATGAACTTCATGTCTCTACGAGTATAGGTATCAGCCTTTTTCCAGATGATGCTGTGGAAATGCATAAACTTCTTATGTATGCTGACTCTGCTATGTATAAGGCAAAAGAGAGTGGTCGTAATAGTTTTGAGTTTTATTCATCACAGATGACAGAGATAGCAAAAGAGCGAATAGCCATAGAATCAAAACTTCATAGAGCTATAGAAAATGAAGAGTTTGTAGTTTATTATCAACCTCAGATAGATGCAAGTGAAAATAAAATGATAGGTATGGAAGCCCTTGTTAGATGGCAAGATCCACAAGAGGGACTTATCTCACCTTGTAGATTCATTCCAATAGCAGAAGAGAATGGCTTAATTATCCCTATAGATTTATGGGTTATGAAAACTGCAATGACACAGTTAGTAACTTGGTACAAAGAAGGTCTTAATCCCGGTGTATTAGCACTTAATCTCTCACTTAAACAGCTCCATCAAAAAGATTTTATATTTAGACTAAAGTCACTTTTAGAGGGGACAGGATGTAAGCCTGAATGGCTGGAGTTAGAGGTGACAGAAAGTAGTATTATGCTGCATCCTGAGGAAAGTATTACTCTTCTACAAGAGATAAGTGAAATGGGTATTGAGCTTGCTGTTGATGATTTTGGAACTGGATACTCTTCACTCTCTTACCTGAAATGTCTACCACTAGATAAACTCAAGATTGATAAATCTTTTATAGATGATTTGCCAGATAAGGAAGAAGATATAGGTATATCAAAAGCTATTATTGCTCTTGCAAAAAGTCTTAAACTACATGTCATTGCTGAAGGTGTAGAAACGCAGGAACAGTTAGACTTTTTGCTTGAAAATGGTTGTAAAAATATTCAAGGGTATCTCTTCTCTGCACCCATTGATAGCACTGCTATGAAAGAGTATTTAGAAGATAAGATAGATATTTTACCAGACAATGCAAGCTGATACTACTATAGTATTTTTAATGTAGATTTAAAAGAAGTGCTTTTTCTTCTTCTACAGAGAGGAAATTCCACTTGCCACTCTCTATATTTAAAGAAAAACTACCTATATTAACCCTCTTGAGCTCTAAGACTTTGAGTGATGTCCTAAACTTTTTATCTTTAAGCACTCCAAAGAGTCTGCGAATATGTCGGTTTTTCCCTTCGTTTATCTGCACTCTAAGTTTTGTTTTTGCTCCACCTATACCTATCTTCTCAATTACTAAAGCTTTAAGAATATCCTCCTTATGTTTGACACCTTTTATAGCCTGAGCGATATGTTCTTCGCTCACATGCCCTCGCACCCAAATCTCATAAACCTTGATACACCCACCAGGTTGCGTAAGTTTATGTCCAACTTTTCCCTCTTGAGTAAAAAGTAAAAGCCCTTTAGAGTCTAAATCAAGACGACCTATAGGCATCCAACCATCATCATATGCCCACTGAGGGAGAAGATCATAGACAGTCTTTCGACCTAAGTCATCAGAACGAGTGACTAGATAGCCTTTTGGTTTGTTGAGTGCAAAAAGTAGTTTTGAGTTGTTTGGTGTAGTCTCCATGAGATGCACTCCTTTATTTGTGTAATTTTAGCTAAATATTTTGTGTTTTACAAAACTTCTTCAACACTATTAAAAGAGTCTTTACTCTTATGAAATAGCCACTGCTTTGTACTTAAATTTTCCAAAAAAGTCTTATCATGAGTTATAAATAGAAGCGCACCTCCGTACTCTTTTAATGCAGATTCAAGCATTTCGATAGACTCTAAATCCATATGGTTTGTAGGTTCATCCAAGATGATGAGAGAGGGCTGTTTGAGCAGACCTTGAGCTATGAGGAGTTTTCGTGTTTCCCCTGGACTTGGAGTAGTACTGCTCAGTAGTGCTTTCGCATCAGAACCTAGTCGCTGAATAAGTGTAAAAAGCTCACCTTTCATCTGGGCATCTAGTTCACTCACTTCTTGAAATAACTCTTCTGCTTCTCTGTTGGTAATCTCTTGTGCTATATAAAGAAAATAATGCTCAAATGCTATTTTTTCTTTAAAGTACTCGATAAAGCTACTTTTCCCAGCACCATTTTCACCACTGATACCGACCTTTTCTCCAACATCTACAGAGAGTCTAGGAAAGTGAAGTTCTTTTGATTCATAAAGCTCAATGCTAGACTTTTCAAGGGATATAGGGAAGTTATGTTTGTCTATTTGTCCCTCAAACTTTATACCTGTTGCATATTCTTTGGCAAGTCTGCCCATGTTCTCACTAAGTTGACGTTGTTTGGTGAGGGTTCGCTGAAGCATTTGCCCATCATTTTTATCTTTACCCGTTAAGATGGCTCCGTTTATTTTTTCTTTGAGTGAGCTATCTTGTTTTCCTACACCTTTTTTAGAAAAGCGCTTTTTGGCAAGGGAGACTTTCTCTTTTTGGACTTGTACCACTCTTCTTATCTTTTTGAGTTCATCTTCTTGATCAGTGAGGATTTTTTTCTTGTGAGAGAGTGTCATGTTGTAAGCTTCTTGAGCTATAGAGAACTTTGATCTGTATTTGTGCACTTCACCTGATTTTAGCATTATTGTATGTTCTGAGAGTGCATCAAGTAAGCTTCTGTCGTGGCTAACTAAGATACCGACACCCTTATAACTCTGCAGTGCTTGGAGGACTATGCTTTGTGAGTACTCATCAAGGTGATTTGTTGGCTCATCTACCATAAGTACATCACTATTACTAGAGAGTGCAACGGCTAACTGTAGGCGTTTACGCTCCCCATGACTTAGCACATCCCAAACACCTAACCACTCATCTTTGACATGTAAAAGGTCACGGAGTTTATAAGCCTCTTTTGTGTAAGTCATCATAAATTCATCAAGCTCTTTAGGTGGAAACTCCGTGTTTTGTGTGCAGTAAACAACTAGGCTGTTTCCAAGTATCATCCCTTTTTCAGATTTGAGCTCTTTAGAGATAAGCTTTAAAAGGGTACTTTTTCCAGAACCATTTATCCCCGTAATACAACTCCATCCCTTGTCAAAGTCTAGGTTAATGGCATTAAAAATAGGCTCAACAGCACTTGGGTATTTGTATGAAAGATTTCTCATTTTAAGGCTATTCATCTATTTATTATTTCCTTTTAGGAGTGTGTTAAACATTAGTTTTACTTTTAAGCAAAGAGAGATAAATAGCTACGGAAATTCCAGAAGAGCCTAAAATCATCAGCATAACCATCATTTGATATCGTACTGCAATAAGAGGATCTATACCTGAGAGGATTTGTCCTGTCATCATTCCTGGTAAGGAGACTAACCCTACTGCAAAGAGTGCATTGATAGTAGGGATAAATGCTGCTTTATAGGAGATAGCTCTAGCCTCTATATAATTACTATTTTTTTCTACAGTTTCACTTTCAAATCTCTCTGCAGCAATACTTATAGAGTTCATAGAATTTGCAAAAATCATTCCTGAGAGAGGAATAAGAAATTTTGGTTCATACCATGGAGTGAGATGCAGTACTCCAAACACTACCATGAGAAGTGTAAATATACTACCAATTGATATTGAAATAAAAGCATATAAATATAATAGTCTATTCTTTTTTTGAAGAGGTCTTAGCGCAATGACACTTCCAGCGATAAGCATTACACTCAAAATTAATATTATCAGGTAAGGAGAGTCAGAATTAAAAATATAAGTGAGAACATACCCTATTAAAATAAGCTGTGTAAGCATTCGTAGTAAAGCATATGGTAGAGTAAGGGTATCTTTAGTCCAAAGAAAATAGATAATCATCATAATAACTACAGGTATAAATACCCATAGAAGGTCTATCATGGCAATGTGGTATATTGAGTTTTTCATATGGAAGTTTACTCTTTATTTGACAAATAAAAAATTCTTTATTAAATATTGCATAATAATATCATCAATTAAGTCAATGGAAGTAAGTTATTTTAGCAATGTTATACTACAATAACTTAAAAGTACTATAAAGAGGGAGGAGTAAAATAGAGATGGACATAATAAAAAAGCTAACTAAAAACTACATAGATTTTTACAGTGACACCTTAGCACCTTGTCGAAGATTTCTAGGCTTATCCTCTAAGTTATTTGGATAATTATTATGATACATAAACTCAAGAACTTCTCTAAAAAGATGGGACATGGTCTCAAGCAGGAGTATGAAGAGACGAAAGATATCCCCAAACATATAAAAAACAAGGATTATAAAAAAGCAGCAGAGCAGGTCGGCGATATCGGTAAGATGACCTTTCTCTCCACCTTATGGGTTTTGCCTGGTGGAGGAATACTTAGCGGATTATTGCTAAAATATTTTAAAAAGATACGTCCAAGTGCTTTTAGAGAAGATGAAAAGTAGAGGATTACAGTTCATGATAAGATCTCTAGAAGATCTAATTTATTCTATAAACTTGATCTACTCTATTGCCATTTTTAATTATTTGCACTCTATCACCAACAAGAAAATTTTTGCCTTTGACAACAACGACAACATTTTTTCCATTATCAAGTCGTACAGAAAGCTCAGAAGCATTTGCTTTACCAGCTTGATCTCCAGCATATGCCCCACCAAGACCTCCTGCTAAAGTTGCAAGTGCTTTACCGTTTCCTCCTCCTACCATAGAACCAAGTACAGTACCTACAATTGCACCTAAAAATGTTCCTGTACCATTATCACTAATAACAACTGGGCGTACACTTATAACACTACCTATTTCATAAGTCTTTATATCCTGATAAGTATTGCCATTATATTCAGGTACATTTCTTGTTGCACAAGCACTTAAAATTAGCGCTACCGCTACTGATGAAGCTAGAAGAACATTTTTCATAATCATAACTATTCCTTTTCTTTTTATTATATTATTATATTCAAAAAATATTAAAATTAGCTACATTTTAATAACTTGTCCAAAAAATGCTACAAATAAAAGGAGAGTTATCTCCATATAAGATTTTTCCATTAAGCAAAAGTAATATTTTCATGATATATTATCTTGAAAGACTAAAACCTATTGAAAAGCTATTTACATAATGGTTATAATCAATCAATGTTTCACCGTAACCATTAAAAGCTTGAACATATAAAAATAAGCCATTTGTATGTACAAGTGGATAACTGTAACTAAAATCTACAGCTCCGTGGTTACTAAAGTTTGATCTTAATAAAAGTTTAAAGACATGCTTTTTATGCGGTAGCATTAGTTGTAAGCTACCGTGTCCTAAATAATCAAGTAAATCAGGATTATAATCTCTTGGACCATAAATTCTCGTCCATCCTTTTAATTTAATAAAGATATTTTTATATTGTACATATATTGAACCTGCCATATATTGCCATGATCTCTCATATTTTCCTCCTCTACCATTAGACTGATGCTCCAGTGAAAATCTAAAAGCTTTTACATATTTATTATAATATTTCCAGGGATTAGGGATGGTACAAAATATTTCAGGATTATAATTTGATTCTCTAAAGTATGCTGATTTTGCATAAGCTTGCCAAAAGGAGAGTTGTGTATAAGCAACACTATATATACCATTTAAGCCAAAAACATTTGTTGCAAAATCATAGCGCAGACTAAATTGAAGCTGGACAGATACTTTTTTTGGATTTTGTTTTGCAGTATCGCTAGTATTACTATAGTCTCTACCGATACCATAACTAATAGGAAGCAGATAATTAGCCCTAAAAGGATGTAAATTATATGTAGAATAATACATCTGCTTAATACTTTGTTGTGTTTGTTTATTGTCTACTGGAGATAAATTATTATATAAATTTTTATTTGCTTCTTGTATTTTTAAATCTATCTCATCATTACGAAAATTTGGGTTTGATTCTCCAAAACCTATAACTGCAAATAAAATTAAAAACAAAAAAAACTTCATAATTGTAACAACCTTTCAAATAAACAGAATTTTCTTTTTTTTCAATAACAGATATCATTTAAGTACAAAAAAACAACATTATAAAATCATATCAAAAATATCTTTAAGTTTATATCGTTTTTCAGCCAAATACTTGCTCCTGCTTAAATTATAAACTACTAAGAACTAATATAATATTCTATTTATGCTATTATTTTAATAATAATAATAATTAAAAGAGATACTCATGATAAGTAAAGTAAAAGATTTTTTAGGTTTTGATATAAAAGAGGAAAAGTATAAGCTCTCCAATGATGCGATTTTTGGTATGATAAGTGATGAGAAGAAGCCTGATAAATGGGTATTTTCTACTTGTGGTTACTGTGGTGTGGGTTGTGGGCTTTACATCGGAGTTAAAGATGGCAAAGCTGTTTATACGAAAGGAAACCCGAAACACTTTGTCAACCAAGGGACACTCTGCCCTAAGGGGCTTTCTGAACATCAGATGATAAACTCTCCTGAGAGGATTCAAACGCCACTTATTCGTAGAGATGGCGAGTTAAAACCTGCATCATGGGATGAGGCTTTTACTAAGGTAAGTGATGAGTTTAAACGCATAGCTTCAGAGCATGGGCCTAAGGCTGTTTCAGTCATAGGAACAGGACAGTTTCTCACTGAAGAGTTCTATACACTTGGAAAGTTTGTGCAGTTAGGACTCCAAACAAATAACTACGATGGAAATACTACTTTGTGTATGGCATCAGCAGTTATGGGTTACAAGCAGTCTTTAGGAAGTGATGGTGCTACAAGCTCGTATGAAGATTTTGAGCTAGCAGATACTATCTTTCTTGTTGGGGCAAACATCGCCGATAATCATCCTATCCTCACACTTCATATAAACAAGAACAAACGTCCTACAAAAAAAGTGATAGTTATCGACCCGCGCGCAAGTAAAACTTCTCAGATGGCAGATCTCTATGTGCCTATAAAACCACGTACTGATTTAGCACTCTATAATGGACTTGCCTATATAGTGATGGAGCAGGGTTGGGAAGATGAGGGCTACATAAAAGCCAATACGAACGGCTACAAAGAGCTTAAAAAACATCTTCAAGATTACCCACCTCAAGAGGTTGCAAATATTACAGGCATAGATGTCAAGACTCTCTATGAACTCGCTCGACAATTCGTAGCCCAAGATAGCGTTTTAACAGGCTGGACTATGGGGATAAATCAATCCTTTATGGGAACAGATACCGTAAGTGCTATCATTAACCTGCACCTTTTAACTGGACAGATAGGAAAAGAGGGGGCTGGTCCTTTTAGTATTACTGGACAGTGTAACGCTATGGGAACTCGTGAGACTGGATTTACTTCCTCTCTTCCTGGGTATAGAAACTATGGGGATGAAAAAGCTCTTAAAGAGTATGCGAGTATAGTCAATGTACCTGAGGAGATTGTGCCTACGAGTCGTGGGTATAAGTATGCTGAGATAATTGACGCGATAGATAGAGGGGAGATAAAAGCTCTCTGGATTACTGCGACAAATCCACTTGTAAGCTTCGTAAACCAAGACAAACTCCGTAAAACCTTAGCAAAACTTGACCTTTTAGTGGTGCAAGATGCTTTCCTCGGTGATACTGCCCAGATAGCTGATGTTATCTTTTCTGCTGCAACATGGGGAGAAAAAGAGGGAACATATACAAACTCTGAACGCCGATGCAACAAGGCAAACAAAGCTGTAGAACCTTTGGGAGATACTATGGGTGATTTTAATATTGTTTTAGAATTTTCCAAATATTTTGAAGGTGTCAATGAGATGCTCTTTCCTAACTGGAGTGAGCCTCGTGATGCTTTTGAAGAGTGGAGAAAAGTCTCTAAAGGGCAACTTTGTGATTACTCAGGTATCAGCTATGAGCTTCTTGAGGAACATGGGGGCATACAGTGGCCTTGTAATGAAGAGCATCCTCTCGGAACAAAACGTCTCTATACTCCAGATATGCCTTTTAGAACACAGGATCAAAAAGCAAAACTTCTTTGTGTTGAGTGGTTTCCTATGGAAGAGGCTATTTCATCGAAGTTTCCTGTTATCTTAAATACAGGAAGAACAGTAGAGCAGTGGCATACTCGCACAAAAACGCGAAGTATAGATATTCTTAATGACCTTGCTCCTGAAGCATGGGTTGACTTAAGTCCTAAAGATGCAGAAAAACTCAAGGTAAAAAGTGGCGATAGAATGAGTCTCTCCTCTCCTCGTGGTCGCGTTGATGATGTTGTAGTGCGTGTAACTGGAAGTGTGAGAGAGGGGACGGTCTTTGTGCCTTTTCACTTTAACACACAACTTGTAAACACTCTGACTAACGAGAGTTTCTGTCCCAAATCAGGAGAGCCAAATTTCAAACAGACTGCCATTCAACTCCACTCTGCTAAAGTACCTGAGGGTTTAAGCATAGCAGAGACAGAGATAGCTGGAGAGATAGAGCATCTCAAAACTACTTACGAAGGCATCAAGACAAGTGTGGCGTTTAAAGAAAAAGTTGCACTAAAGAGTTAAGAAAAGTAGTTGTAACCTCTTATTTACCACTCTGAGCTATACTTTTGGCATGAAAATTAGTTAAAAGTGGAACAAAAAATTATGAGTAAATTGAAAAAAATTTTAGTTCGAGCTCGTCGTCAAGTCTTCTCAGAAATGGTAGGAAATAATCCTTCCATATTTCAAGGAGAAGGGTATGACTTTATTGAGCTTCGAGAGTATATGCCAGGGGATGATATTCGCCATATAGATTGGAATATCACTGCCAAACTTCAAAAACCTTTTATCAAAATCTTTCGTGAAGAACGTGAGCTGAATGTCGTTATTGCTTCTGTACTTAATGGAAGTGTACACTTTGGTTCTAAAAAATTCAAACAAGATGTTATAGCTGAGGTAGCTGCACTTTTAGGTTTTTCTACACTTAAAAATGGAGACCTTCTTAGCTCTTATATATTCACAGATAAGATAGAATCTCATGCAAAGCCAAGCAAAAAACTTTATCAAATACATAAAAGCGTAGAGGAAATTCTCTCCTTTGATGCTCTAAATAAAAAAGTAGACTTTAAAAACATAGCTGATACTCTTTTTAAACAACTCAGACGTAAGTCACTTATCTTAGTTGTGGGTGATTTTTTTGAGATACCAGATTTTAAACTTCTTGCGAAAAAGCATGAGGTAGTTGCTCTGATAGTAAGGGATCATTTAGAAGAAAAACCACCACAAATGGGATTTTCTTCTCTTGTAGATCCTGAAAGTGGTGCTGTACTTGAGGGAGATTTCAACCGTTCAAGTGTCGAAAGTTATGCGAAAAAGGTACAAGAGCATGATAGAGAGCTCTATAGTGTTCTGCGCAAAGATAAAATCCGTTTTACAAAGGTCTATACGGATGCAAATGTGAGTGTAGCACTTCGTAGACTTTTTGAGGGACGATAATATGGGTGGTATAAACAGTATGCAATCACAAGAAATTCCATTACATGATATTAAAGGTCTAGTTGAGATTCATGAGTATTCACTCTACTATTTAAGTGCTTTAGTCATTGTTGTACTTATTCTTCTTTTTGGATTACTTTATTTACTTTATAAATTTTTACAAAATAGAAAAAAATTTAATCTACGCAAAGAGAATCTAATGCTGCTTCATAAGATAAACTTTCGTGATGCAAAAAAAGCGGCATATGAGATAACACAACTTACTTCAATATTTAAAGATGACACTCTACGACACGAAAGAGCATATAAGCTTTTAGTAGAGAACCTTGAATCCTATAAGTATAAGAAAGAGGTCTCAGAATTTAGCAATGAGAGTAAACATCTCCTTGAAAACTTTTTAGGATTAATCGATGTTTGATGGTATATATTTTGAATTTCCCAAGATTCTTTTTGTTATATTTTTCTTTATAGCATGTGAGTCACTCTGCCGTATGCGCTTACCTTCGCTTTACTTTCCTCATGCTAAGCAGTTTATGAAGCAAGGGATTGCATCTTCAAAACTTCTTTTCTTTCTTAAATGGATAGCAATTGTGATGATAATACTTGCTTTGATGTCTCCTGTAAAGGATGAGCCCTATGAGTTAGAGCCAAAAAAAGGGCATGAGATAGCACTTATTCTTGATGCTTCTGGATCTATGCAAGAGAGAGGATTCGATAAGTCTAATCCACGTTTAAGTCGTTTTGATGTAGTAAAAGATATAGTCCGTGACTTTATTGCTAAACGTAAAAATGATAATATGGGGCTAGTAGTCTTTGGTTCTTACTCTTTTATAGCTTCGCCTCTAACTTATGATAGAAATATTCTTTCTCGTATAGTTTCACAGTTAAGTGTTGGTATGGCTGGAAAATCTACAGCTCTTTATGAAGCACTTGCACAGGGAGTTAATCTCTTGAAAATGAGTAAGTCAAAATCAAAAATCGCCATACTTTTAACAGATGGTTACTCGACTGCAGGAGTAGATAAAATCCCTCTTGATGTGGCTATTGACATTGCTAAAAAAGAGGGTGTAAAAGTCTATCCAATAGGTATAGGTGGTACAGGTGGATATAATAAAAGTGTACTCTTAAAAATTGCAAAAGAAACAGGTGGTGTAGCATTTGGTGCTTCAAGCGCAGATGAACTTAAATCTGTTTATAAAAAGATAGATAAGTTAGAAAAAGTAGAGATAAAAACAGAATCATACAATAATCTCAAATACTACTATCTTTATCCACTTTTCATAGGGCTTCTCTCCTTGATGCTGTATGTCTATTTACGTAATAAACGTGGGAGCAATTAAATGCATTTTTTACATCCAGAATTTTTTTACTATATGTTGCCACCAATGTTTGTCCTTTTTGGACTATTGCTGACTCAAAAAGCCATGCAAGAGAGCTTCTTCTCAAAAGAGGTAATGGATAAACTTCAAGTGTCTTCAAATACACTAACTCTCAAAGTAAGAAATGGACTCTTTTTTCTTATAGGAGTACTTATGGTCATTGCCTTAGCTGGACCAGTACTTAATGATGGAAAAGTTGAAGTAAAAGCAAAGAGTGCAGATATCATGATAGCATTAGATATAAGCGACTCGATGTTAGCAGAAGATGTCTATCCAAATCGTTTAAAGTTTGCTAAACAAAAGGTTCTTGCACTCCTTCATGAAGCACCAAATGAGAGAGTTGGGGTTATTGCATTTGCAAAGAACTCTTATCTTGTTTCTCCTCTTAGTTTTGATAGTGCTGCTGTAAGTTTTCTTTTACGTTCGCTCAATACAGATTCTATTACAGAAAAGGGAACAAATTTTCTTTCAATGCTCAAAGTTGTAGATCATAGCATAAAAGATAAATCTAAACGCTATGTGCTTATACTTACTGATGGTGGAGATAAGAGTAACTTTAGCAAAGAGATTAATTTTGCTAAAAAACATCATATTGTTGTCTTTATTTTAGGAATTGGAACAAGTAAGGGTGCACCTATTAAGAGAGAAAATGGTACATTTATTAAACAAAATGGTGCTGTTATAGTCTCGAAACTTAATTCGGCTATTAGTAAACTTGCAACGAGTACGGGTGGCGTTTACATAGAAAGTGTGAACTCTGATAAAGATATAAAAACGATGCTCAAAGAGATAGAGTCTCATAGTGAGAAAAAAACACTTAAATCACAGGAGATAGAAAGGTTTATTCCTCTCTTTTATTATCCTTTAGGTTTAGCACTTTTTCTACTACTTATAGCAACTTCTTCTATGAGTAAACGCGAGACGATAAATGTTCCTGCTCTCTTTCTTTTAGTTGTGATGATAGGACAGGCTCCCACTCTTCATGCAGGAGTTTTAGACTTTATGAAGTTAGATGAAGCGAAAAAATCTTATGAATCTGGGGATTATACAAAGTCGCAAAAACTTTATGAAAAGTATGCAAATGAGTCTCAAAATGCAGAAGCGAATTATAATGTTGCTAATACTCTATATAAACAGGGTAAGTATAAAGAGGCCGTGAAAAATTATGAGAAAGCTGTTTTTGATGATAAAAATAAACGCGCAAAAAACTATGCAAACTTAGGAAATGCTTATGTTAAGTCAAAAGATAAAGATAGCCTTACAAAAGCAGTAAAAGCATATGAAAAATCTTTAAAAATTAAAGAAGATAAAGAGATACAAGAAAATCTTGAAGCAGTAAAGAAAGCACTTCAAAAGCAGAAAAAACAGCAAGATAAACAAAAGAAAAATAAAAAGGACTCTAAAAACAAAAAAAAGAATAAAGATCAAAAGGAAAAGAAGAAAAACTCACAAGAGAAGCAAAAAAAGTCCGATAAAGAGAAAAAGCAAAAGAATAAATCAGATAAAAAAAATAAGGACGAGCAGAAGAAAAAAGATGCTCAAAAGAAAAAAGATGCTCAAAAGAAAAAAGAGAAACAAAAAAGCGAAGAGCAAAAGAAAAAAGAGCAGGAGAAGAAAAAGAATAAGGCTGAAGAGTTAAAGGAAAATAACACTACAGTACAATCTCAAGAAGCTCAAAATATAAAGCAAATGAAAATGAGTAAAGAAGAAGAAAAAAAATGGCTTAAAAAGCTACAAAAGAACCAAAGTACTTTTCTTTATAGACTCAATAAAACAAATAAATTAGAGGAGAATTTAGATGAAAAACCTTGGTAAGATACTGTTTTTTTTACTGTTATTCGTTACTACAAGTTTTGCAAATGTAAGTGCAAAAGTAAGTCCGAGTGTTGTGTATGAGGGTGAGAATGCTACTTACACCCTAAATATTATAGGAACTAATGTTCATAAGCCTATCCTCACTGATATATGTGGTAATGATATCACATCAACAGGCTCTCAAACTAGTATACAGACTATAAATGGAAGCTACTCAAAAAGTTATAAATTAACTTATGAATTTACACCTACTAAGAGTTGTATAGTTCCTTCAGTAGAAGTTAATGTTGATGGAAAATTAGAAAAGTCTAATAGTGTAAACCTTCATGTAAAAAAGATGAAACGCGATCCAAATGCTGACTTTATTCTTACTCTTAAAACTAATAAAAAAGAGCTTTATGTTGGTGAGCCTTTTAGTCTTACACTACTGCTGAAACAGAGAAAAGGTGCACAAGTAGTTGATAGTAAATTTATAGCTCCTGAGTTTAAGGGTTTTTGGAAAAAGTCGGAGAGTAAACCGGAAAGATCTGAAGATAATGAGTTTATAACTACAAAGGTCATTTATAAGTTAGCACCACAAAGAGCTGGAAAACTGATACTCGATACAGCGAAACTTAAAATTGCTACGAGAACTGGAGGAGAGAGTTGGGATACATTTATGCCTCAAGTACACTGGAGAACATATATCTCAAATACTATAGAAATATATGCTAAAGCATTGCCAAATAATCTGAAATTAGTCGGAAATTTCACAATAAATGTAGTGGCACAAAAAACAGTAGTCAATCCAAATGAGGCAGTAAATGTGACTGTAGAAGTTAAGGGCAATGGAAACTTAGAGGATATAGAGAGTTTTAAACCTTACATAGCAGGTGTAAATGTATTTGATGAGAAGATAGAGATACAGGGAGATAGGCTCCAGCAGAAGTTAGTTTTTGTGAGTGATAAAGATTTTACTATTCCTTCGTTCAAACTGGTTTATTTTGATCCATCAACTAAAAAGATTAAAAAAATAAAAACAGAGCCAATAAAGATAAAAGTGAGTGGTGCTGTGAAAACTACTACACCACTTAAGATAACAAGAGATGAAAATAATGCTGTAAAAGTAGGAGTCTCTACACATAAAGTTGTAGTTGAAAAAAATAATTATCTCTATATTGTGTTTGCATTTCTCTCTGGTTTAGTTATTGGTATAACAATTATACTTTTTAAACCAAAGTTTAGACAGAGTAAAGTAAAAAAGTTTAATATAAAAGATGAAAAACTTCTACTTATTAAATTATTACCATACCGAGATAGCGATGAAGATGTAGCAAAGGTAGTGCAAATCTTAGAAGGTAATATTTATGGCAAGAGTAAAGAGAATATTGATAAAAAACTAATTAAAGAGTTAGTGAAGCGATACAACCTCGTTTAGTCGAGGATATCGTGGAGTTTATTGGCATCTTCCATCTCTTGATGGACTCTCTGCCAGTCATCATTTTCTATCGCAGATTTAAGTTGTTCTAGTTCTTCTTGAAAGATACTAATAGACTCTAAAAGGTTAGTCTTATTTTGTCTAAAAATATCCTCCCACATATAAGGAGAACTCTTCGCTAAACGGCTCATAGAACGGTAGCCTCCAGCTGCTAGCGCTAAGATATTGTGCTTATTCTCTTGACGCATAACAGTATTGGCTATAGCATAAGAGACTGCATGGGGCATATGCGAGATAAATGCAGCATGTCGGTCATGTTCACGTGCATGCATATAAGTTTTTCTCATTTTAAGTGATTTAAAAATTTTTTTTGCTACATCTGCTTGATGTTTGCCACTCTCTTCAAGGTCACAAAGTACGACAACTTTATCCTCGTATAGACCTTCAACTGCTGCGAGTGGACCGAAGTTTTCCGTACCTGTCATGGGATGTGCTGCTACGAAATTTTTTCGTATTACTGCTGGAACACTTTCTACAATCTTTTGCTTCGTACTTCCAAGATCTATGATAGTTGTATTTTTATCTATATCTGTGAGATTATTAAGGGTGGCGATGAGACCATCAACAGGAATAGCGAGAAATATCACATCTGCTTTTTTAAGTGTTTCAAATGAGACTATCTCATCTACTAAACCAAGTTTAATAGCTTGTGATGTGTGCTTTTCATTGTGATCGTAACCAACTATTTTTTTTACGTATTCTAGTTTCTTTAGACTCATTGCGAGAGAGCCTCCCATAAGTCCTAAACCTATAATTGCTATATTCATTTTTTTATCTCTGTTTTATTTATGAAATTATACTTAATTTACCCTAGATTAACCTCATAATGGGTAAAATCTTTTCTTATATTTAACTATGGAATTTTAATGAAAATATTTGTAACACTCCTTTTCACACTTCTTTTTTCTCTCCCTCTTTTTTCTCAAACTATAAAACAGATAAACTATAAAGGCCTGATGCATATTTCAGAACCTGTTGCTCTACGGATGCTTGATTTTGAAGTTGGGGATGATGTTAACAGTAAAATGATTGATGAAGCTATAATTAAGTACTTTAATCAGGGTTATTTTAATGATATATGGGTGGAGATAGATGCTGGTACTTTAACATTTTTCTTTGTAGAAAAAGCAATTATCTCAAAGATAGAACTCAAGGGTTGGAAAGAGAATGATCAAGACATTAAAGATAGTGTCATTCAAATTAAAAAAGGTACACTCTATGATGATCAAGTTTTACAAGATGCTAAAAAAAGAATTATTGATGCTATTGCAAAAGAGGGAAAGATTGACTCTGTTGTTGAAATTCAAACAGACTACTTAGAAAATGGAAGTGTAAAAGTTACTTTTGTTGTAAATGAAGGAGAAGAGATCATTATTAAAAAGCTTAAATACAGTGGTGTGCATGGATTAAATAGTAATGATTTTAATAGTGTTATTGCAAATAAACAACACCAATTTATGGGATGGTTTTATGGTCGTAATGATGGGAAAATGTCTCTTCGGGATTTAGAGTATGATCCTTTGCGCATTCGTGATTATTATATGCAACATGGTTATTTAGATGCTAAAGTAGCAGCACCTTTCGTTCGTGTGAATTTTAATCACTATATTGCAGATATGAGTTATCAAATTAAAGAGGGTGAAGTATATACAATACAAAATGTATCGTTGTCACAATCAAAAAAAGTGATTAATGAAAAAGTTTTAAAACAGTTTGTTTCACTAAAAAAAGGTGAAGTCTTTAATATTAAATCATTTCGTGAGGATGCAGAGCGAATTAAGACTATTATTGCAGATAAAGGCTATGCTTTTGTGCAAGTAGTACCAGATCTTAAAAAAAATAAAAAAGATAATACAGTTGATGTGATCTATAAAATTACACCAGGTGAAAAGGTTAGAATACATGACGTTCTTATCTCTGGTAATACAAGAACACTTGATAGAGTTATACGACGTGAACTCTACCTCGGGCCTGGCGATATGTACTCTCTTACTGACCTTAGAGACTCTCGCAATGCTCTTGGCCGTTTAGGTTTCTTTGATGGAGAGACTATAGAAGAGAAGCGTTTGAATAACCATGAAATGAATTTAATAGTGAAGGTCAAAGAGGCAGCAACTGGAAATGTCCAGTTAGGTGGCGGCTATGGAACATATGGTGGTATTCTTGTTAGTGTTGGTGTAAATGATAGAAATGTATGGGGTTCTGGTATAAATGTAGGAGTGAAAGCTGAAAAGTCTCAGACTAATGAGTCTTATTCATTTAATATTGCAAATCCTAGGCTTAACGATAGTGATTTTAGTGGTAACTTCTCTATTTATCACTCTTTATATGATTATAATGACTATAGTGTTTTAACTGATGGTGTTAGTATTGGTACTGGGCATAGATTTTCACGTTTTATTAGTGGGTATATAGGCTATGGATACTCGAAAAATGCTTATGATTTTTCTCATCTTAGTACAAACTCAACATTAGATAAATTTTATTTACAGCCTTATACTAAAAGTGGTGTAACAATAAGTGCAAAATGGGATAATACAGATGACTTTTATCTTCCTCGTCAAGGGTTTGAACTCTCTCAAAGTTTTGAGAAAACAGGTATAGGAGCAACAGCAAATTTCTTAAAATCTCGAACAAAGTTTGGAAAGTATACAGGTCTTGAAAAATCACTTGGGTTTGATGCTATTTTTAGATATAAAGCACGTTTAAATATTATTGTTGATACAGGATTTATTCCACTCGCTGAAAAGTTTTATATGGGTGGTATTGGTAGTGTTAGAGGCTATCAGGCCTACTCCCTCTCTCCTACAATAGTTGATGATAAAGGTGTCGTTCGTCGTATAGGTGGAGAAAAAACTTTTTCTAACTCGATTGAGCTTAGTATGCCTCTCATTCCAAAAGCAAAGATGCGTATAGTAACCTTTATAGATTGGGGATTTATTGGTGATAGTTCTATCACTGATATATCTCGTGGTGGTTATGGTGCAGGTCTAGAGTGGTTTTCTCCAGTTGGACCTATTCAGCTAATGTTTGCAAAACCACTCAATGCACAGCCAGGTGACAAATTATCAAGCTTTGAGTTTACTATGGGACAGAGATTTTAAGAAAGAATCTCTTATTCCCTCTTGCTTAGCTAAAAGAGACCTGCAACTTCTTAGTAGGGAGTGCAAGTTTTTCTACTGCATCTTTTACAATATATAAATTATTCTCAGAACTTACTTCTAACACACCATCTTTAAGGAATAGGTCAAAATCAATATTTCGAGGTCTATGACTTAGAAGAGAGATACTCAGTGAAAGTAAATAGCTAAGAAACTCTGTTGTTTCTGGATTGGGAAGAAGCATCTTATACTTTTCAAGATGAGAAGATGCAGGAAGTTTGTTTTTTGCATACTTAGAGAGTGTAGCTATAAGTGTTATACTCTTATGTGAAAATCCATACTCTAAGGCATTTTGAATGAGATAATAAGTATGCTTATTCTGTGAAAAAAAGTGTAGACTACTTCCTGTTGGATAAAGTTTTGCAGCGAGAGCTAACTCGTATCTAAAGTGCTTATCTATCTCAAAGTACTCGGATGTAAGATCAAAAAGTTTTTTACTGAGTATAGTGAGTTGTGTAGAAAAAGAAATATTAGAAATATGTGCATCTAATAAGTACTTTACAGAAGTGTTATAATTGTGTGGAAATTTATCTTTGTTATTGCGAAGTAAGTCAGCAAGATAAACACCTTCACGTACTCCTACCCCGCTAGTGATGATTGAAGAAAGGGTAATTCGTTTTAGTAAACGCTGAAGTATAAGTGTACCAGGCTTAATAACATCAAAGCGGTTTTCCTTAATGCCAAGAGCAAGTAACTCTTCGTTACTCTGTGCTTTTAATAGTGTATCTATATACTCAATAAATATTGCAGGGGAGACTTCATATCCATGAATTTTATTAAGAGGGTAGCCTTCCCTTTGCATAATAGCAGTAGTAATAGCACGAAAAGTACCACCAATACCCATAAGTGTCGTTATGTTTTGTACTTTTAAAATATCAAGTTGTGTATCAATATATTTTATGGCACCCTCTAAGTCTTCTGTTTCATAGAAAAGTTCTTTTAGGCGGACTGTCCCAAGTTTGAGTGAGAGGGTATCAGTAACACTCTCGTTGTTAATGATAGAGAACTCCGTCGAGCCACCGCCAATATCGACAGTAAGTGCATTGTTTTGCTTCTCCAAAAGGTTGGCACAAGCGATACCACCGAAGTAAGCCTCTTTCTCTCCACTAATGATTTTAATGTTTATTTTGAGTTTTTCTTTTACTTTTTGAATAAACACTTTTTTATTTGGAGCATCACGAAGAGCAGAAGTCGCGACACAGAGGAGTTTTCTTACTTTAAAAGATTGGCAAATAGTAAGAAAATTTGCTAGTGCATCAAATGTGCGTGCCATAGGCTCTGCTTGAAGATTACCCTCAAACTTATAAGCATTTTGAGAGATTCTTGCCTTACTCCTCTCTTCATGTAGAAGATGAAAAGCATAACGAGAAGTTTTCTCGTACACAACCATTCTAACAGAGTTAGAGCCTATATCAATGACACCAACTCGCTTTGCCAATACCTTACTCTTCCATATCTAAGTTTTTTGCTTTAAACTGAAGCTCTGCTATGGATTCAACATTGTCTTTATCTGGGACTATACAGTCAACAGGACAGACAGAGATACATGCAGGTTCGTCATAGATACCTACACACTCAGTACAACGATCTGGATCGATATAGTAGATGGGATCTCCTTCCTCTATAGCTATCGTTGGACACTCTTCTCTACAAGCATCACATGCTATACATTCATCATTTATTATTAGTGCCATTAAAAAACCTTATATTTTATAGTTATTATTTCTAGTGTCCGATTTATAGCAAAATAAAGCTTCAGTATTTTTTAAATAGCCTAGTTATGTCGAGGAATAATGCAAGATAGTTTTGAGTTGAGTTGTAAAGAGGCAATAGTACCATCAATTCCATCTTTACGGTTTTTAAGTTCTATTTTTGCACCAAGTGCATCTGCAGCACTTTTTGCAAGAAAAAGACCTAGTCCGACACCTTGTTTATTTCCCTGGCGTTTAAAAGGAGCAAAAAGATCTACACTGTCATCTATTCCGCACCCTTCATCAATAACTTCTATTATAAGACCATAGTCACCTTGATAACTCTTGAGTGTAACTGATTTTTCTTTTGGTGTGAATTTTAGAGCATTTTGTAAAAAGTTTTGTATTATTTGGTTGAGGAGGCTTACTTGTAATGTAGCCATATATCCATTAGGCTCAAAATTCATATGTAACTCTTTGCCCTCATGGCTTGCAAGAAGTTTAAAGTCATCTGCTTTTTGTCTGAGAATAGCTATTACATCTACCTCTACAGGTTTATCTAACTGTGCTCCCTCTTGGCGACCTATATTTAAGATATTAGAAACAATAATATTCATCTCATCTATCGTTTTATTTGTTACATTTAATGCTTCTATATACTCCTCTGGGGAGCGTTTTTTTATAAGTGTTACTTGATTCTTAAGCTTTATGACTGCGAGCGGAGTTTTAAGCTCATGAGCAGTACCTATAAAAAGTTCTTTCTGATACTTTACAAAGTTTTGAATACGAGCTATAAGGTGGTTAATAGTATCACCAAGAGGTTCAAACTCCTTTGGTAGTGCTTTTGTATTGATTGGCTTTATAAGATGCTCATTCATATTTGAGAGCTTTGCATTCAATATTTTGAGTGGTTTAACAAGCATCTTCGAGAGGGTAATTGCATAAATAAGCACAAGAATAGAGCTAGCAATATTTATGATAAATATATATTTTAATATTTTACGAAGTAGCTTTTTTGTCTGAGTTATTTTTTTACTTACTTTGAGATAAATACCTTCTTTAGCATTAAAAGGGTAAATGAGTGTCAGATATGTATTCTTACCTATAGTAGTTTCATAACTAGATATTTGAATATTTGGATTTTGAATGTTTACTACTTCAATGTTGAGAGAGGGTGTATTTCCTGTCATTAATTCTTCTTGTTGATAAATCGATTTGTAATTAGTAATATTTTGTGCATAGTGCTCAAGTTCAAGACTTTTATCATCAAGAATTGATTTTTCAATAAAAAAATAGAGTATAGAAGAGAATATTAAAATTAAAGAGATAGAAGAGATAAGGAGTTGAATAAGAAAATTTTTGCGAATACTGCGATTAAAAAACATAATGTACCTTTACAATAGTATATATAGCATTATAACTGAAGTAAATGTATTAGTAAAAGAGATTCACCCATAAAAGGGTGAAAAAGATTAGTTGAGTTCTTTAGGGAAACAGAATCTATAACCACGACGACGTACAGTCTCGATAGTTGTTATATTTAATGGCTTATCCATTTTTTGTCTAATCTGATTGATCGCAACTTCGATTACATTTGGAGTAACGAGCTCTGGCTCTTCCCAAATAGCATCAAGAAGTTGTTCTTTAGAAACGATTTGATCGCGATGACGTGCAAGATGAGTGAGAACTTCAAAAGGTTTACCCTTAAGCTCTATCTCTTTCTCTTTGTAAGTGATTTTTTCTTCTTCAGGATTGATAGTTAAGTCTTCAATTTCGATGATATTTGATCCACCAAAACGAAGTTGTGCTTCTATTCTAGCTATTAGAACATCAAAATCAAATGGTTTTCTGATATAATCATCAGCACCAGAACGAAGAGCTTCTATTTCACTTTGACTATCATCACGAGCAGAAATAACAACGATCTTAGTCTTAGGAGTTTTAGACTTAATATCACCAATAATATCAACTGAGTTACCATCCGGTAACATCCAATCCATAAGTACTAAATCGTAGTTACGAATATCAAGATAGTATTCACCATCTTTAAGGTTCTCAACTACATCACTTTGGTAACCGAACTCTTTGAGCCCTTCAGCAAGCATTTTGTTTAATGTAACTTCATCTTCAATAATAAGAATACGCATTAATAATTTCCTAGTAAGTAAATATTTTCGGAATGATAGCGTAATTTTAGGTTACTTTAAAGTTTTTTTCAATTTTCTTTAAAAAAAAGTGAAGATTGGATTAAGAATTGAAGTTGTAATTTTCACTTAAACTGACCTTGCAGTCAGGCATGATAGATGGTTTTGTGATTTTTAAATAAAGTTTTTCAATTATGAAAAAATCTTTTTTTAGTGTCGAGGAAAGAACTGATAATGCATCTTCAAGGAGCAAGAATTTTTTCTCTTGCATAGTGGACTTTACAGATGCAGAGACATCCGCATAGTTTATAAAATCATTTTTATAGGTATAGTCTATCATAAGGTTAACAATGATATCTTGAGGAATGGTGCGTTCAAAATCTAAAATTCCAATAATAGCCTGGAACTTTAAATCTTCGATATGTATAATCACTATATTACGGCTTTTTCTTGACCACTAAAGAGGCGAACAATGTTAGGAATATGTTTGTAAAAAAGGATAACAACTATAAGAACGATAGGAGCATGAGCTATTGCAGGATGAATATAAAAGCTAGAAATTAGGAGCGCCAAAACACCTGTAAGTGAAGAGACTGAAGAGATTTTAACTGTTTTAGCAAGTACTGCCCAAACAACAAGTGCAATAAGTGTTTCTTGTGGTAACATGAACATCATAACACCCATACTAGTAGCAATACCCTTACCACCGTTTAAGCCTAAATAAGGAGAGAAACAGTGACCAAGAACTGCTAGAAGTGCAATACCCCAAAGTGTAGCTTCACTCAGACCCATGAAATAAGCGACTAGAAGAACTGCGACACCTTTAAGTGCATCAAGTGCAAGTGTTGCAATACCGAGTTTCTTCGCTAACGCAGGGTTACTCTCTTTGACAACACGAAGAACGTTAGTCGCACCTATACTTCCACTACCACTTGCTTTGACATCTACACCAGCAAATTTTTTCGCTAAAAGTAGACCAAAAGGAATACCACCTATTAAGTATGCAGCTATATAAAACTGTACATTTGTGTTCAATAAAAAGTCCATAAAAATCCTTATTATATTTTATGATGACATTTTACCTTCTCTATATTAATAAGTAGCTAAAATTTTTTGGTATAATCACATCAATAATATATTGAGGACAATTTTGTGCAGTTTACTAATGAAGAATTAAAAATAAAAATAGATGAATTAAAAGAGAAGTTAGATGTAACAGTTGTCGCTCACTTCTACCAACGTGATGAAGTTTTTGAGGTTGGCGATATTACAGGTGACTCTTTAGAACTTGCTATGAAAACAAAAGCAGATGATGCTGAGTTTGTACTCTTTTGTGGTGTTGGTTTTATGGGACAGAGTGTAAAAGTGCTCTCTCCTCATAAGCGTGTAGTGATGCCTAAGGTCGCTTGCTGTGCCATGGCAAAGATGATAGATGGACTAATGTTTGATAATGCTGTAAAGGCTTTAAATGAAGCTGGCATAGAGAATGAAAATATTTTACCTATCACTTATATCAACTCCGATGTAGTGGTAAAAGCAAAAGTTGGTGCGATGGGTGGACTTGTTTGTACTAGCTCAAACGCCAAGACAATCATTACTACTGCACTTAAAGAGGGCAAGAAGATTCTTTTTGTTCCAGATAGATGTTTAGGTCAAAATATCGCAAATCAGATGGGGCTAAAATCTTGTGTAATAGGCGATGGCAGTGACTTGAGTGAGTCTGACATCATCTGTTTTGATGGTTTCTGCTCTGTTCACCAACTCTTTACTCTTGATGATATTAAGTTCTATCGTAAAAAATTCCCAGGAATTTTAATAGCGACTCACCCTGAGTGCGACCCAGCTATCTGTGATGCAAGTGACTTTGTAGGTTCTACTTCTCAGCTTATAAATTATATAGCAGACTTAGATGAAGATCAAAAAGTAGCGGTTGGAACTGAGTTTAACATGGTAAATCGTCTTCGTACTAAAAACACTTATGTTCTCAGCTCCACAAAACCAGAGTGTCCTACTATGAATGAAACAACTCTCGAAGATGTTTATGTCACACTTAAGGCAATAGAAGATGGTGAGCCTATCAATGAGATTTTTATAGATGAAGATACTCAAAAATGGGCGAAGATAGCATTAGAGAGAATGTTGGCATTATGATAGAAAGATTTGTAAGAGAAACACTTGCTGAAGATGTTGGTCGTGGGGACTTATATGCTCTTGTTGAACCCGCTGTAAACGCCAGTGCAAAAATAATTGCTAAAAGTGATGGTGTAGTTGCAGGTGTAAAGTACATAGATGTCTTAGCATCGCAAGAGAAGTTTGAAATCACTTGGATAAAAACTGATGGTGCAAGCTTTTTTAAAGGTGATTTACTCGCAACTCTAAACGCGGACTCTCATACACTTCTTAGATGTGAGAGAACAGTCTTGGATATGCTTCTTCATGCAAGTTCTATCGCAACTCTTACAAGAAAATATGTAGAACTCATAGAACCTTTTGGTGTGAAACTTTTAGACACAAGAAAAACAAGACCACTTTTAAGAGTTTTTGAAAAGTATGCTACAAGAACAGGTGGAGCAGTCAATCATAGAATGGGTCTTGATGACTCACTTATGATAAAAGATACACATCTGAAAACTATAAAAGATTTAAAAGCTTATATAACCCAAGCAAGAAAAAAGATACCATTTACAGCTAAGATAGAAGTAGAAGCAGAAACTTTCGAGATAGCAAAGATGGCGTTTAAAGCAGAGTGCGACATCGTGATGTGTGACAATATGACTCCAGAACAGATAAAAGAGATAGTGGCATTTAGAGATGAACACTATCCTCATATACTTCTTGAAGCGAGTGGAAATATCTCCTTAGAAACTATAGAAGCTTATGCAAAGTCTGGAGTAGATGCCATAAGCTCAGGCTCACTCATCCATCAAGCTAACTGGATTGATTTGTCTATGAAAATTGACTAATTTAGCTAAAGAAATATAAATGGCTGATGATGCTGAAAAGACAGAAGAACCCACCCCTAAGAAGATAGAAGATGCCCGAAAAGAGGGGAATGTCCCCAAGTCTCAAGATACTTCTGGGGTTATTACTCTTTTTGTAGCAATTTTGGCTATTTTGATGCTTTTTCCTTTTATTGCAAAACACATGTTATTCCTTTCTCAGTACTATTTTTCTCTTGTTGGTACTCATTTAGATAAACTTTTTATGCTTGATATTGCTATCGTAACCTTTAG
Source organism: Sulfurimonas sp. (assembly GCA_015488615.1). Taxonomy (GTDB): domain Bacteria; phylum Campylobacterota; class Campylobacteria; order Campylobacterales; family Sulfurimonadaceae; genus Sulfurimonas. The sequence goes on from WFNM01000021.1 coordinate 43,632, forward strand.
AGAGGTGCTCTTAATGGTACTGCCTTTGGCACTAGCAGTAGCAGTAGCTGGTGTTATCGCAGCACTTGCTCAGTTTGGTTTTCTCTTTACGACAAAGGCAATTATGCCAGATTTTAAAAAGATAGACCCGATAAAGGGAACAAAAAATCTATTTAGTATGAAAAAGGTGATAGAGGGAGTAAAGATTACTTTTAAGTCTCATATTACTCTTGGTGTAGGTTTTGTGTTCTTTTTCATTTTTATTAAAGAATTACCTACTGTAGCTCTTTTTAGTCTTCCTGATCAATTAGGGTGGCTTAAAGATAAGATGATTATCATTGCTCTTGTGATGCTGCTTGTTATTTTTGTTTTTGCACTTATTGATATTGTAATTGTGAGGAAACAGTACTTTGATGGTCTTAAAATGAGTAAACAAGAGATAAAAGATGAGATGAAAAATATGGAGGGAGATCCTCAAATAAAGTCAAAAATCAAGCAAAAGCAAATGGAAATATCTCGCCAACGAATGATGTCAGAAGTTCCAAATGCTGATGTAGTTATAACCAACCCAACCCACTATGCTGTTGCTATAAAATATGATCAAGAGAAGCACTATTCCCCAATTGTTATTGCAAAAGGAATGGATAACATGGCTCAGCAGATAAAAAAAGTAGCACGTGAAAACAAGGTACATATCATTCAGAATCCTCCACTCGCTCGTTCACTCTATGCTGAAGTGGATGTTGATAAGCCCATCCCTGAGGCACTTTTTGGTGCTGTTGCTGAGGTTTTGGCATATGTCTATAAAATGAATAGAAAATAGTATATAATTCGCTAAAAAGATAGTATGAATATAAATTTACAAAAAATTGAGGATAGTTCACACATTCTCTTAGTAGCAGATAGTAGTAGTTTTTTTAATGCAAGTGCACTCTATACTTATCTCTTGACACTTCATAAAAAGGTCTCATTGCAGACAAAAGAGGAGTTGCCTAAAAAGTTTTCATTTGCTTCTTGGTTCGAGAAATCTCGTTTACTTGCGAAGTCAAATGCAGAATATATTGTTAAAGTGAATAGTAATACACAAAAACTCTATACTTTTTTTGTAGAAAATGAGATAAAAATAAATCAGAAGATGGCAACATCTTTGTATGCTGGAATGCTTGAGCAATTTAAAGTATTCAGCTCGGCAGAGTGTGATGGCATAGTATTTGCTACTGTTTCACAACTTATAGCCCTTAAAGCAGAGTACAAAAAGTGTAACGACTGTTTAGTTTATTCAGAGTCTCTCTCTTTCTTACGTCTCAAGAGTCTTCTTTTAGGGACACTTAGTCTAAAAAGAGAAGCGAATGTGGCTGAGCTTTTTTTGAGTGAGAAGCAACTAAAAGAGAGTGGGGCAAATCTTGAAGATGCTTATGCATTGATGGATGAAGCTTTAAGGCTTGTACATGTAAAAGAAGTGAAACTGATAAAGTCTGACGAAAATAATAAAATTTTAAAAATATTGAAGGAAAAAATTTGAGAAAAAAGAATAATGGTTCATTTGGTTTAATTTTAGGTCTAGTTATTGTTGTTGGTGGTACTCTTTTTGTTTATTTTTCTTCTATGTTTGAACGTAATGCTCCTGTTATTAGTATGTCTACTAGTAAGTACTGGAACCTAAAAAAACCTTTAAATATAAAGATAGATGATCAGAGTGGTATTAAATCTTATAAAATAACTATGAAAAGTCCTACAGAATCTAAAGTTCTTCAATATGAACAACTTATTACTCCTGAAAAATCTCTTTCTATAAGTGTAGCCCCTCTAAGAAGTGCTTATGCTATGAAAGAAAAAAATATAGAGATTATTATAGAGGCAAATGATGTAAGTAAGTGGAATTTCTTAGCAGGAAATAGTGTCCGTAAAGTTTTTAAATTTACAATAGATAAAAAACGTCCACAACTAAGTATTGTTAGTAATTCCTATAAAATTTCTCATGGTGGTTCTGCTCTTGTAATTTTTAGAGCAACTGATGCAAATCTCAAAGATCTATATATAGAAAGCATAAATGGTAAAAAATTTATTCCTCAACCATTTTATAAAGATGGCTATTATATTTCACTTCTAGCATGGCCAGTAAAAGCAGATAACTTTAAGGCAACTGTTGTAGCTATTGACTTAGCAGGTAATGTAGCAAAGTCTTATGTTCCTCTTTATCTTAAAAATAGAACTTATAAAGTTTCAAAAATTAACATAAGTGAAAAATTTTTGCAAAAGACTGCAAATTTAGCAGATCAATTTCCAGAAACACAAGGAATAACAGATGCACTTGAACAGTTTAAGATACTTAATGGTGAAGTAAGAAATCAGAATGAGGCACTTATTCATAAGCTTTCATCTGTTGTTGATAAAGATGAAAAGATTAATAATTTTAAAATAAATAAGATGTATCCACTTAAAAATGCAGCAGTAGTAGCACGTTTTGGAGATCACAGAAAATACTATTATAAGGGTAAGTATTTAACTGACTCTTATCACTTAGGACTTGATCTCGCTTCAAATGCAATGGCTGTTATAAGGTCTCAAAATAGAGGAACAGTTGTTTTTGCGGACTTTAACGGTCTTTATGGGAATATGCCAATGATTTCACATGGCTTAGGTCTTTATACTATTTATGGACACTGTTCAAGTATTAAAGTAAGTGTAGGCGAAGAAGTTAGTAAAAATCAGATAATAGCAAATACAGGAGCAACTGGATATGCTATGGGTGACCATTTACATTTTGGTGTTTTAGTCCAAGGTATAGAAGTCCGCCCACAGGAGTGGATGGATAGAAAGTGGATGAAACTTAATATTACAAATGTAATAAAGAGTGCAAAAAAAATTATAAATAGAAATTAGAGGGGATAGTTATGTATCAAACAACTATTAAAAAGAGTGTTGAACTCGTTGGGATTGGTCTACATAAAGGCTCTCCAGTAAAGTTAAGATTAGAACCCCTTGAATCAAACAGCGGTATAGTTTTTTATAGAAGTGATGTAGATGTTTCGATTCCTCTTATCCCTGAGAATGTTGTCGATACAAAGATGGCGACCGTGATAGGAAAAGATGGGCATATAATCTCTACAATAGAGCATCTTCTCTCTGCTGTATATGCTTATGGGATTGACAATTTACGTGTCATAGTTGACGCTGATGAAGTGCCTGTTATGGATGGAAGTAGTGCAAGTTACTGTATGCTTTTAGATGAGGCAGAAGTGATCCAACTTGATGTGCCTAAAAAGATTATGCGCATAAAAAAAGAGATAGAGGTAAAAGAGGGTGAAAAGTATGTAAAACTCTCTCCTGCACCTGATCTTCAGTATGATTTTACTATTAAGTTTCCACATCCTGTGATACAAAAACAGGAATTTGTCCTCAAGTTCACAAAAGAGTCTTACAAGAAAGAGATTTCTCGTGCACGTACTTTTGGTTTTTTACATGAAGTACAGTATTTGCGTTCAAAAGGTTTAGCACTTGGTGGCTCTCTTGAAAATGCGATAGTCTTAGACGAGAAGAAAATTCTCAACCCTGAAGGACTGCGTTTTGAGGATGAGTTTGTCCGTCATAAAATACTTGATGCAATTGGGGATATGTCTCTCATCGGTATGAACTTTATAGGTAATTATGAGGCACTTGCAGGGAGTCATGATCTTAACCACAAGCTTACTTTAGCACTTTTAGCGGATGCTGAGAACTATGAAGTAGTTGAGTTAGTTGGTGAGAAAACAAAAGAGCTAGAAAAAGCATATGCCTAAGGTTGATTTACTTTTTATAACACTTACCTCTCCTATACTTATAGGTGTTTATAAAGAAGGGAAACTTATACAAAGTGTAGTGTCTCAGGAAAAAAGCTCTGATGTCCTTCCTCTTCTTTTTAAAGAACTCCAAGCAAAATACACTATAGAAAAACTTCTTTATGCAAATGGACCTGGAAGTTTTATGGCGATAAAAGTTGCTTATGTATTTTTAAAATCTATGAGTATTTTAAAGAAAATCCCACTTTATGCTACAGATGCCTTTTATTTTAATAATAATCAGCCAATAAAAGCGATAGGTAAGTTACATTTCGTTAAAGTTGCATCAGAAATAAAAACTCAAAAATTTGAGTCCGCACAAGAAGTAAATTTTAGACTTCCGGATATGTTGGATTTAAATGAGTTTAGCACAGATGCAGCACCACTATATAAAATAGGTGCTGTTGGACAATAGGAAGTAAGTAGTGATAATAAGTGTACCCGCAACATCAGCAAACTTAGGGCCAGGATTTGACTCTTTAGGATTAGCTGTAGATCTTAGAAACAGAGTCGAGTTCCATCCATCGAAATTTTTTAGTGTGAGTATAAAAGGTGAGGGTGAGAATAACCCACGTTTAAAAGGTAATAATCTTTTTATCTCTATCTTTAATGATCACTATTCACGTTTAACAAAGAAAAAACAAAATTTTAAGTTCACTTTTTTTAACTCTATCCCTATGTCTCGTGGACTTGGTAGCTCTTCTGCTGTTATTGTTGCAGCTATAGCTTCAGCTCATGAAGCAGCCGGGATTAGAGTGAGTAAACGTCGTATCTTAAACCATGCACTTGTGTATGAATCTCATCCAGATAATATAACTCCAGCAGTTATGGGTGGATTTAATGCAGCAACAGTTGAGAAAAATAAGGTTTTTTCTCAAAGAAAACATCTACCAGACTATCTCAAGGCTGTAGTAGTAATACCAAATAAGCAAATGAATACATCAAAATCCCGTACAACATTGCCAAAGTCATATTCAAAAGAGAATGCAGTTTATAATCTTTCACATACTGCATTGACAGTTGCAGCATTTTTTAATGAAGATTGGGAAATGTTAAAACTTGCGGCACAAGATAGATTTCATCAAAAAGCACGTATGAAGACTCTTCCTGAATTATTCGCAGTTCAGAAAACTGCATATGAGTCAGGTGCCCTTATGAGCACACTCTCAGGGAGTGGAAGTACTTTTTTCTCTCTTGTATATGATGATGATGCATCGATGATGGCAAACAAATTTTCTCAAAAATTTCCAGACTACGGTGTGAAAATTTTAGATTTTGATAACAATGGGCTCTTAATAGAGCGATAAGCCCTATTAAATAAAGTAAGATTTAGATATAATGGCGAAAAATTTGCATCAACCAACAAGAATGTGTGTTTCATGTCGTGAACGTGAGAACCAGTCGAAGATGCTTCGACTTACTTGTAAAGATGGAAACTTACGTTCATTTGAAGGAGTAGGCAGAAGTTTTTACTTATGCACTACTTGTTTAAAAGATGAAAAAAAAACCTCTAAGGTTTTGATGCGTCAATGCAAAAATAACCAAAGAGAACAACATATGAACAACCTAAAGGAGATCATCACTGATGACAGATAAAGTTAGTATTAAAGAAATTGCAGACGAGCTAGGAATTACTTCTAAAGATGTTTTAGAAAAAGCAAAAAATATGGGCATAGAAGTAAAAGCAGCACAGAGCAAGGTTACTATGGAACAAGCAGAAGGTATAGCAAACTTCATAATGAATGGTGAAGATGAAAAACCAGCTCCAAAGAAACCAACAATAATTAAAAAAGCTAAAACTGAAACTCCAAAAGAAGAAGTAGCAGTTAAAGCAACTCCTGAAGCTCCAAAAGCAGAAGAAGTGAAATCTGAAGTAACTCCAGAGGTTCCAACTGTAAAAGAAGAGCCAGCTAAAGAAGTAGCTAGTGAAACTATAAAAACAGAAGAAACTCCTGCAGAAGAAAAACCAGAAGTAGTTGCTGCACCTGTAAAAGAGAAACCAAAGTCTACTCTTAGAGTTGTTACACCAGTTTCCAGACCGGGGCTTAAAAAGTCAGGTCTAAAGATTGTTAAAAAGAAAAGACCAAAAGTAGAAGAGAACTATAACCTTCCACAAAAACAAGCTTCAGTATCTTCATATGGAAAGATGAGTGCTGAAGTACTTGCCGAACTTGCACAGAAGAAAAACAGAAAAACTGGAAATTCGTCTAATGCTAGAAAACAAGAGCAGGGTAAACGAATGGACATCTTTGGTGGTTCTATGAGCGATGTATCTATGGATATGGATGACCAAGTTGTTCTTCTTGACTTAAACTCAACAGAGAGAGCTCCTCTTCCTGCTGAACAGCCAAGGAAACCACGTCCTCCAAAACCAGCTGGACGTAATGGTAATAAGAAAGCGGCTCCACGTGGACGTAAAGTACGTAAAGACAAACGTAAAAAATATTCAAAAGTGAATCAAGAAGAAGAGATTGTAACTCAGGTAGAAATTCCTGAAGATATTCGTGTTTATGAGTTTGCAGAAGCTCTTAAGCGTCCTATTACGGACATTATAAAAGTTCTTTTTGATCTTGGTATGATGATGACGAAAAATGATTTTCTTGGAAATGATGAGATTGAAATTCTTTCTGAAGAATTCGATGTTGAAGTAACGATTATTGATCCTAAAGATGAGTTCACTCAAGAAGTTGAGGATATCGAAGAAGATCCTGATGCAACTGAAAGAGCTCCAGTAATTACTATTATGGGTCATGTTGATCATGGTAAAACATCACTTCTTGATGCTATCCGTGAGGCAAAAGTAACTGATGGTGAAGCTGGTGGAATTACACAACACATTGGTGCTTATACTATTGAGCAAAACAAAAAAGCTATTACCTTTATAGATACACCGGGACACGCGGCATTTAGCCATATGCGTCAAAAAGGTACAGAGATTACAGATATAATTGTTATTGTTGTTGCTGCTGATGATGGTGTGAAACCTCAGACTTTAGAAGTTATTAAACTTGCTAAAGAGTCTGGTGCTCCTATTATTGTTGCACTGAATAAAATGGATAAAGAGACTGCTCAACCAGATATGGTGAAAGGTCAGATGGCAGAACATGGTATTAATCCTGTTGACTGGGGTGGAGATATTCCATTCGTAGCAGTTTCTGCAAAATCTAAAATGGGTATTGATGAGTTACTAGAAGAGATTCTTACTACTGCTGAGATACTAGAGCTTAAAGCAAACACAAATACACTGGCTAAAGCTGCTGTTATTGAGTCTTCTTTAGAAAAAGGTCGTGGTCCAGTTGCTACGGTAATCGTTCAAAATGGTACTCTTAAAGTTGGAGACTATGTAGTTTGTGGTGCCGCATATGGTCGTGTTAAAGCGATGTTAGATGAGCATAAAAAGCAAGTGAAAACTCTTTTACCATCTCATACAGCAGTAGTTGCTGGTCTAAATGAAGTTCCAGCTTCTGGTGAGATAATGACAGTTATGGAAGATGAGAAAGAAGCGAAAGCTTACGCTCTTAAACGCCACGAGTATGACAGACATAAAGAACTTTCAGTTTCTATGAAATCTTCATTAGAAGATATGACAGCTATGATTAAAGAGGGTAAACTTAAATCTCTTAAAGTTGTACTTAAAACTGATGTTCATGGTACACTTGAAGCTATTAGAAGCTCTATTCTTGAACTCCGTAATGATGAAGTTAAGGTTAACATCATCTCTAGTGGTGTAGGTGGTATTACAGAAAATGATGTTGAACTTGTAAATAACTCTGAAAACTGTGTACTTCTTGGATTTAATGTTCGTCCTACTGGTGCTGTTAAAGCAAGTGCGAAACAAAAAGGTGTTGAGATTAAGACTTACTCAATTATCTACCAGCTCATCGATGATATTACTGGTATGCTTACTGGTATGATGGCTCCAAAATATACTGAAGAGAATACTGGTCAAGCAGAAGTTCGTGAAGTATTTAAAATACCTAAGGGTGTTGTTGCTGGATCTGTTGTTGTTGACGGTCGCCTTATCCGTGGTGGTATGGTTCGTGTTATTCGTGATGGAGTTGTTCACTATGAAGGTGAGCTTACTTCGCTTAAACGCTTTAAAGATGATGTTGAAGAGATTGGAAATGGTTATGAGTGTGGTGTTGTTATCAGTGGTTATGACGATGTTGTACCTGGTGATGTTCTTGAAACATTCAAAAAAGTTGAGCAGAAAGTAGAGTTATAGACTCATGACTGAAGCACAAATAAAAATCAAGAGAACGGAATCCGTTCTCTTAGAACTTATCCCTCAAGCACTTGGTCAGATGAATGACAAGAGACTTCATGCGTTAGATATCATTGAAGTTTCCTGTTCACGTGGAAAAAGTGATGCAAAAGTATATATTAATCCTCATGACTTAACAGAACAAGAAAAACGCGATTACTTAAAACTTTTAAGAAATGCACGTCCTATTGTCGAGACATATTGTCTCAAAGATCAAGGTTGGTATAGATGTCCAAAGTTTACTTTTGAGTTTGATGAGCAGATAGCGAAGTCAAAAAATATAGATGATCTTTTTAGTAAGATAGCAAATAGAACAAAAACAGAGGAAACATAATGAGCCTACAGAGTGATATAGAATCAATAGTTAAATCAGTTGATTTAGAACTTTATGATGCAGTTATTGTCAGTGAAAATGATGAGACTATCTACCGTGTGAGTGTTATGTCTACTGAAGTTGAAGATGGCAAACGCAAGGGTGTAAGTCTGGACACTTGTGTAGAACTTACTCATATGATCTCTCCACTTCTTGATGTTACACCTCCTGTTTCTGGAGATTATCGACTAGAAGTTGGAACAGCTGGAATCGAGAGAAAGCTTACGAATATCGGTCACTTCAAAAAAAGTGTTGGCGAAAAAGTTTCAGTTCTTTACTCAGGAAAAGAGAAAGCTCGTGGTGTTCTCAAAAAGGTGGAAGGCTCCGCTCTTTTTATCGAGACAGCAGATGATACAGTTGAAATTGAGTTCAATGATGTTATCAAAGCAAAAACATACTTCGAGTGGTAGATAGCATTTAGATGCAAATCGATAATGATTTCTACATCTCTCTTGCCTTGCAAGAAGCATGGAAGTATCAAGGTCTCACCTATCCAAATCCAGCTGTTGGTTGCACAGTAGTTGGTGAGTCAGGAGAGATCTTAGCAGTAGAAGCACACCACAAAGCTGGTGGTCCTCATGCAGAAGTAAATGCTCTCAAGCAGGCTTACTATAAACTCACACAAGATTCTTATATCTTAGCACTTGAAGATTCAAGCGATATTCATACCCACCTTTTATCAAATCATAATGGTATTTTTGCCAATGCAACACTTTACTCTACACTAGAACCTTGTGCACACTCTGGAAAAACACCCTCTTGTGCATGGCTAATAGCTGAACTTGGTATAAAAGAGGTTTATGTTGGCTCTTATGATGCAAACCCTATAGCAAGTCGTGGTAATGATATCTTGAATAAAAATGATTGTCTTGTGCATAGTGAACTACTAAAAGAAAAATGCGATGCACTCCTTGCCCCTTTTAACTCTTGGCAAGAGAATCAGTTTATCTTTTTCAAGTGGGCACAGCGTTTAAACGCGACTGTTGATGCTGGAAATGTAAGCTCAGTGGACTCAAGGACTAATGTGCATGCTATGAGAGATGTTTGTGATCTCCTCGTTATAGGTGGCAATACTGTAAGAGAAGATAGACCAACACTAGATTCGCGTTTAGTAGATGGTAAGGCACCTGATATTTTGATACTCTCTCTAGAAAATGAGTTTGACAGAACTATTCCTCTTTTTGAAGTTACAGATCGTAAAGTTTTTATTGAAAGTGATTTTGAGAGACTTAAAGGGTATAAAAATATTATGATTGAGGGTACTGCTACTATGTTTACTCTGACTCGTGATATTGTCGACTATTATCTTTGTTACTTAGCACCTAGTTTTGCAGGAAGTAAGACTATTGGAAGTAGTGATGAAAAGTTCGAGATTTTAAACGTCAGACAAGCAGATCAAGATATAATTATGTGGATGAAAAGGATAGAAAAAATATGAGCTCACACGGTAAACAAAACAGACAAAAGCAAGAAAAAATAGTAGAAATGTTCGATGATATAGCACCAACATATGACACAGCAAATCGTGTTATGAGTATGGGAGTTGATAAGTCATGGAGAAGAAAAGCATGTGACCTCTCTTATGAGTTCTCAGCAAAAGACTCTATAGAAAGAATCGTCGATGTAGCTTGTGGTACAGGTGATATGATGGACTTTTGGAGAGATCGTGCACAGAAGTCGGGTATAGCTATCGGTGAGATAGTTGGAGTTGACCCTTCTGTCGGTATGGTGGATGTAGCTCGTAAAAAGTATCCTAAATTTAACTATCATATCTCTAAAGCAACAGAAATTCCTCTTGAAGATGCAAGTGCTGATATTTTAAGTATCACTTATGGTATCCGTAATGTAGTAGAACGTGAAGCTGCGTTAGTAGAGTTTAACCGTGTACTTAAAAAAGATGGACTTGTGGTCATTCTAGAATTTATGAAAAATGAAAATCCATCATTTTTAAGTAAGATAATGAATTTCTATACAAATAAAATACTTCCAAAAGTTGGTGGTTTTATCTCTAAAAACTTAGAAGCCTATGAGTATCTACCAAATTCTATAGAAACTTTCTCAACAGTTGCAAATATGCAAAATGAACTTAAAGCTGCTGGATTTGAAATGCTTTATACAAAAAGTTTTTCTATGGATATCTCTACACTCTTAATTGCTCGTAAAAAATAAGTTGATACTATGACTATAGAAGATAGACTCTCAAATTTTATGACAGATGATGAGAAGGATATCCTCAAAAGTATGATGCTTAAAGATAATCTTTATAGGCAAGATATTTATTACAATAATTATCTTAAACAATTAGAAAAGAAGTATCTTAAAAAAAATACAAAATATTTTTACATAGTTCTAATACTTATTATTGCATCTTTTGTTTATTTTTGAAATGAAAAACATATTTCCTTCAAAAACAATATTAGTTTCTCATAAAAGTACTAATATTAGATATAACACTGTAAGTAAAGTAAAAAAAGCAGAAAAAAAGAGTCTACCTGATAGAGTGAAACAGAAAAAATCAGTGGTACTGAAGTTCAATTTTGGATATTGTACAGAAAAAGAGTGCATAATTAATGTTTACAATAGTGCTAAGCAAAGAGATGAATATATGACATTGAATCTAAAATATAAAGAATTTATACTTTCTTTACATAAAGGTAGCTCTTTTAGATTGGCAAAATAGCTATATAAAATATTTATTTTAACTATTTCTTGAATTGTCATTATTAATGTATACCATGCTATAATACTATCAACTAGAAGTATAAGGTTGATAGTATGAAAATGATTGGTATAAAAGATTTGCAGGTGAATCCTGCAGTTTTGACAAAATCACTCGAGTCTCATGAGTACTCGATGATTACTAAACACTCAAAGCCTATAGGGCTTGCTGTTGCATTTGATGATGCTATTATCTCTTTGGGACTTCAAAAAGCTCTGCTTATAGATGCTTATAAAAATTCACTTCTCTCTTTAGGACAACTCACAAAGTCTTTAAATACTTCAAAAAAAGAGACATTGAAAATGCTCTCTTTAATGAATATAGATATAATAGAGTATGATTTTAAAGATGATCTTGTATATTTAGATACTTTTTTATGATAATTAGCGATTCTACATCATTGATTATCTTATTTGATTTAGAGAGAGTGGAACTTCTTTCTAATCTGTTCGCGAAAATTTATATTCCAGATGCAGTTTATGAAGAGATAAATTTTAAAGAAGTTATCACTCTTCCAAGTTTTATAGAAATAGTAAAAGTAGAAAATTCAGAACTTCTAAACTCTTTAAAAAATCTTTTAGATATTGGAGAGAGTGAGGCAATTACTCTAGCAAAAGAGAAAAGCTTATCGCTTATCATAGATGAAAAAAAAGGTCGAAAAATAGCACAAACTCTTGATGTTCAAATTATTGGACTACTAGGCATTATTTACTTAAATGTTAAAAAAGAATTTTTGAGTAAGAAAGAAGCAGAGCAATTTTTACTTTCAGCGATAAATCATGGATACAGAATTAACAAAAAACTCATAGATGATATGATGGAGTCACTCTAATGTACACACTCTCCGTCTCAGGACTTAACGAGCAGATAAAAAGTCTACTAGAAACTAGTTTCAACCAAGTTTTAGTCGAGGGAGAGCTCTCTCGTATCACCTTTCACAACTCAGGACATATCTACTTCACACTCAAAGATAGTTCATCTGTTATCAGTGCGGTAATGTTTCGTGGAAATGCTTCAAAGTTAAAGTTTCGTTTAGAAGAGGGAATGAAAGTTATTATAAACGCAGCTCTTACTCTTTATAAACCTCGTGGCTCTTACCAGTTGAATTGTTTTAGTATTGAGCCATCAGGGCAGGGGGCATTAGCCTTAGCCTATGAACAACTTAAACAAAAGCTCTCGGGACAAGGCTACTTTAACACTGAGATAAAAAAACAACTTCCAAAATTTCCTGCTCGTATTGCTCTTATCACATCAGCAACTGGAGCAGCTTTGCAAGATATGCTTCGGGTGGCAAATAGTCGCTATAGAAATTTAGAGATAGATATTTATGATGTTTTAGTGCAAGGAGAGAGTGCTTCGTGTGCTATAGCAAACGCAGTAATTATTGCTGATACAAAAGAGTATGATATCTTAGTAGTAGGACGTGGTGGTGGAAGTATAGAAGACTTGTGGGCTTTTAATGAAGAAAATGTAGCAAACGCCATCTTTCAGACTAAAACTCCAATTATATCAGCTGTTGGTCATGAGATAGACTGGGTGATAAGTGACTTTGTAGCCGATGTAAGAGCTGCTACTCCGAGTGCTGCGATGGAAATTGCTCTACCCGATACAAATGAGCTCTATCAGTATATAGACTCACTCTCTTCACAAATGAGTCAAACAGTAGAGCAGAAGATTTATACAAGATCTCAAGAACTTACACATCTAAAAAACTCCTTTGCACAGCACTCTGTAGATAAAAAACTAGCACAGAGAGAAGAGGAGATAAAACAGCTTAAAGAAAACTTCTCTCAAACTATGGCGTTTAAGATGCAAGGCTATGAACGCAATATGTCTAACATTGCACAGCGTTTACCACAAGCAGTAGAATCTCAACTAAACCTTGCTCAAAATCAACTTTTAAATCTTCAAAAAACGCTAGAATCAAATAATCCAAAATTTAAAAGTAAAAAGGGTTTTGCACAGCTCTCACAAAATGCACAGGTGATAGATATTGATTCTCTAAGTGTTGGAGATGAATTTGAAGCGCAGAGTGCTAGTGTAGTGATTAAGGCAAAAGTCCTTACAAAGGAAAATATTTTATGAGTTATCCAGATTTTTTTGACACAATAGAAACTATAAAGGTAAAAGATCCTCTCTCTCAAGTTTTAGGTGTATTTGTAGCAGGTGAGTATGAGTTCTCTTATTTAGATGTAGTAAAAGCTGCTGGACACTCTTGCCCTACAGTTGCGGGTGCTTATCTTATTGCTAGTGAAGCATTAAAAGCTCTTTATTCAGAGGGTAGAGCTATTCGTGGTGGTATGAAAGTTGAGTTTAAAGAGTCACTAGAAGAGGGTGTAGCTGGTGTCATTGGGAATGTTATTTCTCAGATAACTGGGGCTACTGATAAAAGTGGATTTAAAGGTCTACAAGGGCAATTTGCACGCCACTCTTTAATGAAATTTAATGCAGATATCTCTTCATCTGCAAGATTTACTCGTGTTGATAGTGGTAAAAGTGTTGATGTGTTTTATAATCCTGAGACAGTGAAACCAAACCCTAAAATGATGCCTCTTATGCAAAAAATGGGTTCAGGTAATGTGAGTGCTGGGGAGATTAAAGAGTTTGGTGAGTTATGGCAGGAGCGAGTAGAGAGAATATTTGAAAATAGAACCACTGTTATAGAGGTAAGTGAGGTATAACCTCACCTCTTAAAATTCTACTATTTAAGTATTATATTAGGAAAATAAGTATTTAGAGTTACGGCAGTTGAAGCCGAGATTTTTTTAAGAAATTTATCGAACTTGTCTTCTCTATTCCATACTGGTTTTTTTACACCACTGAGTATTATAAGTCTCTGCTTAGCATCATAACCGACACCTATCGAGTCTACTAAGCCAACTTCTTTTGCTTGATGTGCAGTAAATATACGAGCATTTGCAAAAGAGTTCCGTTTTTTGATATCTAATCCTCTTGCATCTGCGACATCTTTGGTAAACATATTGTATGTTCCTTGAATTACTTTGTTGAGTTCTTTAAGCTCAAGTTTCGACCATGCTCTATCACTAGTACCTATCTGTTTATATTTTCCAGCTTTAACAACTTGCATTTTAATGCCTATCTTCTTCATAATGCCACTAAGGTCAGCTCCCTCCATGATTACACCAATACTTCCAATCATACTTCCCGGATTTGCTATGATTTCATTAGCCCAGATACTAGAATAGTAACTTCCACTAGCCATAGTACCTTTTGCATATGCGACTACTGGTTTATGTTTTCGCAAACGTTTTATTGCATAGGCTATCTCAATAGAGGGTGCTACAGCTCCACCAGGGGAGTTAACACTTAAAAGTACTCCTTTAATATTATGATTGTTTGCAGCTGCATTTATTTTGGTAACTATATCTGTAGAATCCATGATAGGACCAATAAGTTGGATTTCTACAAGGTTATTTGACTGTAAATCTTTTTCACTCTGGGGTGCGAAGAGTAAAAAGAGTATAAGGAGAAATAGCATTGCCTTAAAATGTTCTTGAATAAACCTTAAAGGAAGAGTAATGGGTAAAAAGAGTTTTTTGAGAAAGTCCATTTTTTAGTGTTCCTTTTCTAGCTTACCATGAATGTAAACTTTAGAGATATTATATCGGTGTAGGATTAGATGAACAGCTAATTCTTCACTAGGTGCATTATCTAGGTCTAGCACTATCATATCTGCATTTTTCCCTTCTGCTATCTCTCCTGCATTGATTCCAAGAGCTTCAGCGGCATGAATAGTAACACCATCTATGAGCTTTTTAGCAAAGCCAAGAAGTGGTGCAGATGGATGGCTAAAGAGAGAGATTTTCATTTCTTCAAAGAGGTCGAGTTTATAGTTAGAGCTTAGTCCATCTGTGGCAACTATCCAACGGATATTTTTATCGTTGAGTGCTTTTATATTGAGTGTAGGATTTCCTAGTAAACGGTTAGAAATAGGACAGTGAATGACTGTATGATTTGCTTTTGCCATGGTATTTAACTCTGCATCATTTGCTTGTACTACATGAGTCATGAGTGTTGGAACTTCATAAAAGTTTGCCAAAAATTCATGAGAATCACTTACATTTACTTCTTGTTTAAGTAACTCTTTGAAGAATTTTTTGAAGTCTCCATCGCTTTTGTCTAGCCAGTCACGTTCAGCCTGTGACTCCATAAAGTGTGCAGTGAGGGGCAGCTTCTCACTCTTTACAATTTCTACAGCCTTTCGAATAAGTACTGGATGTACAGCATAGGGAGAATGGATTGCTACAGCTGGAATAAATCCTTCGCGTTTAATGGACTTTGAAGCATCTAAACGCGAGACAAAGTCTGTAAAAAGTGTATCAGCCATAACGGCTTGAGAACCTATAAGCTCATTAAAAAAGACTACATTTTGCTTAGCATTTGCACAGGCTTCAAGGTCCATAGCATGTGAGCTTATCGCTCCAAATGTTGTGATACCATTTTCCAGCATAGAGTCTATAGCCTTTGCCATACATTCTTGACCACAACCGTTTATAAGATCTTCACGGTTTTGTATAACACTATAGAGCCATGACATAAAGTCGCCATAACTGAGTGCTGTTTTATTTCCTGAGAATTCTATGTGAACATGTGCATTAATAAGTCCTGGCATAAGGAGTGAGTTCTCTCTTAGGGTCGTGACTTTGGCTTTAGGGTAAAGTGCTCTCAACTCTTCTATAGGCGCTATTTTTACGATGTTTCTTTCATAAGCGATAGAAAGGTTTATACTTATTCTATCTTTAAAATATATAAAATGTGGGGTGATGATTTCCATTTTTTCTCTCTGTTTAGTTAAATATATAAAATTATACACTCTTTTATATTGTTAAATTAAGGTAGCACTAAATATCCAGAGAAATAGAGGTGCCCTTAATATTCTTTTGGATAAAATAACAGCTATTAGATTAAAATATAAGGCTTGTTAATGAAAATAGTAGTAATCCAAGGTCCAAATTTAAATATGTTAGGTGTTCGTGAACAAAATATTTACGGACCAATGAAGCTAGAGCAGATTCATGCACAGATGAAAGATGTATCAACACAAAATGGTGTTGAAATAGAATTTTTCCAGAGTAATTTAGAGGGTGAGATAGTAGATAAGATTCAAGAGTGTTATGGTGAAGCTCATGGTATTATCATAAATGCAGCTGCATATACACACACTTCTATTGCTATTAGAGATGCTATATCTGCTGTCGCTATTCCGACTATTGAAGTTCATATTTCAAACATTCATAGACGTGAAGAGTTTAGAAAAGAAAACATGATAGCACCTGTATGTGCCTCTTCAGTTGTTGGATTTGGACCATTTGGCTACCATTTAGCAATGATGGGTATGCTTCAGATTTTAAACGAAATGCAAGCGGCTCATGAAGCGCAACAAAAAGCTCAAGAAGCGGTCACAAAGTAAATAATGTTTAGGAAGTACTCAATTAGTGATACTTTAGAGATTTACAAATCTAAGCACTTTCCTATGCAAAAAAAAGCCAATTCCTCTCTTCGCCATAGTGCAACAGTTGGTTTAGGTGGTAATGTAGGAGATGTGAAACGCCGTTTTCATCATCTTCTTTTTGCTTTGTCACGTGATAAACGAGTTGAAATTATTGAAACATCGTTGATTTTAAAAAATCCTCCCTTTGGATATACAGAACAGGATGATTTTTTTAACTCAATCATGCAGATAAAAACATCCATGCAGGCAGAAGAATTTTTACAGTATCTTCTTCGCATGGAAAAAAAATATGGAAGACAACGCAGTTTTGCAAATGCACCAAGGACATTAGATTTGGATCTACTCTTTTTTGATAATCTTAAAATCATTACAAAAACTTTAACACTCCCGCATCCTGAATGGGATAAACGTGAGAGTGTACTTATTCCACTATCAGGATTAAAGTAAATGAAAATACTGACATTTACAGGACGAACACCCTCTGAAGCTCTTAAAAAGGCAAAAATTGAAGTTGGTGATGATGGGATGCTTATTGAAACAAAAGAGATTCGTAAAAAATCTTTAGGTAGTGAAGCTCTTTATGAGATAGTTATAGGTGTTGATGATGATGGGAGATTACCGTCATATAAAAAAGCAACAAGACCGCTCTCTTCACAGCAACCTGTAAAACAAGAGAGTAAAGATGTTCTTTTTGATCTCTCAAATGCAGCTGAACAGATAGCAAAGGTTTCTCATGTAACGACAGAAGATTCATTGGCTCAGTATATGACACCATCGAGAGAATCTCGTGTAGCTGTAGAGGCTGTATCTCCTCGTGAGCCAAAAGAGCTCAAAGAGATTAAGAGCGAAATCAATAAACTTACTGATAAAATAAAAATTATACAAAATATGTTTTGGGATGAAAAATCTCCGCAAATTGAGTCTCAAATTCCTTCAGAATTTGCAGAGATTTATAGACTTGCTTCGCAGAGTGGAATGAATAGAGGGCATTTAGATGAGCTAATGAAAATTACTTTGGAACATATGCCTTTTAAGATGCGAGAGAATTCTGTCACAGTAAAACGCTATTTTCAAACAATATTGCGTAAAATGGTACCTATAAAACGTGAACCAACTCTTAGTGTAGGTGCAAAAAAAGTTATTATGCTTGTTGGTTCAACTGGTGTGGGTAAGACAACAAGCATAGCAAAACTTGCAGCTCGTTACTCCTTTTTGATGCAAAAAAAGCACAAGGTGGGCTTAGTCGTTCTTGATACTTATAGAATAGGGGCAGTTGAACAACTCATGCAGTATGCTCGTATGATGAAACTAGGAATAGAAACTGTTGTGGATCCTCCGGAGTTTACTAATGCACTTGATTCTCTACGTTACTGTGAATACATTCTTATAGATACTATGGGATCATCTCCTTACGATAAGGGTAAAATTGAGAAGATATACGAGTGTTTAAGTGCAAATACTAGCTCATATGAAGTTGAAGTTGTTTTGGTGATGCCAAGTTCTATTAAGTATGAAGATTTAAAAATTACTTATGATAATTTTTCATCGTTAGGTATAGATAGTCTAATGTTTACGAAACTTGATGAGACTATAGGCTTCGGAAATATTTTTTCTCTAGGATATGAGACTAAAAAACCCATATCTTATTTTTCTGTAGGGCAGGAAGTTCCTGAGGACTTAGTCTGTGCTAGCAGTGATTTTTTAGTGGATTGTTTGCTTAATGGTTTTAATAGGAGTAAAGCATGATGGGTCATCAAGCTGAAAAATTAGAAGAATTAGTTGCTTCAAATGCTAAAGAGCTTAAGAAAAAGAGTAAAAAAACTCGCTTTATCGCTATAACAAGTGGTAAGGGTGGAGTAGGTAAGAGTACTATAAGCTCAAATCTTGCCTATGCTCTTTCTCAAAAAGGTCTTAATGTCGGTATCTTTGATGCGGATATAGGTCTTGCAAATCTTGATGTAATGTTCAATGTAAAGATTAAGAAAAATATCTTACATGTTTTAAAAGGTGAGGCAACTGTTAGTGATATTCTAATCCCTATTACTAGGAATCTTATTCTTATCCCTGGTGAGAGTGGTGATGAAATACTTAAGTACTCTGATATGGCACTTTTTGAGCGTTTTATGCAAGAAGCACGGGTCTTAGATAAACTCGATGTTATGATAATTGACACTGGTGCAGGAATAGGAGAACATATTCAAATGTTTTTAAATGCTGCTGATGATGTAATAGTTGTGACTGTTCCTGATCCTGCAGCTATAACAGATGCCTATGCAACTATCAAAACTATTGCTACACTTCGTGATGATGTAAGCATGATTATGAATCAAGTTAAAAACGAAAAAGAGGCTGTTGGAGTTTTTGAGAAGATAAAAAAAGTTGCAAATGCAAATATAGGTGGTAATTTAAATTTAGAACTTATAGGTAAAATAAATGCTGATATCAAAGTTTCTTCTTCAGTAAAACAGAGAGCACTTTTTACAGCACAGTATCCAATGTCTGTTCCTGCAAGAGATATAGATGCCTTAGTACAAAAAATATCTAAGAAATTGGAACGAAATGTGCTGGTTAGTTCAAATGAAAGCGGTCTCTCTGGGTTATTTAAGAGACTTATTAAACACTTTTAGTGAGTTTGGGGAATAATAATGCTAGGTGAAAATTTTGTTTACTTCTTTACTGTACAAGGTTTTTTCGTAGGAATTATCTTTGGTATACTAAAATCTTTTGATGCAAATGGACTCTTTGTATATACTTTCTTAATCACAATATTTTTCTATCTTTTTTCGCATATAATTATTGCCTTTTATTATAGAACTCTAACAGCGAAATCATATGCTTTTCCTAGAGATATGCATGAAAAAGAGCTTGATACTATAGTTAAAGAGATAAATAAACGTGAAAAATTAATTGACTCTGCAGTGAAAATTACAGATTTAGCCATTAAAATGAATCAAGATGAATATCAAGGACAAAAAGCATGATTTTCAATGGCTATATCCAAGATCTTAAACATCAAGAAGATGAACTTGCTATCCAGTATTTACCAGCTGTTAAAGCGATGGCATTTCGTCTTAAAGAGAGACTTCCGAGTAGTGTAGATTTTGCAGATTTGTCAGCTATTGGGACTGAAGAGCTTATTAAACTAGCTCGTCGTTATGATGAGAGTAAAAATGACTCTTTTTGGGGTTATGCGAAAACTCGCGTTTATGGTGCTATGCTTGATTATCTAAGAAGTCTTGATATCTTGAGTCGTGCGAGTCGTAAGCTCGTAAAATCTATAAATTATATAGTTGAAGAGCATATGCTTACACATAATGAAGAACCATCAGATAAAGAATTAGCAGAAAAGTTAAATGAGAGTATAGAAAAAGTGCATGATGCAAGAATAGCTTCAAATATTTATACAGTTATGCCTCTACATGATCAACTACATGTTGGTGATGAAGGTGCAGCACTTGTAGCTGTAGAAAAAGATGAGCTAGTAGAAGTGATTAAAAAAGTGCTCTCTAGCTATAAAGAACGAGAACAGATGATAATTCAGCTCTATTATTTTGAAGAGTTGACACTTAAAGAGATAAGTGCAGTCTTGGAGATCACAGAATCGAGAATTTCTCAGATTCATAAAAGTGTTATACATAAAATCAAAGAGAGTGTAGGAGCTTAATATGGCAGATATACTTTCCCAAGAAGAGATTGATGCACTACTCGATGTTGTAGAAGATGAGGGTGATGAAGTCCTAGAGACTGGGGAAGAAGCACTTCTTCCTCAACGCCAAGTCACCCTTTATGACTTCAAACGCCCAAATCGTGTTTCAAAAGAACAACTCCGTGCCTTTCGCGGGGTACATGACAAGATGGCTCGCTCGTTAGCAAGTCAGATTTCCTCTATCATGCGTTCTATCGTAGAGATACAGCTTCACTCAGTTGACCAGATGACATATGGTGAGTTTTTAATGTCTCTTCCAAACCCTACTTCTTTTAATGTTTTCTCAGTAAAACCCTTAGAAGGAAGTGGTGTTATAGAGATAAACCCTTCTATAGCATTTCCTATGTTAGACCGTCTTTTAGGTGGAAAGGGCGAGCCATTTGATGCTAGTCGAGAGTTTTCGGATATAGAACTGTCACTGTTTGAGACTATTTTAAGAGTTATGATGAGTACGCTTAAAGAGGCATGGGGACCTGTTATGGATGTTTATCCTACTATTGAGTCAAAAGAGTCTAGTCCAAATGTTGTGCAAATTGTTGCACAAAATGAGATTGTTGTTATGGTTGTAATGGAAATCATTATTGGACATAGTTCAGGAATGATGAATATATGTTACCCAGTTATTTCTCTTGAGCCTGTTTTACCAAAACTTGCTTCACGTGATTTAATGCTTAATGAAACAAGCTCGAAAAAGAGTAGAAATACAGAACTTCAAGTACTGCTAGGTGGAGCA
This sequence comes from Sulfurimonas sp., assembly GCA_015488615.1. GTDB lineage: Bacteria > Campylobacterota > Campylobacteria > Campylobacterales > Sulfurimonadaceae > Sulfurimonas. The sequence goes on from WFNM01000021.1 coordinate 64,697, forward strand.
AAAGTAAATATAGAAGCTAATTTGGGTAATGCTGATTTAACAATGGGGGATATACTAGAGTTGCAAATTGGAGATGTTTTACGTTTATCGAGTGCTGCTGATGATATTGTTACCGTAAGTGTAGATGGTAAAGAGCGTTTTAAAGGTGAGATAGGTCTTAGGCGTTTTAGAAAATCTATCCATATTAGAGAAGTGATTGATACAGAAAAAGATGCGGTCAAGCGTGCACTAGAAAGCTTTGAAAAAGAGCGGCAAGCTAAAATATCAGGTGTACAAGATATAATAGATGATAAAAATAATTTTAAAGATAGCGAGAGGTTAGACGATGAGTGATTTTATGAAACTCTTTGAAGAAGAGACTGTAGGAACGATTGAAGCACTCATTGGAACTGCTCCATCTTTAGAACTTAAAGAAGAACAAGAGTTAAGTATTATTTCTAATATTGTACCCCCAATTGTACTTGTGAAGTTAAAGGTTACTGGAGATATAGATGCTAATGTAATGGTAGCAATTCCACCAAACCTTGCTGCATCACTTTCAGATATGATGATGGGAGAGGAGGCTAGTGATAGGGAAGATGTGAGTGAAGATGATATAGATGCAACAAAAGAGATAGTTTCTAATATCTTTGGATCAATGGCTAATAATCTCTCTACCCAATCAGAGCTTCCCGTTCTTTCATTCAGTGTGGACAGTATTGAGTATATTAGTGATGATTCAGAAGTGAGCCTTGAAGAATTTAATAGAATGTATGTTTATAAATTTGAGATGGGCGACCTGAAATCTTTAATGATGTTTATCTTAGATAATAGTATCTACAATGCACTTCATGACGGATCTAGTAGTATACAAGAAGAAAATTTCGCTCCTATCTCTGAGCCTTCAAGCTCTGGTGATTGTCCAGGGTCTAGCGATATACAATTGAGTAGCGATGAAATGAATAATATTTCTCTTATTATGGATGTAAAACTTCCTGTTCGTGTTCGTATAGGTAAGAAACGCATGTTACTAAAGGATGTTCTTAATATGGATATAGGTTCAGTAATAGAACTCAATCAACTAGCAAATGACCCTTTGGAAATTCTCGTGGATAATCATGTAATCGCTGAGGGTGAAGTTGTTATTGTTGATGGAAACTTTGGTGTACAGATAACTACAATAGGTAGTAAAAAAGACAGACTTAATAAACTCAAGGCTTAGCAGATGAAAAATAGAGATAATGAACTCTCAAAAAAATATATTAAAGAGATAAAATCTGCTGATGTTTGGAGTGTTTTTAAAATAATTGCAGATTTTGTCAAAGGCTTTGATGAGTTAGGTGATCTTGGTCCTACAGTGACTATCTTTGGTAGTGCTAGAACAGATAAAGAGAATATTTACTACAAAAAAGCTTGTGATCTTTCAGGAATGCTTGCTAAAGAGGGCTTTAACATAATGACTGGTGGTGGACCAGGCATCATGGAAGCAGCAAATCGTGGTACAGATAAATATGAAGTGGAGTCTATCGGGCTAAATATAGATCTTCCTTTTGAACAGGCTCTTAATCCTTACACAACAAAAGAACTAACATTTGACTATTTTTTCTCTCGGAAGGTGATGTTAGTGAAGTATTCTATGGCGTATGTTATTTTCCCTGGTGGTTACGGTACACTGGATGAACTTTTTGAATCTTTAACACTTGTTCAAACGAAAAAAGTAACAGGTGTGAAAATATTTGTTGTAGGTAATGAGTTTTTTCAACCCCTTCTAGACTTCATAGAGTCGAAACTTCTTAGAGATGGCATGATAAATAGAGAAGACTTAGAGTTAATTCAACTCACAGACGATTTAGAATATGTTGTCCGTGAAGTGAAGACTTCTTTAATAAATCAGATAGAAGTACTTGAAGATGTCGGTCTTAAAGATACAAGTTATTATAAATCCCTTTCAAGGCTAAAAAAATGATGAAAGAAAAAGTATTAGTTGGAATGAGTGGTGGTGTTGACTCTACAATTACAACACTTATGTTAAAAGAACAAGGCTATGAAGTAGAAGGTCTTTACATGAAACTTCATTCAAAGCCAGGGTACCATGAGATACATCAAGCTCGTGCACAAAAAGCTGCTGATGAACTTGGTGTAAAACTACATGTCTTAGATTTACAAGAAAAGTTTAACAAAAAAGTATTTCAACCATTTATAGACACTTATGCAGAGGGAAAGACACCAAACCCTTGTGCACTCTGTAACAGAACGATGAAATTTGGCGAGATGATAGAGTTTGCAGATGAGATAGGGGCTCAGTACTTAGCAACTGGACACTATATAAAAACAGATGGAGAGTACTTTTATCAGGCAGAAGATGATACAAAAGATCAGAGCTATTTTCTTTTTTATGTAAGGCAAGAGATTCTACCGCGTTTAAAGTTTCCACTTGGAGAACTGCTAAAGTCAGACATTAAAAAAACTGCTGCTTCGATTGAAGGACTTGAGTCTTTTTCTTCTCAAGCAGAATCAAGTGAGATATGTTTTGTAGAAACAACTTACACAGATGTACTCAAGAAGTATGTGCCTGTTGACCAGGTAGGTGAAGTACTTAACACTAAGGGTGAAGTAGTTGGCGAACATAAAGGTTATATGCATTACACTATAGGAAAGCGAAAAGGTTTTACTGTCCGTGGTGCACATGATCCTCATTTTGTTATAAGTATAGATTCCAAGAAGAACCAGATAGTTGTTGGCAAAAAAGAAGAACTTGCATGTAATGAAGTAGTTATAAATAATCTTAATATGTTTACAAAAGTAAAAGAGTTTGATACCACTGTAAAGCTAAGATATAGAACAACTGCTGTTCCTTGTCATGTGAGAATAGATGGAGAGAGAGCATATGTCCAACTGGAAACTAGTGTTTTTGGAGTTGCTGTTGGACAAGCTGCTGTATTTTATGATGATGATAAGCTAATTGGTGGTGGTTGGATAGTCGAAGCTTAAACTGTTCAATAAATACAACTATAGTAAAAATCTTTACCTTTAATATGAAGTCCCTAAACAAGGGACTTGTCTCCCAAAAGTCAAACAATTTAAACAAACAAACGAAACATTCTTTCAATCTTTCAAACACTTTAAGCAAACTCTAAGCACAACCACCCTATAATTCCCATCCACAAACAGAGACACCTTGTTTAAAAGGTTACGAATCTTCGAGTTGAAGGTTAAGAGAGATTGTTTGAGATCATTGAAAACTAAGCAAGTAAGAAGGGCTAGTTCAAACGAACAAGTTTATATTACTTAGAAATAACTAATAAAACAACAACCGTCTATTCTATTTTGAAACC